>QHYQ01000187.1 GCA_003224175.1 Acidobacteriota bacterium
CATCCTTCCTTCCACCCACCCTGCCGAAACTGCAGCCATCAAAACCGTCGAACGATTTTCCTGATAACCCGGTGGAACCCGTTCTGGCGAAAGATCGTCCGAAGTCTCCGGTGTCCTTCCCCGCAAGTCAGCCGGCGCCGTTAGCAGACCTATCCTCTCCGGAGCCACGGCCCACAAAAAAGACCTTGGTCACACCACAGCAACTTTGGTCCTCCGTCCAAGCGGGAAACACCAAGGCGGCGGTGGCCCTTGCTGATCTCTACTTGCGGGGCGACGGTGTCCCTGTGAATTGTGATCAGGCCCGCGTACTGCTGGTTGTGGCTTCGAAAGAGAACAACGCAGAGGCCATCAAGAAGTTACAGGAACTAGACGAGACCGGCTGCCCGGCACCCTAAGTTCGTCCGCAATTTCACGACAGGCCCATATCGAAACGCATCGTTGGGGAGACTCTGTTCTCCGATCGCGAGAGCTGACGCACAGCCTGTTCAAATGACTCGAATGTCATGCACCTCGGGCTCACCGTCAAAGACCGGGCTTTTGCTCCTCGCAATTACCCCAGAAGTGCGGTATTGGAGTGGGGAATTCAAGCGCAACGTCAGCGCCGTGCGCCAGCCGCGCCCTGACGGAGAGGACTATGCACTCCTTCGTCTGCTCATCTCCTTCTTTCGTAACGAGCAATCGTTGGCCGGGCCGGACTATGGTGGGCATAAAAATCAATCCGCCGTGTGCGTTGATCGCGATTGTACGCGCGTCCTCGTAGAACGGATCGCCCTCCGGCGTGTGGCCGTAGACGAAGAGAGGAACTTGGACGTTGCACCGGGCCGTGCGCCGACGCTCCGGTCGTTCGGCGGCACTTGTCCCCGCGGCCGTGGCGTTCTGCTCGTCGGCGCGGGCCAATTCGGCCCGCTTCAGGGCCTCGAAGATCTTGCTCATGGAACTCGCTCTAAAATCGGGTGGTTTCGCAAACTCTTCCCAGCGAGACTTAGAGTTGGGCCGCCTGGCGGATTCGCGGTGTGAAGTCCCTACTCGGCAACGCGATTCCATCGCCGCTGCGGCTTTCCCTCACCCTTCCCGTAAGGGAAATGGTTTAACTCATTGTTCTGTGCCGATGAGGTCGATTCTGACGAACACTAACACGCGCTAAATTTACGCCGACGCATTATGCCTTTTTCGTTCAGATTGACCGGAGATGACAGCTGCCCTCCCTTCAGGAACGCGGCCTAACGAGAAGGTTCTCGAACGGTTGGTCCTTCTCGGTCGCCCTAAAGAGACGGCATCATACTCTCGCCGTGGTACCAGCTGTCAAGGGATCGATGACAGGCTTGAGCAACGTTCGGAGCGATCCAGGGAAGTCTTGGGGCACTCCAACATCAGCACGACCGAGGACGTGTATTCCACATTTCTGAGGAAACTGAACGTGAGGCCGCCTTAACCGTGGAAGACGCAATCTGCGGCAGTTTTGTTCCTAATCTGTTCCCGACTGGGAACAAACCATTAACGCGGCGGTTAACTGAACTCGGAGGTAAACATCGCTCTCTGCAACTAAAAGAAAAAAGGGCGCTTTGAGGTTTGGCCTCGCAGCGCCCGTGGTTGCGGGGGCACGATTTGAACGTGCGACCTTCGGGTTATGAGCCCGACGAGCTACCAGACTGCTCCACCCCGCGAGGTCATCTTAACGGAATCAGTGGGGAGCGTCAAACGAGCGCATCGCGGCCGCGCAGAACACATTTCCCGTTTTTACTCTTTCTTATTTCGAGGCAGGCGAGACAGGCCTCGCCGCGTGATCGGACTTCCGCGCGGTGATCCAAATGATATCCGGAGGGGTCTTGCCGAATAGCCGCCACGATTGCGCGGGCACGTAATGCGCATCCACAATTTCAAATCCCGCCACTCGAACAGCGGCGCTGATCTCGGACAGAGTGAACTTGCAGCCCCTCCACGTGTCTTTGTGCGTGACGCTTTCCCGGATAGAAGCCAGGATGCCCGCGGGGCGGCCGAAGAAGTGCCAGCGGGCGACTCCCGCCGGTTTTAGTACTCGATGGGTCTCGCTGATATAGGAACGAACCACCGATTTTATGGGGATGTGATGAAACGTGATGTAACTGAAGCAGAAATCGAAACTCTCGTCTCGGAACGGCAATTTCCCCAACCCGTCGATTTCGACGAGGTGCACTTGCGGCAGATGAGCGAGGCGCTCGCGGCCCCGGCGAACCATTTCGCCCGAAACATCCACTCCGAAGACTTGCTGGAAGTGGCGGGCGAGCGGCTCCAGGAGTCGGCCTGTTCCACAGCCAATCTCCAGAGCACTCTGATGCGCCTCAAGAATTTCCGACACGCCTTCCAGCACGAGCTGGACATCCCGCTCGCCCGAGGCTCGGAAGGCAGCTTCGTTCTGGGCATCATCACAGGCGATAGCCTTGTGAGCGTCGTCACCGGCCCTCGCATCCCAATCGCTTTTCATGTCGAAGCGGCGCATGGCAAAGTTCAATCAATCACAGGCGCACCTAAAAAGAAGCTGGGCGTGCAAGGTTGAAAAGAACTATGGCTGCAAAATAAAGAGCTCGAGGCTCGGTACGTCGCAAAACCCGCCGCGACGAGCGCTGCGAGGCGAACAAACGTGGCAGCGCGGCGTGTCACTTATGCGGCAGGATGCCGTGTTCCTTGTAAACCTGGCCCGCGCCGGGTGTGGCCAGGTACTGCACGAGCGCTTTCGCCGCCGCCGCATCTTTTGCATGCGTGGCCACGAACGCGACGATGTCGGTGGGAGTCGAAGCTCCGCCTGGGAGCCCGCCAACCACCACGAGATCCGGCTCGCGGTTGCCCATCAGATCGCTGACGTACGGGCCCAGACCAAACTCGCTCTCGCCCGCGACAACAGACTTACCGACGCCGCCGCCGTTCGGGACATATTTCAATTTCGACTTGACCTGATCGAAGATGCCGAGCTTTTGCAGCATGGCATTGGCGGCGACGCCGACGCTTCCCATGGTCGGGTCCACGGTGACCAAAGACTTCGCAGCCAGGAGCGTCCTCTTGACCGAAGCGGCACTCGAAATGTCCGGCATGGGCGAGCCCTTTTTCACGGTGAGCGCGAGGACAAAACCGCCAAGGGTCGTTCCCGTATTCTTCATCAAGTTGCCCGAGGCCAGCGCGTCGTGATACGGCGGCAGGACCACAAAGACATCATATGAATCGCCTCGCGCAGCGTCCTGTTTCGTTCCCACGCCGTTGCCCCATCTCGGTTTGACTTTGTAGCCGGTCTTGGCTTCGAAGCCGGGGAGGATTTTCTCGAAGGAGTCTTTGGTCGGGAGTGGCGTGTCCAGCGTGATCTCGGTTTGGGCGCGCGCGGTCACCCACACACCGAAGATGAGGGCCACAGCAAAAATCGGTGAAAGTAGATTCTTTTTGTGTGTCACGGCTTGATCCTCCAGCGGCAGTCAAATTTAGCTATTCCGCACGGTTACAATAATGCAAGACAGTGAAGCTGAGAGCGGAATGTTCTTTGTTCTGGGCAAGAGTGAGAATAAAGAAGCGGTCATACTCCGCATCCGCAATCGGGGGTACCTCCGGAGCGCCCAGTTCGTGCAGAACCCGAGGAAGAGTGCCCCCATGCCAGACCACCAGGTAGCAGCTTTCCCTGACTTGATCGCTGCGATCAGATCATCCGGTTTGCTCAAAGGGATTGTCACCGGCTTTAATTGCCGCTGTTGAGCCAAGGGTGCGGCCGTCTGCTGCGTACGCTGCAAATCAGAAGTGTAAATTTGCTGAATATCGGTATCTGCGAGCGTCTTCGCGAGGCATGCGGCACGCCGGTGTCCTGCGTCGCTGAGCACCGCATCGGGCGCATCGGAAATCTTGTCCGCATGGCGCACCAGAAAGATCGTGCGCACTCCTTGGGCATGCACATGAGTAACGAGCACCGGCATGAGAAAGACGCATAAGGCCGCAACTCTGGATATTGTTTTCACAAGAATGACTCCTTCATCGCGCCACAACCGCACTAGGCACGTGATTCAGCCACCACCTGCTGCTCCCGCTGACAGGTTACACCACACCCCAAATTCTCTTAAATGAATATGGAATGAACCGAGAATTATTCCCGCTTCAAGTCTTCGCGAGGGCCGGTGTCAGGAGGGCCGACGGGATGCTGCACCGATTTTCCGCGTTTCCTCAAACCGCGTCGCAATTAATTAACTGCCCGTTCATTCCGCGTTCATAAGCGGCAGGCAATGTTCTGGCGCGCAAACCGCGCAAAACGATGCACTCTCGGAGGACTTCGTGAGACGTGTATCCCATCTTACATTATTGCTAGCGATTGCATTTGGCTTCCTTTCGCCGGAGGCGGTTACGGCACAAGAACGCAAAGGCACGATTACCGGAACGGTGACGGACAGTTCCGGTGGGGTGCTCAAGGGCGCTCAAATTTCTTTTGGAACCTCTGAGCGTCAACGTTGTATCAGATGTTCAAGGCCAGTTTTTTATCAATGGCCTGGCCGCTTGCCCAGCGTGACCCTGGAGCGGGACGAAGGCGAGGGCAAATACGTGCAAGTTCGGGGCACACAACCGGGCCTAACCAACACCACCATTGACGGCATGACCGTTCCCTCTCCGGAGAAGGGGGTTCGGCAGATCAAGTTCGACGCTATTCCTGCCGACATTGTGGAGGCAGTGGAAATCAACAAGACGCTGCAGGCCAACATGGATGGGGATGGAATCGGAGGTTCCGTCAATCTCGTGACAAAGACGGCTGGGGAGCGCCCTACGGTTAGCTTTAGCGAAGTGGGGGGATACACGCCGATCGTGGGGGGCCGAGGCCTCACCGAGGCCACCGGCACTATCGGCCAGCGCTTCGGCGCCCAAAAACGCCTGGGTCTTCTGATCGGCGGCTCTTACGATTGGAATGGCCGTGGCATCGACGACGTCGAGCCTGTGTCCGATGTGGCCACCTTTGCAAATGGTACAACGGCTCTCTGGAAGGATTCTCAGGACATTCGGGAGTATCGTTACTACCGCTCGCGCTGGGGCCTCGCCGGAAGCGCCGACTACAAGCTCGGGGAAGCTTCCAATATCTACATTCGAGGCCTCTACTCCAATTTCAAGAACTACGGCGACCGATGGGTTTATTCGCTGACGGACAACACCCCGGTTTTCAACGCCAATGTTCCGTCCCAATTTCCAAACGCTCCCACACTCTTGGGCAGCAATGGCTGCGGTTTCGATCAAGCGCCAGCGGCTTGGTCGGTCGTTCGGATCATCCCAGACTAGCGCGCACCGCGCCAAACACGTGGAATATCAGTCCGACTTACGATCGCGGGCGCTTTTCTATTCGCGTCGGTCTCTCTTATAACCAAGCCAACATCTAGAGTTATAATTACCTGGATGGCTCCGATGGCTCAACGCCGACTCCGGGCGGACTCCGTGGTCCTTTCGGCGATGTGTACTTCTATTCTCACATCCAACTCGACGGGCAGGGCAGCGTACGCTGGGCTCACGGACTAGAGTTTATTGCGTACGGCCTAAATCTGAACAATGAGGTCTTCGGCTTCTATCAAGGCACTCCGCAGTTTATGATTCAACGCGAGTACTACGAGCCCACGGTCGCTGCCGGTTTCCGCTGGTCGCCACTGCGGGAGAAATGAGCGAGGCTGACGCTCAGCGTGCTTGTGACTTCGGCTCGTTTGAAATACCTTTAGGGAATATGCGTTCACGCACGAGATTCGCCACCGCGGTCTTGATCACTGCCGGCTTGTGGATTGTAGGCGCGGCGGCCAGCCACAGCCAGGTACGTGGCACACAGACCAGCGCCGCCACGACTGGCGCACCCGATCAGTCGGGTCCAACATTCACCATCAATGAGCGAGACTTGCACGCGCCGCCGACGGTGGTCGCCTACGGAGACATGCGCTTCACCGATCCGGCAAACGTGACCGCGACCAATCCGGTGGCGCGGCAAGCGCTCATCCAGCGCATCTTGGAAGAGAAGCCGGACGCGATTCTGCTGAATGGCGACGTGCCCTGGCACGGCGGAGACCCAAATGACTATGAGGTCTATCGAGCAGAAACCCAGGTTTGGCGGGATGCTAATCTGCGCATCCTCCCAACATTGGGGAATCACGAGTTTGCCGGATGCGGAGTGCCGCAATGTCTGGCGAATTGGTGGGCGGCTTTCCCAAAACTGAAAGGCCGGCGCTGGTACTCCGTGCGTTTAGGGACGAAGATCTACACGATCGCGCTGGATAGCGACGATTCCTTGCTGCCGGGAAGCGACCAGTTGCTTTGGTTGAAGAACCAGATCGCGTCACTGCCCGGCGAAGTCGAATTCGTCTTGATTTCGATGCACCACCCGCCCGTGGCGGACATTCAGACCCGGTTCATTGTGGACCACAATCCGCGCCCAAATGAGATTGCTTTGGCGCAATTCCTGCAAACTGCGGCGGCGTCGAGCCGAGCCAGATTCATCGTCTCTGCAGGTCACGTTCACAACTACGAACGGTTTCTTCGAGATGACGTGGTCTACCTTATCTCGGGCGGCGGTGGCGCCGAACCCTACCAGATCGACCGCACTCCCCAAGACCTCTATCAGGATTCCGGATTCCCGAATTATCACTACGTGAAATTCGTCCTGGACGGCCATATCTTGCGCGCGACCATGTACCGGCTCGCGGATGCAGGCGCCGGGACGTGGGAATCCAAAGATGAGTTCGAGGTTCACGCCAAGTAAGCACGCAGCTCCCACGAAACATCCACCGGCCCCACATCGCAAACCGGCCCCTATATTGATATCGCTGCACGGAAGCACCCCACGAACACCTGAATTCTGGCTGTAGAGAACCGTAGCTGCCGGAACTTTCTCGTTGACGTTACCTTGCGAGCGTCGCATGAGAAACATTTCTGACGCCGCCGGTCGTCCCGCCTGAGAAACGGCCACATCAAACAAATAGGTGGCATTTGCAGTAGCAAGTTGGGACGCGTCCGCTTGGGAAGTGCGGGTCAAACGTGTGGTTTCGAGCGGGTGGCCAATTGTTAATACAGCATGAACATCATGTTGCAGTTTGATTACAACCGTGTGAATCTAGGTTTCGTTTCTGCGGTGGAGCGAGAGGACTCACCTCTTTGCCTCAAGTTGGGATTGCAGGCCCATAGCTGGGCCGGCGACGAAGGTTAGTGGGAGATGGGCACGTTCAACATTGGCTTACGCCTGCTAGGGTTCGCGGCATTACTCGCAGTTTCCACGACCGCCCAAACTCTCAGTTCAGGACCTGTTCCCGAGAAGCTCAATGGCGAGTTGGCCGCGTTGAGCGAGAAGGCTCTTGCAGGGGATACCAGAGCGCAGCTTCGGATGGGAATCGCGTTTGAATTCGGACAGGGCGTGGACAGGAACGTCGATGAAGCGATGCGTTGGTATCGCCTGGCCGCCGACCGAGGTGATCCGGTAGCTCAGACCGATCTGGGATACTTATATGAAAGTGGCAGCACCGGCCCCGCGAATCCGGCGGAAGCCGCAAAGTGGTACCTGCGAGCTGCGGTTTCTGGTTTTGCACGAGCGAAATTCAATTTGGGGACGCTTTATCTGCGGGGAGCCGGAGTTGAGAGAAGTGATGAAGATGCCGCGCACTGGATCGGCGAGGCTGCGGACCTAGGATGTCCGACAGCCGTGGCCGCTCTTGGCTACCTGTACGCAAACGGCAAGGGAGTGCCGCGTGATGATCAGAAGGCGCGCAAACTGATCCAGAAGGCAGCTAAGAAAAACGATCCCCGTTTGTGTTCGAGCCTTGGCCGCGAACTTTCCGATGGGCATCTATTTCACTGACGCATGCCCCTGAGTTATTCCTCGAGAAGCTGAGAGTGGTCGGTCTCTCCTGTGTGAGGTAAGGCCGCAGCTCGCATACGAAGCGGATGGCCATCGCCAAAAGGATTCGTTCTAGCGCGCGGGATCGGGCGCCTTCGCGTTGAAATCGGCGGTGTGGGAGACGATGATCACCCAGCGTCCGCCGCGCTTGGCCATCAGAAAGTTAACGTAGCCTGCCCGGTAGGGCCAGTCAGTGCCGTCCCGCATTTTAGCCCCGGTCATGCTCCAGAAGTCGTCCACGGAAGCCAGTTCAGGCGTCAGGTAGCGGATGGCCTTCACGGTGTCGGTGCGGCGCGAATTCTTGTAGAGCCCGGCGAAGAGGGTGGCGTGGTCGTCTTCCACCTGCTTGCGGCTATGGGAGACTTCGCCTCGCCAGCTGACCCATTGGACGTCATCGGCCAGCGACGCGCACATGGCGTGCGCATCGTGGTTGTTCCAGCCCTCGCTGAAACCCGCCACCACCTGCTTGATGGCCGCCTCGTCCTCTGGCGCGCTCGAATTAGTCGGATTGTCGGCTGCAGCTCGCGCCAGACTCATCGCCAGAGGCCCGGCGACAAATACGACCACGATTGCCAGGATTTTTCCCACCCTTGTCTTCATCTATCTGCCTCCCGATTTATGCCGCCGAGTTGCAGCGCGCAGTTAGCTGCGATTGTACGCCTCCAGGGCAGGGAAGTGATATCCTTGCGCGCACGTAACCCCGCAGCACCTGCGACAAGGAGGTAATCCGATGTCACGAGCACGGCAGGCAGCATGGGCATTTGTCTTCGTTATGGTGGCGATCCTCATCTCCGCTCGGGTCACACGCGCGCAAGAGAATCCGTATCACGTGGTTGAAGGCTGGCCGATGCTTCCCTCCAACATCAAATGGGGCGCAGTGATCTCGGTCGATTCCGATCCCAAAGGGAACATCTGGGCTTTTCACCGAGCTCAGCCGCCGATCCTGGAGTTTGATCCCTCGGGCAAGCTGATCAAGAACTTTGGCACGGATATGTTTGTGCAGCCTCATGGCATGACCATAGCGCCCGACGGAAATATTTGGGTCACCGACGCGCAAGGGAAGGATGGCAAGGGGCACCAAGTTTTCAAACTCAGCCCAGACGGAAAGGTCTTAATGACGCTGGGAAAGGCCGGTGTGGCGGGCGAAGGAACTGATATGTTCAACGGACCCACCGACGTCGTGGTCGCGCCGAATGGGGACATTTTCATCAGCGACGGACATGATCCAATGAGCAACGGACGCGTGGTGAAATTCTCCAAAGACGGCAAATTTATCAAGGCCTGGGGCAAGAACGGTTCTGGCCCCGGCGAGTTCATTACGCCCCACAGCATCGCCATGGACTCACGAGGCCGGATCTTTGTGGGCGACCGCGGGAACAGTCGAATCCAGATCTTCGATCAGGACGGACGCTTCCTCGATCAGTGGAAGCAGTTCGGCCGCCCCAGCGGAGTGTACATCGATAAGAAAGACAACATCTACGTGGCCGATTCGCAGTCGAATGCCAAGCAAAATCCAGGATTCAAGAGAGGCGTGTACATAGGGAGCGCGAAGGACGGGAAGGTCACGGCGATGATTCCGTTCGTCGAGCCAGACCCCAACGCAAACAACAACGCCGGAATCGAAGGCATAACGGCGGACCCGATGGGTAACATCTACGGCGGGCAAACCACAGGGATGATACTGCACAAATACGTCAAGGGTACCGCCACATCTAAGTTGGCATCGGGAGCCGCTTACTGAAAGGCGAAGCGTCTGATCGGTGCAGTGTAGGGGCAGTTGGATTCAACTGCCCCTGGACTTAGGAAGAAACGATCTCGCCTCACGAGCGGAGCGGTTCGGCAAGACCTCGCTGCGCCCGCCTAATTAATCGAGTTGTAGCCCTGCCCCTGCATGAGTCCATTCGGGGGAACCTGAGTGGCTCCGCTTAGTGTTCCGGGAACGAACTGTACATTCGTCAAAGACTCTGTGCGAGCAAATGAAATTCGGGCGAGAGAGCTAGATGGCGGCTCCTGGCCGCGACAGGGATTTCAGTCATTCACTCAGGGGCGTACATTGCCCGGATGCGGGTCACGTCGGCGTCCGAGAGGCCAGAAACGGCGGCAATGTCCTCTCGGGTGTGGATCTGCGCGCGATAGCGGCCGAAATACTCGGTGACATCCCCGCCGTAGCCGAAGAAGAACATGATGTCCCGAAAATCGCGTGTGTGATCGAGGCCGAGGGCGTGGCCGAGTTCGTGAAGGCAGGTCAGATAGACAATGCTGTCTCGGAGAAGATCGTCCGAACTGGAGCGACGCGCGATATCCGGGCCCAGGGCTTCCACGTCGGGCCGGATGAAGACAACCGCTCCGCGCCTGCCGTGCACAACCAATGGTTGCGTCTCCCCATATTCTCCGCCGCCCGGTGCGGCCCAGTGGAGCCGAATCAGCGCGGCCGATTCGCTCGCTGACTCGAATCGAAGATTTTTGCCCGCGCTTCGTTGCCAGGCTTCAAAGGCCCAGAGTGCAAGTTCGCGGTCTCCCGGACGATAACCTGTGATACGGTTTCCTTCGGCGATGAAGTAAGTGACCGGGTCCTTGTATTCCAACGCTCGGGCGACGCTTGGCGCACTGGACTGCCGGGCTCCAGTTCGCGCGGTGCTGAGCGCAAACAGAATCAGCAGACCTGCTGTGGCCGCGACCGCGGCTGTTCTCAACGCATTGCTCTTCGTTATCATCCGGGTCCTGGCTCAGTTTGCACGAAGTGTAGCAAAGCTCTAGCATGCATTGCATGGAATCGTTAGACGCCGATCGGCGATTCATGCGCGCGGCCTATGAGCAGGCGCTGGAGTTTTACAACGAGGGCGGCCTGCCCATCGGCTCTGTGATGGCGGAGAACGGGGCGATCATTGCTGCCGGGCATAATCGCCGCGTGCAGGAGCGCGATCCGATCGCGCATGCGGAGATGGACTGCTTCCGGAAAGCCGGCCGCCGCGCCCGCTATGATGGCGTGACGCTGTACACGACTTTAAGTCCATGCATGATGTGCGCAGGCACGGTCCTTCAGTTTGGCGTGAGAAGAGTGGTGGTTGGAGAGAACCGGAATTTTCCAGGGAATATCGATTTGTTGCGATCGCATGGCGTGGACGTGCGCCTGATCGATGATGCCGATTGCATCGCCCTAATGAAGCGATTCATCAAGGAGCGCCCGGAATTGTGGGACGAAGATATCGCCGGACGCCCCGCAGTTTAGAGTCACTGGTTTGTCACTCGCGCGCCGATGCCGGGAAAGCCGAGCTGCTTCGGTGTGAACCTCGTCCTTCAAGACCTCGCCTCCCTTCATGACGAAAGTGACGTGCTCCATGACGGTAATGTCTTTGAGCGGATCGCCTAAAACGGCAATGATGTCCGCAAATTTTCCGGGTTCGACGGTACCGGCGCTCTGAGTCGTGCCCAGCAACAAAGCAGCATTCACGGTGGCGGCTTGAATTGCCGCCAGCGGAGAAAGCCCGCCATGCACGAGCGCGCCGAATTCCTTTGACGAGAAATCGGGATCTTCATCGGTGCCGTAGGCAATTTTCAAGTGGTGTTTCAGAGCCAGGGCGAACGCCGGCTGTTGTTGCGCGCTGAGAATGGCCTTGCCTTTTGCCGCCATGATGGGATCGGCGCCGAGCGAGGTGCCCTGTTCGACCCCGTGCTGAAAGGTGTAGAGCGTGGGCACGAGCCACGTGCCATGTTGCTCCATCAATGCGGCTCCTTGCTCATCGAGCATCGTGCCATGCTCGACCGAATCAACGCCCGCGCGCGTGGCGGCCTTGATTCCTTCCGTGCCTTCGGCGTGAACCATCACATGCTTCCCCGCGCGATGCGCCACTTCGACAGCACGCGCCATTTGCGCTTCACTCAGTTCCTGAACGTTGTAATCGCTCCACGGATCCATCACGCCTCCGGTGGCCATCAGCTTGATCCAATCCGCGCCGTACTTCAGATCATGGCGTACGGCTTCGCCGGCCTCATCCACGGTATCAGCCAGATTGGGCCGGTGCGGGAGGGCTTGGTCGGGGGCGAGAACATCGGCGTCGCCGTGGCCGCCGGTAACGCTGACGAATACCTGCGGAGACGATGCGCGGCCCGCGGATCAGCCCTTGGTTGATGGCGCCGCGCAACGCCAACTGCCCGTAGGCAGGGTCGGTCTCGCCGGCGTCGCGCAGAGACGTGAAGCCATGATCGAGCCACACTTGAAGATTGCGATAGCCCCAGATCGCGGCCATCGGAGAGGACATGCGCAGGGAGGCAGTCGCGGTTTGGTCCTTTGCATTGCCAAGAATGTGCGCGTGGCAATCGGCGAGCCCCGGAAGAACGGTCTGCGAAGACAGGTCGATGATGGGCACGCCCGTCGGCTCCGACGAACCCACGCCCGCAACGCGGTCGCCTTCGACCAGGATGTAAACATTGGTCGCGTACTGTCCAGTCCGCGCGTCTAGTAAGCGTCCGGCGTGAATCGCTACACGAGTTGGCGGTTTTGGCGGAACCTGCGTTTCAGCAGCACTGTTTTGGGCGAATCCCAACGACGACACCGAAAGCAGCAGCGCGCCAATCACGCCGCAACAAGGCAAAAGGTTTTTCATTGAGAGCCTCGCAATTGTTTGGCGGTGCCGGCATTATTCCAGACGTTCCAGCCGGGCTCACCAGGAACTATACGGCGTGTTTTCAAATGGAGAGACAGTGTCGGAGGTCGAATGCACATCGGTAATGCCCGGCGACGTCTGGTCGACGCTCAGCAGAACGTTATCGGAATCGGTATGCCATTCTCGCGCGCGCGTCATGGGGTCTGTGGGCACTTCGCGCAGATAGCCGGCGGAGACCAGGTCGTCGAGCGACTGCGGCCCCGCCGCCTTATCGAGCGTGAATTGCTGGATGGCACTGCGCATGGTCTGCAGGTCTTGTTTGAGGACGGCTTCGCGCGCGCGCACCACCGATTTTTCGTAGCGCCCCGCGGCCATGCCAATCAGCACCAGAATGATGGCAATCACCACCATCAGCTCCATCATGGTGAAGCCGTGGTTGTTACGGGCAACCCTGGGGACTACGCCAGATCGCTTTGCAAAATTAAGGTTCATGGCTACCAATCCGAGTATTTGGTGCCGTCGAGCGCCGTGCCGGTTGATAGCGAGAAAACGTCGAAGACGTTCTTGCCGCCCCAGCTGGTCGAGTCCGGATCATCCTGCACCGAACGCATACCCCATTCGGCGTGTGCGGTCATCGGATCCACCGGAATGCGCCGCAGAAAGCGCACGTGCCGGATCAGGTCCTGACCGCTGCCGCTCTGTCCCGGAGTTTGGCCGAACGCTCCACCGAACCCAGTTGACGGCACCAGCGGCTGTCCCGGCGTTGTGGCTCCGGGAATGCCCGCGCCTGTCTGCGATACCACGTCCACGCCCTTCACCAGAGTATCGAGGTCAGGCGGATAGCCTTCGGTCCCGGCTTCGACGCGAATCAGATTGCGGTCCGACGCATCTTTGTAGCGATCGATGGCATCTCGCATCTCCCGAAGCTCGCGATGCAGTTCCGCCTCTTGCTGGCGCTTCACGGTATAGCGCGCGACGGGCATTGCCGCCGAAGCCAGGATCAGAAGAATCGCGCAGGCGATGATCAATTCGAGCAGCGTCATACCTGCCTGGCTGGAAGCTTTGTGGTTGGGCGGGGAGACTTCCTGGTGCATAAGGTTTTATTGCACCTTCATGGTCGCTTCTTTGGTTACGAACTGCAGCGGCCGCTGCTGCGAATCCCGCGCGTTGACCTGCAAGATGGAAAGAGTGGAGCTTCCCTGAGCCACCCCTCGCACCACCACGCCGAAAATCGTGCCGCTGCCGCTGACTCCGGGCGTATTCGGCATGCGCGTCGCGGAGACGATCGCCTGGCCGCGCTCCTTGTCCACACGCTGCACCACCGCAATCGGTTGCTGTCCACCGGAAAGAAATCCTCCTTGGCGCACGTCTTCGACAGAGATGACTTTGGGATCGTACTGCATGAGCATGGGGATGGAGTAGAGGTCTTGCGCGCCTTGCACGACCAGGCCGATGGTGGTCGTCTCGCCGGCCTTCAGCGAAACGCTAGCTGGCTCGAAAGCCAATACCGGCATGGCGGTCGCAGGCGCCGTTGGAGTGGGCGCTCCGGTGGCCGATCCTGTTGGAGCCTGGGGCCCTGGGACCTGAGCTCCCGGCGCGGCGCCCAGCGTTCCCGCAGGCGCAGTCGGTACCGCAGTTCCTGGTGCACGCGTGGCAGTATTACCTGCCGCCGGAACCGGCGGGGTCATTACCACCGATTCCAGCCGAATTTCCGGGTTTGTATCCGTGCCCGAGGCAATGCTGCGCAGATTGTCTGCTGTGATATTCGGAATGCGAATAATGCGGGGGGTCACTATGATGAGAACTTCCTGCTCCTCGTTTTCCACGTTCTCTTGGGAAGTAAAGTAGCGCAGGAAAGGAATCTGCGAGAATCCGGGCCAGCCGGTGAAGGATCGGGTATTGGTGCGCTCGACGAGCCCGCCAAGTATATTGACCTCGCCGTCCTGTAGTCGAATATCGTGCTCGATTTTCCGGGTGCTGATCACGGGCTGATTGATTCCGCCGATATTTTGGCTGCCGGTTACCGAGGAGACCTCCACGGAAAGCTTCAGGCTGACCTCGCGGTTATCGGAATGGATTCTGGGAGTTACGTCCACGATAACGCCCACGTCCAGGTATTGGAATTGCGTGTTCACCAGCGGGTTCACGATGCTTCCGCCCGCTCCCGTCGCGCCCACGCCCACGCCTGCCTGGAAGCTTCCCGTGGCTACCGGCACGCGGTCGCCGATGCGCAGCTTGGCGTCCTGGCCGTCCACCATGCGAATCTGCGGATCATCGATGATTCGGGTTTGGCTATCGGTCAGCAAGGCGGTAGCCGTGGCGCTGGGCAGCGTGATGCTGTAATCGCCTGTCCCGAGAGACCGGAGTTGGTTGAGAGCCAAACCAGTATTGGTGTTCGTCGAGCCATTGTTGGCATTGGAACTAGTCGTGGTCGTGCCAGGCGGAGTGAAGGTCAGCGATGCGCTGGTGCCCGGATTGATTCCCAGGTTGCGCAGGCGGTCGCGCCGCGCCTGCAGAACGGAAAACTGAATGACCACCTCCGCCTTGGGCTTATCGATGTCGTTCACGATTTTTTCCGCCAGCATCACCTTATCCGGAGTATCGCGCACGATGATGGCGTTCTGCGCATTGAATTGCTGCACGCGCCGCAGATCGAGCAACTGCCGCAGCCCATTGACGATTTCCGTCAAATCCTGCGGAAGAATCGTGTTCTTCAAGTAGATCGTTCGGACGATTTCTTCCTCGTAGTCGCGCCGCTTTTGAGCCTGGTCCGGGGCCACGAAAATGATGTCGTTGGTAACCGGTTTCCAGAAAGCCTTCGATTCCAGCGACACAATGTCCAGCGCCTGTTCCAGCGTCACGTCGGTCAGTTCCGCGGCGACTCTCCGAGAGGTATAGTCGGGATCGAAAACCACAGTTAGTCCCGCCAGCTTGGCCACCGTATCGAAGATGACCCGCGAGTCATTGGTCATCTTCAAATTGATCGGCGCGCGGGAGAGAGGCTTCAATTGCGGCGGCCCCGCCATCGCCTTAGGCTGTTCCTCGGCGGGAGCTGCAGGCGGAGGAGTGTTTTCCGCTGCGCCCTTGGCCGCAAGGGCATTCATGACGTTCCGGATTTCCTGCTGGGCAATGGGACTGGACGGATCGATCATCAGAGCCTTTTGAAACTCGGCCAGAGCCAATTGCAGATTGCCCATCTCGCGGAGCTTGCGGCCCTGGTCCACGTGAAATTGACCGGCCTCGAAACGCATACGCGTCAACTTCAGTTTGTATTCCGCGTTCAGGGGATCGGCTTTAAGCGCGCGATCGTAATGCACCACAGCGGAATCGTAGTCGTCGATGGCCTCGGACTTTTTCCCTGCGTTGTACTCGTAGTTGCCTTTCGCACAGCCGGCGAGCACCAGCATCGCCAGCGAGAGCGCGAAGATTCCGGCGGATCGAGCCGGAGGGCCTAAAGTGTCTAGGCTCGTGCCGTGGCCCAAGCCGTAGACGGCCTTTCCTCTTCGCTTATTGCAATTCACGTTGTGCGGCCCTTACTGGCGGGATCAAAGGGCGAAGCGATTCGTTCGCTCGCCACAGCCCGCAGGAGAAACAAGGTCTTCCTCATTCCGGTGGGAACAACTCCAACCATTTTTGCTCGTCATCGCCCAGGCAGACTTCAGGTACGTCTTGTGATCGGCCAGGATCGCATCTTAACATCCGATTGGAGTCCCAGCAAGGCACCTTGCCCTACTTACAACCGCCCGCTAAGATAGCGCTTCGTGGCTAAAGCCGGTAAGAAGACCAGCAAAAAAGATGCATCGGGGCAGCAAGTCGTTGCCCAGAATCGCGCGGCTTCCTACAACTACCACCTCCTCGAGAAAATGGAGGCCGGCATGGCGCTGGCGGGCACCGAGGTAAAGTCTCTGCGCGAGGGCAAGGCCAACCTGCGAGACGCCTACGCCGAAGTCCGCGGCACGAGTGTGTGGTTGGTGAACTGCCATATTCCGCAGTACAGTCCGGGCGGCCCCTTCAATCATGAACCGCTTTCGCGCCGCAGGCTGCTCCTGCATCGCCATGAGATTGACAAACTGATCGGCAAAACGCAGCAAAAGGGTTTGACGCTCATTCCTCTGCGCATCTATTTTCGCGAGGGCATCGCCAAATGCGAATTAGCCCTGGCACGCGGTAAAAAAGAGTGGGACCGCCGCCAGACCGAACGCGAAAAAGAAACGCGGCGCGAGGTGAGCGAGGCCATGTACAAATACCGGAGGCGTTGACGAACGATGGGACCCAGCATGCAAATCAATTTGGATTCGCGCCCAGCCTCGAAAGTAGAAGCCGAGGCGCTCGTGAGCTATGTGTTCGAACCGGAGAAGGAGCAGGGAACAGCCGTCCAAGGCGTCATCGCCGATCTCGATCAGGCTGCCGCAGGCGCTCTCGGCAGGCTCGCCTCAGGCGGCGAACTGACCGGCAAGATGCTGGAATTCACTCTCGTCCACTTCGCTCCGGGAATCGGCGCGCAGCGCCTGCTCCTCGTGGGCGCCGGCAAATCCGAAAAATTCGGCACCGCGGAACTGCGCCGGTTGGCTAGCGCCGCGGTGCGCTATCTAAAAGCCCGTTCGGTGAAGCGCATCGCTCTCCTAACGCGCGAAAGCGAACGAACGGCGGAAGCGGCCCAGGCCGTCACGGAAGGCCTGCTGCTCGGGAATTTCGACGGGGACAAATACCGTACGGACAAGAAAAATCCGCCGGTGGAATCCGCGGCGTTGGTGGGTTTCGATCCCGCCGCGCAGGCCGGCATCGCGCGCGGCCGCATCATCGCGGAATCGCAAAACTTCACTCGCGAGCTCGGCAACGAGCCCTCCAATTTGCTTACGCCTCGCCTGCTTGCCGAGCGCGCCGAAGCGATGGCCCGCGAGGCCGGCCTCGCCGTGGACATTCTCGACGAAAAGCGCATCGAGGAGTTGAAGATGGGCGCGCTGATGGGCGTGGCGCGCGGCAGCGTGGAGCCTCCGCGCGTGATTGTGCTGACCTATACGCCCGAAAAACTCACGCCCGGCACGCCGGTGCTGGGCTTTGTGGGCAAGGCCATCACCTTCGATACCGGCGGCATTTCCATCAAGCCCTCCAACGATATGGAGAAGATGAAGTTCGATATGGCCGGTGGCGCGGCCATGCTCGGCGCGATGCGCGCTCTGGCGCGCCTCAAGCCTCCCGTCAAAGTCATCGCCGTCATTCCTTCTACGGAAAACATGCCCGGCGGCCGAGCGCAGAAGCCGGGCGACGTGCAGATTGCCATGTCCGGGAAATCGATCGAGGTCATCAACACCGACGCCGAGGGCCGGTTGATTCTCTCCGACGGCATCGCCTACGCCAAGCAGCTCGGCGCCACACATCTGGTTGATGCCGCTACGCTCACCGGCGCCATCGTTGTCGCCCTCGG
Source organism: Acidobacteriota bacterium (assembly GCA_003224175.1). Taxonomy (GTDB): domain Bacteria; phylum Acidobacteriota; class Terriglobia; order Acidiferrales; family UBA7541; genus Palsa-189. Next base: position 17,879 of record QHYQ01000187.1, read on the forward strand.
CCACTTCAATACCGGTGTCTTTGGCTCTGACGCCGCGTTTACCGAGCGCGTGCTCGCCAGCGCGCGCCGCGCCGGCGAGAAAATGTGGCCCATGCCGCTCGATGACGATTACCGCGAGCTCATCAAGAGCACCATCGCCGATATTCAGAACGTGGGCAGCGGCCGCGGCGCCGGCGCCATCGTCGCCGCCTGGTTCCTGCGCGAATTCACCGGCGACACTCCGTGGGTGCACCTTGACATCGCCGGAACGGCCTGGCTCGACGACGCCAAGCCTTGGGCCGGCAAAGGCGGCACCGGCGTGGCCGTGCGCACGCTCGTCGATCTCGCGATGAATTTCGACGGCCGCAGTCCCACCGCCAAATAATTTCGAAACCTGGCGCTGGCCGAAATCATTCTGTGTTCCACACCTTGCGAATGATTTTCCAGCCATCAGTCCGCTTCTGCCACACCTCGATGTAGCTACCGGCGCTTGGCTTGCCATTGAAGGTGACTGACCATGCGCCACGGACAAATGCCAGGTCGCCTCGCCCGTCGATTTCCTGGGGCGTTTCGGAAAGATGCTCCCACGGATGTGCCTTAAAGAGTCTCTCGACGGCGTTGCGGCCCTCGAGTGGAGCGATGCCGGGAGGCATGTACACAGCGTCTTCCGCAATCAATTGCAACAGGTCACTGTTGCGGGCTTCGTCCATCTCAACATATCGCCGCGTCGCGTTGCGGATCTCGGCGGCGTCGGCATCCGAGAAGTTCGCCGCACTGGACCTGCATGCAACGCCCGCACCCCCGGCAATTAACGCCGCCGCCAATATGAACACGTGCCAGGCAGATCTCACGGCGCTGCTCCCTTCAGGAGTCTACATTTTCTCCGGGGCTTCGATCCCTAGCAGATCGAGGGCCGTCACCAATTGCCGCTCGACAAGCCGGCTCAAGCGCAGTAGGAAATCCCGCTTAGCGGCGTTGGATTCGGAAAGAATATGATGCCGGTGATAGAAAAGGTTAAATGCTTGCGCGAGCTCGAAAGCATACTTCGCCACGAACGCCGGCTCCTGCGCGCTGAGCGCCGTGGCCACTTGTGCGTCGAGCGATCCCGCCCGCAGCGCCAGCTCCCATAAATCATCGCCTTCGCCGCTCTTCAGAAAATCCTTGAAAGAAGCCTGATCCTCCGCGGCATCATCCAGTTGCTCGAGCGAAAAATGAAGCTGCTGCTCGGCCATTTTCCGGAAGATATTCCGCGCGCGTACAGCGGCATATTGGCAATAGGGTCCCGTCTCGCCTTCAAAGCTCAGCGCGTCGCGAAAATCAAAAGCAATAATGGCTGTGCGCGTATACTTCAGCAGAAAATAACGCAGCGCGCCGATCGCGATGGTGTGAGCGATGCGCGCTCGCTCGGCCTCCGGTGTGTCGGCATGCCGGGCATCCACTTCCGCTTGCGCCGCAGCCTCCAGCTCATCAAGCAGATCATCTGCCTTTACTCCAAGCCCCTTACGCCCGCTCACCTCCACGTAGGGCTTGCCCATCTCCTGTTCCGAAAGCGCGTAGCCCATCTCCGAGGCGCAGCGCGGCGAAAGGGCCACCACGTCATAGGAAAAATGTACCGAGCGCGCAGCCTCGTTCTCGAATCCCAGCGCCCGCAGCCCCGCGACGACCACGTTTTGCAAATAGGCCTGCCGCGTGTCAATTACGTTGTAAACGTCAGCCGCGTGCCCGAATTCGGGCGCGCCGGATTCGCCGCCGTCGCTGGTGGTGGTCCATACGGTGTGCGCGTTCGGGTAAGCATGAAAGCGGCGGTAGGCGAAATCGCGGCCCAGCAACCCGAATTTCCAGAGCTGATACGCGATGTCTTTGCCCACGTAAGTAACGGTGCCGTTAGACCGCACGATCACTTTGGCATCATCGTCACTATCGCCGGCCTCTTGAGGCTCGGTCCCTGAAGGGTCGGATTGCAGGTCGGGGCGCTCCGGCGGCGGCGCGCCTGCGCCTTCCAAGACTTGGCGTCCGGGGCCCTGAGGCTTTTCGGGTAGGGTCATCACCCAGCAACCCGCATTTTTCCCGGTGCTCGCCAGATGAATCGCTCCGCGCTCCTTGAGTTGCTGGAAGGCGGCATCCCAGAATTTCAATCGCAGGATTTCGCTCTCGCGTGGCAGCAGGTCATACTGCACTCCGAGCCGCTCCATGGTGCGCAAATGGCAGCGCACGACCGCCACGGAGATGATTTCTGCGAGCTCAGCCTCGGCACCGCGGCCTTCTTCAATTGCTGCGAGCGTCTGGCCGCGCAGCGCAAGGCGCGTTTCGTCTTCCTCGAAAAATTGCGTCACTCGCGCGTAAAGATTCCAACAGAAGTAATCGAAGCGCGGCGCCGCAACGAGCGCGCGAACTTCTTCGGCGGTTTTTTTCTCCAGGTGCGCGAATCCGACCACCACGTCGGCCACCTGCACGCCCGTATTATCGATATAGTTTTGCACTTCGACGCGCCGCCCCGCGCGCCGCAGGAGCCGCACGAACGTGTCGCCCAACGCCGCATTGCGCAGATGCCCGATATGCGCGGCCTTATTGGGATTGATATTGGTGTGCTCGACCACGCATTTCGGCTCGCTGGCTGAGGCGCTGCCGGCGCGCAGCGTCGTGCCAGCCTTCGCGGCTTCGGAGAAAGCCGCCGCGAAAAATGCCGCGCGGTCGAAAAAGAAATTGACGTAGCCGGCGCCCGCCAGTTCCACGCGTACGACTCCCGGAATCGCCAGGAGTTCCGTGGCGATCTCTTGCGCAATCTGCCGCGGCGCGCGGCGCAGCCGCTTGGCCAGCTCGAAGGCGATTGGCGTGGCCACTTCGCCCAGGGCTACGCTGGGGGGCCGCTGCGTCACCACGGGGATGTCCTGGATGCCGTGCCGCCTCAGAAATTCGCGCAGCGTCGCGCGAATTCGCGCCTCAACGATGTGATACACGGGAACTCATCGGCGGAATTTCTTTGGGACAAGTTTTCATCGACAGAGATGAGAAAGCGATTATAGGAACTCTCGCATCAGTCGTCAAAAAACTCTGCGCAGGATATATTGCGCAGACGGAAGGTCCTTGCAATGAATAAAAAAGAGCTATTCCACTTCATAGCCAAGCACGATTTGGCGGTGCTGGCCAGCGTTTCCCTTTCGAGTGGCCCGCAGGCGTGCCCTCATGGGAATCGCAGTTACCGCGGAATTGGAAGTCGTCTTCGACACGCTTAAGACGTCACGCAAATACCAAAATTTGACGCTGAACCCGCGAGTCGCCTTTGTCATTGGCTGGGAAAGCGAAACCACCGTTCAGTACGAAGGCCAAGCTGAAGAGCTTCATGGGCCGGAGCTCCAACACTATAAGGAGGTCTATTTTCGGAAATGGCCGGACGGCCGCGAACGTGAGAATTGGCCCAACATCTGTTATTTCAGGGTCAGGCCCACATGGATACGCTACAGCGATTTCAATAAGGATACTTATCGAATCATCGAGACGCCGTTCTTGGCGGCGACTTAGTCGTCTTCGGTGCCCAGGAGAATGGCCGCGCCGAGAACGGTGGTCCACAGGCCGCGCTTATCGCCCACCGCAGACTGCGTGATGTTCATCGTGCGCACGATTTTGTTGGAGATGCGATAGACCTCTTTTTTTTCGTCCCAGGAAAGATCGGGATCGAATTCAACGTTCAGCGTGGTGGCCAGCATTTCCGCCGCCAATT
>QHYQ01000217.1 GCA_003224175.1 Acidobacteriota bacterium
CAGCGTCGGAGGGATGCTCTTGATGAGCTTAAAGAGACCGTCACGACCAGGCTCGATATGGGCGCTGTGCTGGATGTAGTTGGGCGACCAGTAGCGCTCGGCCGCTGCGTAGTCTCGCTTATTAAACAGCGTGTCGAAGGCCTTAAGGACAAGCTCTTTGTTCTTCTCTTCAATGGTCTGATTCATTTTTATCCTCCATCCCGTACGGGTGTGCCGCGCGGCTAAGATTGACAGCTATTGGGCCGTTTTGCCGCCGTCAACGAGGTAGGACGCGCCCGTGATGAATGACGCCTTGTCGGAAGAGAGAAAGGCGATGGTCTGCGCGATCTCTTCTGGTTTCCCCACGCGTTTGAGCGGCACCGTCGAGGCTAATCCGGCCTTTCTTTCGGCAGTTCCGGTGAATCGATTCAGCATAGCCGTCTCGATCGGGCCTGGGGCGATGGCATTCACGCGGACGCCAGCCCCCGCCGCTTCCAGCGCTGCTGATTTCGTGAGTCCCTCGACTGCATGTTTGCTGGCGCAATAGACAGAAGCCCCAGCCGCGCCGGTATGCCCAAATGTGGAGGATATGTTCACGATGCTGCCGCTTTTTTGTGGCAGCATCACGCGAAGTTCGTGCTTCATGCTCAATAACGTACCGAGCACGTTGGTATCGAACGTTGCCGCGTAGCTGTCCGCAGTTTGCTCCGTCACGGGGCCGGGCACGCCTTCCGTGCCGGCAGTGTTTACAGCGACATCCAGACGGCCAAATCGTTCTACGGTTTTGTCGACCAAGTGGCGGACGTCTTCTTCGCGGCGCACATCGGCGCGAATGAACTCCGCTTCCGCACCTGCCTTACGGATTTCACTGACGAACTTCTGGCCTTCTTCGTCGCGCCGACCGGAAACAACAACCTGCGCGCCTTCCTTGGCAAAAGCGAGGGCCGTCGCCCGTCCGATGCCTGTCAGCCCTCCTGTAATCAAAACAACTCGGGTATCCATTGAATCTCTCCTTGAAAAATTTCCCCGCCCAATTCCGAACCCGAACCTGCATGCAACGATTTATTGGCTTGTTGATTGAGCCCTGACGCTGGTTTCCGCAATTGCGCCGTACCCGGCGAGAAAGCGATTGGCTTCGAAGACGAAGTCCTCGTGATTCTGATACCACGAACCGTGGTTGGCATCGGGATACAGGATCAGCTTGGCGTTCGGCATGTTCTGAACCAGATAGAGCGAATTCACCGTGTAGACGATGACGTCGTGATTTCCGTTCACCACCAGCGCCGGCTGCTTGATGTTCTTCAGATACGCGAAGCGCTCTCCGGGGCGAGAGCCCCATTCGCCGATGGCGGCAATCTGTGCGGGCGCAACCTTGTCGCTGATCGGGGTATCGCGGTTCTCGGTGCGCGAAAGGTAGCGCTTCAGGAACTCGCGACCGGCGGCGTGGCTCTTCTCAGAGTCCGTGAAGAAAACCTTGAGCCATAGATTCTCGGGCGGGTTGTAGGTCGCGCCAAAGATCGCTGTCGTCTCTGGAGAGATGTGGCCCTGGCCATCACCGGCGTCAAGATTACGCGGGGCGGTACCGACCAGGATGAGCCTGCGAATCAGGTCAGGGCGGTCGAGGGTGATCTGCTGCGCGACCATTCCGCCGATCGAGAAGCCGAGAAGATCGACCTTCGCCAACCCAAGACCATCAATGAACGCTTCCGCGTTCTTCGCCATGCCTGCAAAGGTCGTCGGCACTTCGCCGGTCGAACTCGCGACACCCGCATTGTTGAAGATGATGACCTCGCGCTCCTTGGCAAGCCCGTCGAGAACCGCAGGATCCCAGTTGTCGAGGTTTCCGGTGAAGTGCTGGTTAAAGACAAGGGGCAAGCCTCTTTGCTCGCCCCAGCGCCGATAAGCGAAGCGAATGCCGTCGGCCTCAACAAACTGAGTGGGAACTGTCGTCGCTGTATAAGTGCTCAATGTCTAGTCCTCTTCTTAATGATCGATGATCGTCTGGCCGCCGATCGTCCAAGGCGGTTCCTCGCAGTCATGTATCCGCCGGGCCCGGGTTATCAATTCAGTCCGCAGACGCCGCATCGGCCACGAGCGTTAGGGCTGCGCTCGCGCAATCAACGTCGTTCTGAACCACAGGCGCCCCGCTCACACCGATCGCCCCGATAACTTCTCCGTTCACCTTAATGGGAAACCCTCCACCCCACGCCGCCACACGCGCAAGCGTGGGGATGCCAGCCAAAAGCGACGGGTCGCCCTTGATAAAGTTGAAAAACTCCTGCGTGGAGACGCCGAACAGAGCTGTGTACGCCTTGTTCAGTGCAATCTCGATGGTAGGGACCGAGGCCCCATCCATCCGGCTGAACGCCTTGAGATTGCCGCCGTCATCGAGAATCGCTACGTTCTCGCTGACACCAAGTTCTCTAGCTTTCGCTACGGCTTTATCCACCATTTTCTGTGCTAGCTCAAAAGAGATCCCGTGTTTCTTCACCACATTCGCCATTGGACACCTTCCTTCATTTGATTTGTACTGCATGCGTCGGAACCGCCCATTCGCTTCAAGGCCTGCATTCGCAACGTGACTTCGTGTGCGTTGGTTCAGGCGTTCATTCCGCCATCCACGGTTAGATTCGCCCCGGTAATGTACGAGGAGTCCGGACCGGCGACAAACGCTACCAGCGCAGCGACCTCATCAACGCGTCCGTAGCGGTCAAGTGCTGTGGCGGCCTTCTGCGGTACCGCCCAGTCGCCGGTGGCGGGATTCAAATCCGTGTCGATCGGACCCGGCTGGATATTGTTGACGGTGATGCCTCGGGACCCGACCTCTCTGGACAGGCTCTGCGAAAATATCTTCACGGCTCCCTTCGTGGCCGAGTAGGGCACAAGCCCTGGGACCAGGACACGCTCGCCCACGGACGAGCCGATCATGATGATGCGGCCACCATCATGCATGTGCTTCAGCGCCGCCTGCGTCGCGACGAATACCCCGCGGACGTTGATGTCAAGCACGCGATCCATCTCTTCCAGCGTCGTCTCCTCAAACGTTTTCGGAATGGCCGTGCCGGCATTGTTCACAAGGATGTCGAGCCGCCCGAAGGCCGCCACGACCTTGTTGACCGCGGCTTCGACGGCGTCGGCATCGGCGGCGTCAGCCTGAATTGCGATCGCCTTTCGGCCAGCGCGTTCAATCTCCTTTACAACAGACGCTGCCGCGTCGGCACCTTTCGTGTAGGTGATGGCTACGTTCGCTCCGTCCGCGGCCAGGCGCTTGGCGATTGCGGCGCCAATACCGCGCGAGCCGCCCGTAACGAGTGCCACTTTTTCGGTTAACTTAGACGTGTGACCTCCTATAGTTCTATTCAGCACCCATTTATTCAACTGACTGTCATGTTGCTCGGAGCTCTCAGACTCCATATCTGATGTGCCCTAACTTTAGAAGCGATCGAAAATACAGTCTTGCCGGAAAGGCGCGGTTTTTGACAAAAACGGCTGGATAGTCGGGCTGAAGTGTCAGTTGCGAAGTGGCCAGCGCGGTGCTCAGTCACGGTGGAATTTTCTCCAACGGCCGGGGGTGACACCGAGGTTGCGCTTGAAGCCTCTTGTAAAAGACGCCTGATCCGGAAAACCAGACTGCAACGCGATGTCAATAAGAGGGATTCTTGTTTTGAGCAGTAAATGCTGGGCATGGCTGAGCCTCTTCTGGATCAGCCATCGGTAGGCTGATACTCCAAACGTCTCTTTGAATGATCGCGCAAAATGACTCACCGATAGTTCGCACTCTTTTGCAACCTGACGAAGCCGGACGTTAGTGGCCAAATTGTCGCTCAGAAATTCTGCCGCCTTGCGTTTCTGCCAAGGAGCAAGGCCGCCGCGTATCATTTCCGGAAGCTTTGGTAGTCCCGCGTACTTCTGCAAAAGGTGGGCGCCCAGAAGCAGACTGAGGTGGTCGAGCAATAGCGCAGGAAGTTGGCTCCCACTTTCAAGCATTGGCAGCACAAGCTTTGTAAATTGGGAGAGGAAAGGATCGTTTTCCGCCAATACACACCGAAAAGTACCCACGGGTTGAATCCCGACGCTCTTGGCAATGTCGTCCAAACCCGTGCGCGGAACATGGTAATGGATATAGTCGAATGGTCCTGTAACCAAGCACACTGGATCCGACTCCATGTCCGTGACGCTAGTCGTGAACGGAGCAAGAGATGGGACCTCGCGAAATTTTCCTTCCGTCCAGAATCGATAGTTGCCACGAGTAATCGTATTGAGCGAAAGGGAGACAACGAGGGCTCGCTCGCGATCAAATTGCATGGTCCGGTCCAACATCCCTGATTTAGACCACAAACGGGTTACGGCAAAGGCCTGCTCATCGGGCCAAGGGGTAGTGAAGCTAGAACTATCCGAAACGTGGAATTTTGCAGCGAAATCTATTCCGTACGCTCCTGGTTTGAGAGAGGGACGTTCGCTGAGTGGTGAGGCAATCATCGACGACATCTCAGTCTCCAGTCGAATATGACTCCTATTCCTTTAATCTCGCTCTTTGCCGATCCAGTCCCGTATATAGGCCGAGCAGTTGAGTAGCGCGACCCCTTGTGTTTCGCACATCCCCAGGAAGCGAACTGCCTCAACGTCGACCAAGTTGAGTTCCTCCAGATCCAGC
>QHYQ01000218.1 GCA_003224175.1 Acidobacteriota bacterium
AAAAGGTTACAAAATTCATGTTCCTAAGTTGCTGAGCCTGAGCAGCAAAACAGGCTCACACTAAACTTGCCGAAACCACATCATTTCTGCACAGCCGGGGTCGTATCAGGCCTTCACCGCACCTTAATCTTGATCGTGCATCGACCATTGGGTGCAACTTGGACTGCCTCGCCACCGCTCAGCCACTGTTTCAGGATAGACGGCTTTGCCCACTCTTGATCCCAGCCATCTTCGATGGCCACGACCGTGTACCGGCCCGGAGGCACCGCCGCCAGCGTGAAGGTGCCGTCGCTGTCGCTCTGATCTCGCTGAAATAGCGATGGGTCGCTCTGCAAGTCCTGTGGGACAAGTAATATCATAGCGCCCGCCGCAGGCTTTCCTTCGCGGAGCGCAACGCCCTCCACGCGCCCCAATCCCTGCGAGATCTCCACCGCCAGTCGCACCGGCTCGGTGGTTCCGAGCTCAAAGCTCCGGCCGGATACCTTGGCTCCGACTGCCTGCACTTGATCCACGTAAAATCCAGGGGCATTCGTAATGGAAAGGTCATACTTTCCTGGTTTCAGGGCGGCATTCTGAAATTCAAATTTCCCGTCCGCCGAAATACCCGCGTAGAAAGTTGTGCCCGTTTCGCGGTCATAAATTCCGACCGCCGCCTGTTGCGGCAAGCTGGTGGTTCCAGCAGCTTTGACGATCCCGCTGATGACTGTCCCTCCCGCACTCTCAGTCAGATTGAGCTCCGTATCTCGAGACGCCTCGACGTCCTGCCGCCAGCTAGGCCTCTCCTTGCCGTTCGGAGCGTCCAAACCAATGATGACATGCCCCGGCGGAATGCCGCCGACTTCGATGGAGTCCTTGCCAGTCGCTGTAGTTTGCCCAGGAAGATAAGTCTGGTAATCATTCAAGATGGACTGCATCACCCGCACACCACCACCCTGGGCGAGGTCCATCCCGGGAGCCTTCAATCTTAGATGGAAAGCGGGCACGGGCTGTAAGGTAAAATCTGCTGTCGCCCTTTCGCCCGGCTGTAGGGTGATCGCACTCGCTCGAGCTGAGTCAGTCGCGCCGGAATAATAGGTAACGGGATACACCACATCCAGGCTTGTGTTTTGCTCCACGATTCGCCCCAGACCAATCGTGCCGCTGCCCAGTTCCGTAACCTGCTGCTCCAAGGGCATCGTCCTATGCTGGGCATACCAGGGGTGCGCCGAGACAGCGAGGTAATAGCGGCCGGGCTGCAGGCCGCCGAAACGGTAGCGCCCTTCATCATCCGTGGTGACCTGTCTCTGCAGATGGATGGACCTTCTCCCGTTTCCCATCCCTTCCCTAAAGAGCATCACCTGCGCGCCACGGACCGGGTCGCTGAATTCATCTTTCGCCTGGCCCCCAATCGAAGCGCCTGGGAGCAAGCGAAAGACCAAGCCTTCCGAACCGAGAGCCATTCCTACAGCCACCGCGGTTGTGTAATTCTCATGTTGCTGGAAGTTTTGTTCTCCATAGCCTCTGCATCGCGCGGAAAGCACGTATTTGCCCGGCTTCAGATGTTCGAAGAGAAAGCGGCCGTTCGCCCCTGTGAACACACTCGCCGTCATGCCCATCCCATTCGTCGCCGCAATCGACACTTCCGTCCTTGTGAGCGGCAGCCCGCTCAGCGCATCCAAGACGGTCCCGCCGATTCGGAAATTCTGTTCCTCAGTGGGGCGTGTCGGCGCTTGCTGCAGGAGCCCCAGCAAGAGGATCACGAGCCATTGGCCTCGTATGGGCACGCCTTTTAATCTCCTCGCTTTTGCAATTCGAGGTTAACCGTCGCTTGCCCGTTCGGGGGCAGCCGGACAAACTGCTCCCCGGATGAGTAATTGCGCATCGCTTCAGGACTTGTGTACTCCAAACCATCGATCCGGTCGAAGGCAAGAACTCTATATTCACCCGGCGGCAGTCCTCCTGTTTGAAACCGGCCAGCTGGGCCGACGGGGACCATCATCGCGCCTCTTGGATTGAGTTCGGGAATGAGCAGCACAATCCCTTGCGCGGGGCGCTCGTCCGATGACACGGCTCCATTTAGCTTGGCGAAGTCATCCCGCACGACGATGTCGATGGTTTGTCCAGGGCCGCCGGATCCCACCGTCAGAATCTCGGTGAACAGATTCGTGTTGCCGCAGCGCGCCGATTCCACGTACCAGGGGCCGTTAGGAGTTATCTGCGCCCTGTACATGCCCGGTTCCACGTTTCGGACCACAAAGGATCGGCTCTCCAGCGGACCTTCCAGGCTCGCCCACCGTCCCTGATTTCCAAACACCTTCGAAACAAGCAGAACGTTCACGAGTTGCATGTCCCTCGGATATGAGCCCGGATACAAGCCCCGTGTGAGTTCAAGGTGGACGGCCACCGGAATGGTCACGCTGCGGCCGGCCACGAGGTGGATGCCCGCGACGTCGGAGTTCACATTGACGGGAAGACTCGCAACGCTCTCCTGGTCATCGCTCCCTTGTGCGTAGGCCTTGATCACGTATGAACCTGCAGAAACAGATGGCGCCACGAAGGTTCCGGCCTGTGCGTCAATCCGAACCCCGGAAGGGAGCGCTTCGCCGTCTTGGCTCAGAAGCTGAACATTGACCGTTGCCCCGAGCGGATAGCCAGCCACCGTTCCGGAAACCTGATAAAAGGCCTCAGATTTGACATTGACGTCCGCGCGAACCTGTTTGCCGGGCACGATCCGGATCCCTGCAGCGGAATTGAAGTCTTGGGATCCGGGGTAATACGTGCTGGGATAGCCTTCCTGCACCGCCTGCGAGAGCCCGGTAGCGCGGGTCCTGGCATTGAAGCTTGGTCCTGCCTTGAGATAGTACAGCCCGGGCGGTAGTTCAAAGAACCGAAACTCACCGTCTTCATTGGTTTGCGTGTTTGCCCGCTCTTGCCAATTCTTTTGGCCGTTCACGATGGGCGCATGAATCAGCTTCACGGGCAGATTTTCGATGGGTTCTCCTTCGGAATCACTGATCCGGCCGTAGATCACACCTTCGGGTATGAGCTTCACGACCACCGGTTGCGTATTCAGGCCCACTTGGACCATGTCGTTCCATATCGCACCTTGCGAGAGTTCCTGTTCGCTGAAGAACCCGGGCTTCCGCGCCGACACGGTGAGCTGGCTCACGGGCACCCCATCAAAATGAAACTTGCCATCCTGCCCGCTCAGGGCTGACATCTGCCGTAGGACGTAGATCTGTACCAACGCGCCGCGAACCGGTTCCCCTGTGGCTGAGTTGACGACGACGCCATCCAGAGCGTACGTCGGTGCGCTCAGGTTGCTGGATCCTCTTTGCGGTTGTTGAGGAGCGGTTTGAGCGAGGGACGCCGAGGGAATCAGGGCTGCGAATAACCATGCGAGTGGAAGAAGCCGGAGAGACATGGCGATGGCTCTACTGTGCCCCCGTTACAGTCGCCGATCCCGTATGCACCCACCAATCTGGATGCTCAGTATCCCTCAGTTGTTGCTTGAACTCGCTGGCCACCGGCCCAGGGGGTAGAGAGATGCAAGGGTTAGTGCCGATTTGGTCGAATTGTCGGTAGTGACCAGGATCAATTCCACTGGCTCAATGACCGAGGCGAAACTGCCTTTTGACTCGGCCTGGTCACAATCACACTCTTTGGCTCTGCCAAAGGATGCGGCACCCGGCTGCGTATGAGGCTGATGGCTACGGTATGGAACTGGCCATCCCGCTTTGGCTCTAGCGCTCGGGTTCGCTGGAGGGCCATGGAACCTGGATTACAAGGTCAGTGATTTGTTGTCCTCGATCAAGCGAGATCATCCTCGGATACGTGAATTGCGTGGTGAAATCAATCTTCTCTCCCTGGCCCCGGACGAACCTGAGCCTATATTCGTCTGGCCCCACCAGGGTGAATTCAAATCGGCCGTCGGGACCGGTTGTGTACCCGCCCACTCCAGTCTGCTTCGCGTCCCCACCCATCGTTTTCGGTTGTTTATAGTCCAACGACACAAAGCCAGGGACCGGATTACCGTACGCATCCACCACACGGCCCGCGATTCGCCCGTCCCATTGCGCACGGATGTTGTATGCGCAACTGCTTCCCGGCTCGACGGAGATTTTTTTGAGGTTTTTCTGCACGAGTTCCACGCTGCTGAGCGGCGGCACCAGTGCTGCCCGGATGCTGTATTCATCCGGAGGGAGAGAGGGAAACTCATACGCACCGTCCCCATCGGTCATGGCAGTGAACTCTTTCTGGGTTCCGACAGCCTTGACTTCGACGCCACGGATGGGCTGGATCGGGGCCGGCTCCCAAGAGTAATGTGGCTGGGTATCAAGGACCACTAGACCAAAGAGCGTCGCCGTCGGTCCACCTTTCGCCGTTGTGCGGAGCTGCCGGATGAGAGCGGTGGCAGTTGCCGCGGGCTGTGTAGCAGTGCAAGTGCTCGTTTCGAGTTTTTCCTCGTAACGATTAGCAAACACAAGGTAGGTCTCGCCGACGATGAATGTGATACCACAGGCGCAGCAACCTTCCGTCGTATCGACCTGCAGCTGCGGGACATTCGCACTGCGGTAGTTTTCCAGGGCTTCGAAACGCACGCTGGCACTGACAACGGAGCTGCATATTCCCTCCGGGGTGCACCGGTTGGCGACCTGTTTGGAAGCGACTCGCCCGAGGAAGACCACGTCCGCGCCGGGAATGTCGCATTTGCCAGATATACCGCAAGAACAAGCCAAAGTCGGGGCGCAGGAAAAGAATAGCAATGCGATGGATGACAATGCGCAAAAACCAGCCCGCTTCATAGTGCCCCCTTCCCGGACGCGCGCCGCCCGCACGCCCGGCTCTATTGAGCTGCCGATGAATGAGACTGTCAAGGCTTGAGTCAAGACGCGTGATTAGTTGTTGTGCCAAGTAGCAGTCTGTTTCCCGTAATGACAATTCGCAGTCCCAAAAGTCTGCCTCGCAAGCCAAGTCTACACGGGTATTTGCCGAAACGGTTTGTTTTCGACACGCCTTCTGGCTAGTTGTGTTATCTAATTGCTAGAATGCTCCACAAACTTGGAATTCGCGAGAACGGAGATAATTTGTGGCTAAGTCTGAAGCGCCGTTTGCCTCCTCCGAGCGCCTGGCTCTGGGCGACTCTGTGGAGCGCAGTGTTCACCGCACTCTTCCTGCGTACCCTGTACTCCGAAAAGTGCTTTGCAGTTACCCACGGACCGGACTACCTGTGGCCGGTTGGGCTGTTTGTGTGGTTCTGGCTGTATTTATTCTTTCTCCTGAGTAATCGCGGGCGTGTGGTCTTGTTGGTGTGCTGGGTTCTGGTATGGGCGGCGCTACCGCATGT
>QHYQ01000219.1 GCA_003224175.1 Acidobacteriota bacterium
CCCTGCTCACGCGCCAGGCCCACCACCCGCTGATGAATTTGTTCGGTGATCTGCGGACTCAGCAATGCGAAGGTTCGACTGAAGGTAGAGAAATCGGGTGTGGCTTCGGCATCGAAGCGGGTGAAGCGCCGGTACACCAGGTTGCTGCGGAGTTCCCGTTCCAGATCGCGGAAGCTCCAGCCCTTCAGATGCTTCATGACACAGCAGCGCAGCAGACGATCGGGGGCTATGGTGGGCCGTCCGGTGCGCACGGAAGCAGGGCTGCGTGTCGCCAGACATTGGCGGACCAATTCGAGCAAAGCGGGATCCTCCAAGAGCTGATCGACGGGATCGAGCAAGTCGTCTTTGAGCAGCGCGGCTTGCCGGGCCAAAGGGGAATAGAAGAGCCAGGATTGGTGGGAGGTAGAGTTGATCATAACGTACTCGACTATATCGAGTAAGACTTAGATTGTCAAGAGGAAAGTTGAATTATTTAATTATTTATATTTTTTCTAGGAATTCGTGAGATCTGCCACGTTCGCGCCTCGGCTGCTCGCGTCAGTCAAGGGTTATGGCCAGGGTTTTGCAACAGGCTTTAGCTAGTTGACGTTGATGTTGATCGCGGTCGCTTTTGAAACGTTGCCCGAAGTCGCTGTCACAGTGACGATCGATGGGCCCACCGGAGTGCCTGCATTCGATGCTGGGGGCGTAGTGGACGCAGAGGATGAAGAAGATGTTCCGCCGCAACTCAGCAGACCCAGCGCAGTGATCGCCAGCAGGGCCAGCATCAAATAAGCAGGTAAACGGCGCGGCGGCAGACGCAGCCAGGGGCCGGCAGAGAAAATACCCGTCATCCCCAGCATTGCGATGAGCGCCAAGAGCGCCGCACTGGAAACCAAGGGCAAGCCGGGCAACCGGGAACTCGGTCCGGCGGCTGGCGGAGACTGTTCGCTGGCAGCCATAGTATTGATCGTGAGGATGGTGCTTCCGGAAGTGCTGCCCGCTGGAATTGCCGCCGAGCTCAGCGAGCACGCAGCACCGGAAAGGCCTGCCGGCATGAGGCAGGTGAAGTTGACGGCTGCCGGCAGCGGCGTGTTTGCCGGGATCGTGGCGACGTCGAGCTTCACCGTGGCGGGCGTACCCCTGGTGATTTGCACCGTACCGGGGACGTCGAGTGCGACGCTGAAGTCCATGTTGGTCAGAGAGAAGCTCGCCGTTGCCGTCGCCCCCGGCACACTCGCTGTCACCGTATAGTTGCCGGTCGTGCCATTCGCCGTGAACGTCCCCGACGTGGCCACGCCGGACGCATTCGTGGTGGCGGTGTTCCCTCCGACAGCGAAAGTTCCGCTTGCTCCGCTGCCGGGCGCCGTGAACGTCACCGTTGCACCGCTCACGGGATTCCCGCCTGCGTCCTTAACGATTGCCGCCAGCGGCGCGGCAAAAGCACTGTTGATCGCTCCAATTTGCGGCATCCCGCTCGTCGCTGTGATGCTGGCCGTCGGTCCCAGTGTGTTCGTCAGCGAGAAGTTCGCAGTTGCCGTCACACCCGTTACACTTGCCTTCACGGTGTAGCTGCCTGGTGTCCCGTTCGCGGTGAATGTGGCCGATGTGGCCACGCCGGATGCATTCGTCGTGGCCGTGTTCGCTCCGCCCGCGAAGCTCCCACTTGCCCCGCTGCTGGGTGGCGTAAACGTGACGGTTACTCCGTTTAGCGGATTCCCGCTGGCGTTGGTCACGGTGACCACCAAAGGCGCAGGGAAAGGCGTATTGATCGCCGCGCTCTGCGGCGTCCCGCTCGTCGCTGTGACGCCGCCAGGCCAGTTATTTACTAAATTGGTGGCATTGACGCTACCAATTCCAGTAGCAAAGTCCCAACCCCTTGTGGTGCCATAAGCCGGGCTATACGAATTGTCCCCAGTAGAAAGCACGCCCTCCGTGCCTGAGGGAAGGTAGCAATTGATGCTTCCTGTGCAGTTGACGTCCATATCTCCTTGCGTGATGTCATAGAAGATGCAGGTGCTGGCGACACCCTTTCCGTTTGCCGAGTTGCAGGAACTGCTGTTCAGGTTGTACTCGTTCGCGGCGAGCTGATAGTAAACGGGATTGGGATTGCCTTGGCGTTGACCAGTCTTCTGATTCACCAGAGCCTGGATGCCGGCCATGATTGGCGACGAGAAAGATGTTCCACCAGCACCCGACCAACTGCTCGGAGCACCAGTGCAAGGAGCCCCACCATTTGTCGTGTCGGACCAGCAAACTACGTAGTAGTGAAGCCATACGCCGTTGGCTGCGAACAGGGAAACGTCCGGCGTGTCCCGCACACCGTCGTTGGGGTTGCCAAAATTGCTAAGCGCAGACTGCCACGAAGGCTTCGGCCAGCCCTGACAGGTTCCGCCGACGACCTCTGTCACGGAAGGCGAACCTGTGGCACAGGCACTGGGACCGCCACTGCCAGCAACCGTGGTCAGAGCATTTAAGCCAGACGGACTGTTACAAAAGCCGTTACGCCCATAAGTCGTTCCCGAGCCGCTGCGGGAGGTAGAAATCAACACACTGGCGCAAGAGTCGTTCCACGGGATCTCAGGAATGTAGGACAAAGCGGAGCCGAAGGCGGATGTGTTGGTCGCACTCCAATAAATACTATTCGTACCGGAGTAGGTGTCGCTGAAGTCCGTGCCGCCCACCGCGACGTTATACGGTGTGGAGGCAAAGGCGTTGACCCCGATGCCGTGCGTTGCGTCGTTAGGTGTGGTTATGGTGATATCGCAGCCCGCTGCCCCGCTATCACCCGCGGAAACGAACACGGAAATGCCCTCTGCGACAGCTTGCTGATAGGCTGCGTTGTACGCTGCGTTGGCCGGGGCCCCGTTTTGTGTCTCACACTCACCGTAACTGATGCTCACCAGGGCTGGCGGTTGGCCGCTTCCGTTCATCAAGTTTTGAAGGGCGATCAAGCCGCCGAACGTCGTGGTAGTGTCCGCGCAGGAAGCTAGCAAGATGGCCGCACTGGGTGCGGCGGCACTGGCCCATTCCGCATCGAGTATTGCCTCACCGTCATTGACTCCAACCACGCCGGGATCGCCACAGTTATTCGGTCCACTCAAAGACGCCGGATGGATCGTCGAGAGAGATCCAGATGAGTAGCCGGAGAGGCCAAACGTCGATCGGAAAGTGCTCCAGTCCGACATGCTGAAGACGTTAGTGTCTTCGATGACCACGATCGTCTGGCCTTGGCCGGAGATGCCCGAGCCGAACAAGGGGTTCAAGTTGTAGATGGTCGCCAGGTCCGCAGGCACTAAGGCATAGTTGACGCCGCTGGAATTAAATGTGTAATTGGCTGCCTCTCTACGCATTTCATGCTCAGCCCGTGGCTTGAAGTCATTTAGGGAGACGATGCCCACGATTGCCGGGGCCAGCGCTGCAGGAATCTGCGGGTCGCGCATATTGGCGATATGCCCCTCCCCTCTTACTTCCAGGCTATGGATTTCCGTGTGGAAGGCTTCCCTCACCTGACCTGCCGTGCCCGAAAAATCGATCATCATTCGGTTGGGATAGACCAAGTTCACGGTGATCCCGTGCGACTGGAGCCACTGCGTGATCGTATCGAGGTCTTGCGGCGCGACCCCAAAGTCCTGTCCAAACTGCTCCGGCGTGAGCCATTTGTGAAAGTTAGGGGAGGCGGGATCTTGGACCGTATCTAGGAATCGCTGAAGCGCACTCTCTTGCTCGGGAGAGCGACGCAACTGAAGGAGTACATGGACCATCGGGAAACCGTCGGCAACCTCACCCCGATCATTCTGCGAAGTGGCTTCGGGGCGTGTATTGCCACGGAGAGGGGCCAAATTCCCTTCATCAACGCTCTGAGTGATGAGGGTACGCGCGCTTGGCGCCGTACCGACCGTTTGCGCCCAAGCATGCTGGATGCTGAATGCGAGCATTAGAACGCCAATGGCGCCCGATGCGACGCCTAGTCTTCGGAGCATGAGTTTCGTCGTAAAAGATTCAGACCGAACACTTGGAAAGGAGATTGGACAGGAGACTTGTCCCGACAGACAAAGAGTGGCAAAACTGATCCGTTCTTCGAATATAAGTCCGCGTACCCCGGCCTAAGAATTTCGAATGGGACGCACATTCCGTTCGTTCGGAAAGAAGCTGCTTTATCGATATATGCGATTCTACGTGTCAAGCGGAGCGAACCGGGATGTTCGAGGGACAGTTTTGGGCCAGGACGTTTAGCTGTCCCAGAGGGCAACAAAACGGAAGCTTAGCCTAGGCGTACGATAGGTTTTTCGCGAAAATTTGAAGTCGCTGCGCTCGTCGTTGACGACAGCGATGCTCCGCCCTGAGAACCCGACGCTGACTAACCGTCAGTAGCAGACTCGAGACCTGTCGCGGTTCCCGTTGCCGTCGGCGCCGTGGAAAGGCGCAAAGAACACCCCGCTCCTAAGGCACAATCTAGGTTCCGAACCGGCAGCGACTGTAGTCAATGTTACACGCGACTGCCAGGCCAATGTATTACGGCTGGCGATCCCTTTTCGACGAGAGCACAAGGTCAGTGGTCAAGCTGTTGTTGTTCTGGAAGTATTTCTCGATTCCGTGGTACAGGCCTTCAGCGACCCGTTGCCGATTGTCAGGTAGCATCAGCCATTGCTTATCGGCCGGATTGTTGAGAAAGGAGATTTCCGCCAGTACCGAAGGCATATCGGCGTCGTACCGTAACGGCGGGTCTATTTCGTCCAGTTCTCCACGGATAGCCCAGCTATCCGCTTAAACTCACGCTCGTTGTTCGTGGCAAGCGTGACATCCAAAGCCATCGCGTGCGCACCGATCCAGAGATCATTATTTCCAATCAGACGCCCCTTTCCCTCCAATGTGGCGCGGATCTCTCCATACGCTCGTGCTGCACCCGAGTCGAGGTTCTCTACGCTCAACGGCCTCAGAATGGCAATTCGCGATGAAGAACCCGCGAGAGACGCGCTCTCCGCAGAGGATCGATGAGTGCAGACGGAGAACAACTCTGTGGGTGCGCCTGGGCATCAGGCCCGATACGCTTTGAGCCAAGAGGAATTTCCACTAAGACTGTCGCAGGACCCAATCAACGGTCTTCGAT
>QHYQ01000188.1 GCA_003224175.1 Acidobacteriota bacterium
TCGCTTGCTGTTTTCTTGGATCGGCTCTTGCTCTGAGCGAGATCGCCGTCGCACAGCAACGGAATGCCGGAGGAGAGCAGAACTTCGCACAGCCGCCCGCTGCCCGGGAGGTGACCGTTACGCAGATTCCCGGAGTCATCGCCGCTGGAGCCAAATGGAAGCTCATCTGGCAGGGCGCCGACAACGCCGATGGTCTGGTCGGCACCCCAGACGGCGGCATCTATTTCGCACAGGAACAGCCCAGCACGGTTGGCCGGCTCGATCCGAACGACAACTTTTCCATTTATGTTAAGGATACCCATGGCACAGGAGCCCTTGGCATCGACTACATGGGCCGCCTCATCGGCGTCGAGAGGACCTGCTCGGATCCCGGCGGTCATCCCGACCAATGTCATGAGCCGGCGGACGTGGTCGCGCTCAAACCGAAGTGGCAGGTCCTGGCACACGAGTTCAATGGCAAGACGTTCTGGCGCATGGGCGAACTCGCTTGCGATTCCAAAGGTGGCGTGTATTTCTACGATGAGTCAGGGACCTATTTCGTCAATGCCAGCAGCAAGGTTAGCCTCGTTGCCGGCAAAGAGATTCGCACAAACGGGATGATGCTCAGCCGGGATGAAAAGACCCTGTACGTGACCAACAATAAGACCCTTGTGGCCTGGGATGTCCAGCCGGATGGCACGGTCAAAAATCAACGCGACTTTGCCACGCTCGAAGCCGGCGGATCAGGCGACGGCATGGCCATAGACTCCGAGGGTCGTCTTTACGTCACCTCTGGAAACCCCGGCATTCAGGTGTTCAGTCCGGAAGGAAAGTACCTGGGCGTCATCCCTCTGCCAAGGTCAGCCTCGAGCGTAGCGTTTTCCGGACCCAACAAGAAGGTCCTTTACGCTAAGGGCGCGGGCATGACGACCCCAGACGGCAAAGAGTTTAGAACTCCTGAGGGAGTGAGGAATAACGCCAAGGCAATATACAAAATCGATATGATCGCCCAGGGTTTTATGGGCCGTCCGAAATAGCGCTTCGTCCTTCGGCGGTCATTTCGCGCTGCGAAGTCGCTAAACCGCTTTTGGCAGTTGCTTCAGACATACGGTTATCGAAACTGCGGGCGCAGTTTTCCCAGAACTCTGTTGGGGCGTCCTATTTTTGGCTAACTACGCAAGAAATCAGCTGCGCACGTATTTGTTGAACCAGCCGATCGTGCGCCCCCACGCCAGGTCAGCCGCGGCTTTGTTGTAGCGTTCCGGCGTCGCATCGCAATTGAAGCCGTGAACAGCGTTAGGGTAGATATATCCTTCGTGAGGAACATTTATTCCTGTCAGGGCCTTGTCGTACGCTGGCCACGTGGTGGCCAGTCTTGTGTCGAGCTCCCCGTGGTGAACCAGAATCGCACTTTTAATCTTTGGGATGTCCGCATCGGCAGGCGGCCCGCCGTAGAACGGCACCGCCGCACCCAGGTCGGCTCCGAGGCGGGTAGCCATGTTATTGGATACGCTGCCCCCGAAGCAGAAACCGGTGATGCCGATCTTGCCCGTGCAGTCGGGGCGCGACTTCAGCCACATCGCGCAGGCCACGAAATCTTCGAACATCTTTTTGCCATCGATCTTCATGAATAGCTGCCCGCCGTTATAGTCATCACCGGGAAAGCCGCCAAGCGAGGTGAGCCCGTCCGGGGCAAACGCCATGAAGTTAACGAGGGCGAGCCGCCGCGCGACGTCCTCGATGTGCGGATTCAGACCTCGATTTTCGTGGACGACAATGATACCGGGCAATTTCGCCGGCATCGCGTCTCGCGTGTCGGCACTGACAGGCCGGACGAGATATCCTTTAATCTTGCCGTTCCCTTGCGGTGACGGAATGGTCTCGTAGCTGGCCTTGATCCGGTCATCGGTCTTGGACACCTGCTGCGCCTGGGCGTACTTCGGCATCAGCGCCTCGATAACCGTCGCCACCGTCAGACCGCCGATCGCGAACTTCTGCACCTCGGTCAGGAAGGCACGGCGGCTGATCACGCCATGAATGAAAAGGTTATAGAGTTCTATGGCCTCGCTTGGCAGGTTGGGTTTCGTTGGCTCCATTGACTGACTCCTTTCAGAGGATGTCTTTCCCGGGTTCGCGGTGCGGGATGCGGATCTGGAGGTTAGCACGCCAAGCGCTTGCCGCGCCAGCGGCTTTCTCTAACAGCGCTCCCGGCGACGGCAAGCTACCGAGACGCAGCTTCTGTTCGCGCCGATTCACGCGCACGGTCGAGAACGTAGGCCTGAACAAGCCGAACCTGTGCCGGCGTGAGGTCTTCTGAGAACGACGGCATTCCGAATTCCCTCGCCGCGCCACCCCGTACGATCTCTTCGAATTTCTCGTGCGTTCCCGCCGGGGTGTAACGCAAGTCAAACACCAACCCTCCACTCACCACCTCGGCGCCATGGCAACGCGCACAAAACGTGGCATACAGCACCCGGCCCTTTTCAATCTCAGGCCGGGAAGCCGTCAGCTGGAAAGTCGGCATGGGAACCGGCTGAACCACTCGCTCGTAGGGAGGGAGCGTGGCCGAACCGCCAAGCGAGAACGACAAAAGCTTTCCTGGCGCGACCTTTCCTTTGCCGGTGGCCCGATTGCCCAGCACCTCGGGTCCGCCCCATCCGGCGAGTACCGCAATGTACTGCGTGCCATCCACTTGATAGGTCATAGGCGGCGCCATGATCCCGATTCCAGCGTCGAATTCCCACAGCAGCTTGCCATCCGTCGCCCGGTAGGCCCGCAGCTTTCCGTCGGCTCGTCCCTGAAAAACGAGGTTGCCGGCGGTCGACAGTGTTCCGCCGCTGCCTGGATCGGGGAGCTCGACGTGCCATGCTTCGCGCTGCGCCGCTGGATCCCAAGCCACAAGCCGGCCGCTTGGTTTAAGCGTGAGCCATTGTTTGCGCACCGGTCCCACGTAGCCCCTGTCGAGGCCGGTGGTCTGGTCGTGCAGGTTAATCTTCCAGCCGGATGTCACGGCTTGAATGGAAGTAGCGTCGAGGACTCCCATATACACAAGCCCGGTAACGGGATTGAATGACAATGGGTGCCAATTGTGCGCGCCTGCGCTCGAGGGCTTTACGATTGTGGCGTCTTTGAGTTGTCGGGTCGCAGCGTTCTCCATGGGACGCCCGTTGGAATCGATGCCGGTGGCCCAATTGATCTCCGCATAGGGGCGGGCCGAAACGAGCTTGCCTGTTGCCGGGTCCAGCTCATAGAAAAATCCGTTCTTGTTCGCTTGCATCAACACACGGCGTCGCTGCCCATCGATGGTAAGAGTGGCGAGCATCAGCGGCTGCGTGGCGTCGTAGTCCCAGTTGTCTCCCGGGTCGTCTGATAGGCCCAGACCTGTTCGCCGTTGTCGGCGCGGAGCGCGACGATGGAAGCGACGTAGAGATTATCGCCCTTGCCGCGCAGCCGGTCGTACCAAGGCGAGCCATTCCCGGTGCCGAAGAATACGAAGTCCAGGTCTGGATCGTACACAATCGTGTCCCAAGCGGTTCCGCCACCTCCTGCCTTCCACCATTCGCCTGACCACGTCGCCGCCGCGCGGCGCATGGCCTCCGACTCGAACGGCTTTGACGGATCGCCGGGCACGGTATACGTCCTCCAGATCAGATTGCCTGTCTCCGCGTCGTATGCCGAGACGTAGCCGCGCACCGCGTACTCCGCCCCTGCGTTTCCAATGATCACGCGTCCCTTTGCGATCCGAGGCGCACCAGTGATGGCATACGGGCCCTCCTTAGGCGTAGTTTGAACGTCCCAGACCACTGCGCCTGTTTTGGCGTCAAGCGCGATGAGCCGGCCATCGAGCGTCCCAACATAGACGCGGCCCCGGTACAGTGCGACGCCGCGGTTGACCACGTCGCAGCATACGAACTTCGCGTGGTCCTTCGGGACATGCGGGTCGTATTGCCACAGCAGGTGGCCTGTTCGCGCATCAAACGCGTATACGAAGCTCCATGCGCTCGTCGTGTAGAGGACGCCGTCGTTAACCAGCGGCGTCGCTTCGAGTCCGCGCAGCGTTCCCAGATCGAAAGACCATGCGAGGCCGAGCCGGCTGACAGTCTGCTCGTTGACCTGTTGAAGGCGGCTAAAGCGCTGCTCCGAGTACGCTTGGCCGTAGGTGATCCAATTTGCGGAGTCCGCGTCTGCTGCCTTAAGCGCCGCGTCATCCACAACAGCGACCCGGCTGCGGGCGCAACCGACGATCGCCAGAATACAGGCCGCCGCCGCTGGCAGCGCTAATCTTCGGGAAAAGTTGTGACACATCGCGATCTCGGCAAACATAGGGCGCTCCTTTTCTCCAGCCATGCAGCCGTACGTTTACTCCGCGCCCGTCGAAGCGTCAATGGGATTTTCTAACGACGCATCCGTTGAGTTCATCGTTCCTGATCCTCCTCGCTGTTCGTCGACTTCAGAGCGGTTGACGCTCGCGGTAAAATAGAGATACGCCCGCTTCGGATGAATTGCAGAGCTTGCTCCCGGAGGACCCTGCGGACCTGGTCAGGTGCGGCTGAGGGGCCCCTTCCTGTGATCGGCTTGATGCGGCGGCTTTTTAGCCGAGCGCGCCGGTTTGTGGCGCTAGGCCGTGGTGGGCCTGCACGAACGTCGGTGGCAGTGACGGCCCGTGTCGATTCTCGCCAAAAAAATTGACGATGCGACCAGCATCGTCATCCCGAGCGAACGCCGGGAGCGAGGGATCTCTCAGATGCAGTCTATGTTTTGTAGAATCAGCACTTGCGAAAAATTAGTGCCCCCTCGAGCGACCGAAAAGTCAGGTGCTCCTATTTCGAATGCGGTGGTGGCACCGTCTTCCGATTAATGGCTCAAGGACCAGGTCAATCCGAAAATGTTCTCATCCTAAGCGCGAGTGAGGGATCTGCTTTTGGCGGCCTTTAGAATCAGCACTTGCGAAACGAGGGAACTAAAGTGCCCTGAAATGAACACTTGCAGAAAAAATGGGGGGTGGGGCCCCTCCTGGTTTTGAGCCGGGCCGCGCAAACTGACCGCGAACGTCAGGACCCGTGAAAGCGATGTAAAGCCCGGAAAGCGGTATACTCGCACGGGTTCAGTCGCAGAGGGTCCTAGAGCTTCTGCCGACTAAGGGTCAATCCGGAGCGGAATCGGAACCGTTGTCCTTGCGAAATTACGTGCTCCTTAGGAGGTCGAAATGGAAAAGCGTGACAGAGCAAAGACTGACGCGTCGTCAGGCGGAGTCGGAGCGGGGAATGGCTTTGACCGTCGCACACTGTTGCGTGCCGGCGTTTTCGTTGCGGGGATAGCTGGAATCGGGTCGGGCATCGCTCAGGCTGCCGAAAGCATTGGGGCGGATGCTCCCGATTGGATGAAGACGCCTGGGCGTTCGTTCTCAACCTACGGTATGCCTTCCAAGTGGCAGGAGAAGGTACAGCGCACGATTGCCGCTCTCCCGGGGCGTCCTGGAACGGGCACCTCGCGAACCCCACTGCATCTGCTCGAAGGAACAATCACGCCCAATGGATTGCATTTTGAACGCCACCACAACGGCGTTCCCGATATCGATCCGAGCCGTCACGAATTGGTGATTCACGGGCTCGTTAAGCGGCCGCTGGCTTTTTCCGTCGAAACGCTCATGCGCTATCCCATGGAGTCACAAATCCACTTCGTGGAGTGCTCCGGCAATAGCGGATCGTTCAATCAGCCGCAGCCTCAACAGACCACCGCGGGCGGGCTCAATGGTCTTTTGTCTTGTTCGGAGTGGACCGGGGTGCGCTTGGCGACGCTTCTAGGGGAAGCTGAGTTAAATCGTGAGGCGAAATGGGTTGTTGCGGAGGGTGCGGACGCGGCTGCAATGAGCCGCAGTGTGCCGCTGGAGAAATGCCTGGATGACGCAATGATTGCCCTCTTTCAAAACGGAGAAGCGATTCGCCCCGAACAAGGCTATCCGATGCGTCTCTTGCTGCCTGGGTTCGAGGGAAATATGAACGTGAAATGGCTGCGCCGGCTGAAAGTCATGGAGCAGCCGGTGAACGCGAGGGATGAGACTTCGCACTACACGGAACTGATGCCCAACGGTAAGGCGCGCCAGTACATGTTTCTCCAAGGCGTGAAATCCGCGATCATCAAGCCATCGTTTGGAATGAATATGAAAGGGCCGGGATTCTACGAAATCTCCGGGCTGGCATGGTCGGGATCGGGGCGAATCTCCAAGGTAGAAGTGTCCACGGATGGAGGGAAGGGTTGGGCGCCTGCCGCTCTGACCGCGCCGGTCTTATCGAAGGCACTCACTCGCTTCCGGTTGGCGTGGCAATGGGATGGCCGACCCTCAATCCTGATGAGCCGGGCCACAGATGAGAAGGGCGCGGTGCAGCCCACCAGGTCTGCTTGGGTTTCCCAATATGCGCCAATCCAGTTCTATCACTTTAACGGCATTCAAGGTTGGCGTATCGAAGCGGATGGGACGGTGAAACACGTTTATGTTTAGATTTGGAATTCTGCTGCCCGCGGCGGCGCTTTGTCTCATCTCGTCTGTTTGTGAGGCGCAACATCCCAACCTTGGCCGTCAGTTAACTCCCGAAGAGATAAGTAAGCTGGATATCACGGTCGCTCCGGATGGCAGCGGACTGCCTGCGGGAAGCGGCTCTGTTTCTGCGGGAGCCAAGGTCTACGCGGAAAAATGTCAGTCCTGCCATGGGCCGAAGGGCCAAGGCGGGCCCCAGGACCAACTCACTGGCGGAGTCGGTACGATGGCGTCTGAGAAGCCGGTGAAGACGCCTGTAAGCTATTGGCCCAGCGCAACCACGATTTTCGATTATGTGCGGCGCGCCATGCCTCTGCAATCGCCGCAATCGTTGACCGACGACGAAGTGTACGCCGTGACCTCATATATTCTGTCTATCGACAAGATCGTTCCTGAAGACGCCGTGCTCGATGCCAAATCTTTGCCGCAGGTCAAAATGCCGAATCGCGACGGGTTTGTGCGATGGTGGCCGGTGCCGAAACGCTGAGGTCAGGTCATTGGGAATACCCAGGGGGAGGACTTGTCCTCCCCTTTCTATTTTGCGGCTCGAAGCTATGTAGCCGAGCCTCTTACGAGCCGATGGGTCGGTTTGCGGAAACCCTCGGAGGTTCTCATGAAGACAATCCGCTCTTTCACGCTGGTGTTGGCTGCGATTGCTGCGATTAGTGTGCGCAATCAATTGCGGTTCGTCGCTGCAGTCGGAGCAGCCCCGGCGCCTTCTTCAGGTTTTGTCCTCGTAGCACATGGTGGCGCGGGAGATTACAGCAAGATGAGGACTGGGGAGATCGAGTTGCGCCGCACGGCGATGCTCAAGGCCGTACAGTCGGGCTACGCGGTTCTGTCGCGCGGCGGCGCCAGTTTGGACGCCGTGGAGGCAACGATTCGCGTCATGGAGGATTCCGGGTCGTTTGACGCAGGGCGCGGTTCCTACTACACGCGTGAAGGCATTCCGGAAATGGATGCTTCCATCATGGATGGTCGCACGCTCAACGCCGGATCGGTTGCATCCATCAAGCACATCGCGAATCCGATCCATCTGGCCCGCCTCGTGATGGAAAAGACGCCGCACGTCATGCTCGTGGGTGAGGGTGCGGAGGAGTTCGCAGAATCACAAGGGATCGAACTGGTTTCTCCGTACCTTTTCTTCAATGAACGCGAATGGGAGCGGTACAAGAACGCTAAGTCAGCCCAAGAGAAAAATAAGTCGGCGGGACCTTCGGAGAACGCAGGGCATGGAACCGTTGGGGTAGTGGCGTTGGACCAGGCAGGTAACCTCGCCGCTGGTACTTCAACCGGTGGAACTGTGATGAAAATGCCTGGACGCGTGGGAGACTCTCCGATTCTCGGTGCGGGAACCTACGCCAATAACGAAAGCTGCGCAGTCTCAGGAACCGGGACAGGTGAATTTTTCATGCGCAACATCGTGGCGGCGGATATCTGCGAGCGTGTGCGTTACTTGCACGTTACGGTGGAGCAGGCGGCAAATGACGTGGTGATGAAAGAGCTCGTGGAGCAGCACGGAGACGGCGGGGTGATCGTGCTCGATCAGAAAGGCAATGTCGCTACGCCATTCAATACGAACGGCATGATGACGGCTACGGTCCGAGCAGATGGAAAGATCGCCATTCAGGGCTGGAGCAAAAATGCGAAGCCGATCGTTGTGTCCGCCACAAGATGAAGCGACAGGCACCGGGAGAAAGTGGAGGTCAGGAGGAATCGACATGGGGCTCAATCTAAAAGATTTCGAAAACTGCAGGACGGATCGACGTCAGGTGCTTCAAGCACTAGGGTTGATCGCGACGGGGGCTTTTGCAGCAAGCGCCGTTCCGAAAACTGCCGCTGCGTTTGCTGCAAGCGCCGCGCAGAGCCCTACAAGTGGCGGCAGGGCTTTCCCGGTGACTACGGTCAATCACCTGGCTTTGTCTGCGGCCGATTATGCCAAGAGCCGCGCCTTTTATGCGGGCCTGTTTGGGATGCGTGTTGCGTGGGACGACGGCAACCAATGCGCTCTTGAATTCGGCAGCCTCACATCGCCGAACGGCATGTACATTCGGCCACTCAGGCCGGGCGAGAATCCGACCGTAGGCCACATCGCCTTCGGAATTCCGAACTTCATGTCCCAGAAGGCGGCCATGAAAGCCGAAATGGAACGCCGTGGCGTCAAGAACATTCGCCCGGATGGCGAAAGAGGATGGAGTTGCGATGATCCCGCGGGCTACCTGCTGAACATCTGGGTTCCGGAGAAAGACAATGCCATGTTTCCGGGCGCCGCTGGACCTTGCGCAGTTGCCGCATCCGACAAATGTATAGCGGCGTCGGAAGCCGGCCAGAAGAATCTCCATCCACCCCCGAAGACGAGTGGCAAAAGTCTCCTAGCGACCGCTTACAGTTTCATCGTCTTGAATGTGCCCGACATCTCAAAGGAACGAGACTTTTACCGAGATTTATTGGGAATGAAGGTCATCTACGATAAGCCCGAAGGGACGAATGCAGAATGTTTGTTGAGGTTTGGCCAAAACACACTCTACCTGCGCAAGACAAGTAATCCCGCTGCCAAGCCCTATTGCAACCAATTCGGGTTCGTGACCGAAAATTATGACCAGAATACGGTCGAATCGGAATTAAGGCGCCGCGGCCTCAAACCCAAGCCGGATTCCAAATTGTCGTGGTCTATCGTGGATCCGGATGGCTACCAGATCGATGTCTCGGGCCCTGGATTTCCCGAGCATATTGCGAATGACTGCCACGGCAGCAGTGCAACTTGCCCCGAAGGGCCCAGAGGCTAAAGAATCACGAAGACATGAACCCCCGCGCAAGAGATGAGTTGCACGCGGAGTCCCTTCGGCTTCACCAAATCTCCATTTTCATCCTGAGAGACGATCCTCGGCCCGAAGCATTCCCCCGAGGTTGAAGTCTAGTCATCGGTTACGACGGAACGGCCTTGTGGAAGGTTCGCCTGAGAAAGACATCGATCAAGTGCCGTTTGTATTCGGCGCTGCCTTCATGGTCGTCTACCAAGTCCGCGCCATCGGCGATGAGAGCTGCGGCCTCCGGCAGACGCTTTTCCACCTTCGCGCGCGAGCCCGTAAGAAGCGCCTCCGCGCTGGATGCGCGGCTCGGAAATGGCGAGACGCAGCCCACGGCAACACGAGCCGCCGTAAGCGTCCGCCCTCCGTTGGGGGTTTCCAGCCACAGTCCCAGGCCGAGCGTGGGACGCTCGTGAATTTGAAATTTCATGTAGGCGGCGCGGTGATTCGATTTCGCGCACGGGACGACGATCCACGTGAGAATTTCGCCCGGCGCGAGATGATTCGCGTAGGCGCCGACGAGGAGCTTCTCGATGGGGATTTCGCGAGTCCCTCGGGCACTCTGGATCCGGACAGTTGCGCCGAGCACGAGCAGCATCGTGGCGGGATCGGAGTGCGGCTCGGCGAAGCAAAGGTTGCCTCCCAGCGTCCCGGTCGCTCGCACTCGAATATTGGCCACCTGCGATTCGAGTTCCGCGAATGCGGGCTGCTTTTCCCGCACAAGCGAGGAACTTTCAATCGTGCGATGCGTGCAGGCCGCGCCAATTTCGATTACGCCATCACGCGCCTCGATCGCGTTTAATCCAGGAATAACCTTGAGATCGATTAGATGTTGATAGCTCAGCGCACGGTGCCTCATGGCCAGCAGCAATTCCGTCCCCCCTGCGTAGATGGCAGCCTGATCTCCATAGTGCTCTAGCATCTGAGAGGCTTCGGCAACGCTGCCAGGCTGATGAATTTCGAAACGCGAGAGCGTGGTCATGCCTAGGTCTTAGGAACGCGAGTCTTATATGCTCGAGTCTGGGCTCGAATTTTGGGCGCTCCGGAGGACTTTCTCTGCGCCGACGACGCTTGCGCCTTTTTCTCTTGCAGCGCTTTCCACACGCGCTCGGGCGTCAACGGCAGGCTGCGAATGCGCACTCCTGCAGCCTGGTAGAGCGCGTTCGCGAGGCACGCGCCGATCGGATTCACAGAGCCTTCGCCGCCTCCTTTTGCGCCATACGGCCCCACTCCATCGCGATTCTCGACGAGCTTCAGCTCGATCCTGCGAGCCAAATCAGAGAATCGCGGCACGCGATATTCGAGCAGCGTTCCATTCATCAACTGCTGGCCTTCATAAATCAATTCTTCAAACAAGCCGATGCCGAGTCCCATCGTGGCGGCGCCCAAATCCTGGCCCTCGGTCATGGCCGGATGGATGGCGAGTCCCACGTCTCCCACTGTGACCAGCGTATGGAGCGATATTTTTCCGGTTTCTTCGTCCAGGACGATCTCCACACCCGCGACGCCGATCTCCCAGAATACCGGCACGGCTTTAAAGACCCCAGCTCGCCGCAAATAGGCGCGTCCAATGATGCCGCAGCCCTCCATCTGGAAATACCGTTCGATGATTTCTGGCCAGGAGAGCCAGTCTTTGCCGTAGCGAATCCCACCACGTCCCTCAGTGAATTCGCTTGCGGGCACGCTTAGCAATTCCGCGGCCATGGATTTGCATTGCGCGATCGCTTCGCGACACGCCTCCATTACGGCGCGGCCCATCAGCGTAGTCGTTCGGCTGGCGCCGGTGGAGCGTTCGAAAAGCGTGACCCCCGTATCGGAACCGACCAATCTCACTTTTTCGAGGGGAACGCCCATTTCTTCTGCGGCGATCTGCGCGAGAACGGTGTGACTCCCCTGGCCGATCTCCGTGCTTCCGCTCAGCACAGACACGGAGCCGTCGGCATAGACCTGCACCATCGCCAAGGTCACCGGATGCGCCCCGGCATCGCTGCATGAACAACATACTGATCGGCCGTGCTTCGGTGCCAAGGGGCCATTCGACCGGAGTGTTTCACCGGCGATGCGGATGTCGCCCGGCACGTCGGCGTCAATGGGGCGCAGGCCGGGATGAATCGATTCGCCGCTATGAGCCAGATTGCGCAGCCGGAATTCCTGCGGATCGCAGCCGATCTTGTGGGCCAGTTCGTCCATTTGGGATTCGACGGGAAAGGTAATTTGCGCCGCTCCCAATCCGCGGTACGAACTTGCGGGAACTGTGTTCGTGTAGATCGCCAGGCAGTCGATCCTCACGTTGGGAAAGCGATAGGGTCCGACGATGCGATTGGCCGCCTTGCGGCAGACCATGGGACTATTTTCCGCATATGCGCCTGTATCCAGATGAATCGTGGCCTGCTTGGCGATCAGCTTGCCGGAGGCATCCACTGCAGTGCGAATGTTCACGCGCGCGTCATCAGACCGCGTGGTCAGAAAAGCTTCCTCCACGCTCAGCTGCAATTTTACCGGCCGCGACGTCTTCCACGAACATGCGGCGGTCAGGGGCTCGATCTTGGTGTACGACTTGCTTCCGTAACCACCGCCCACATAAGGCACGATCACGCGCACGCTGTTCAGCGGCAAATCGAAGACTTCGGTCAGGTCGTGACGCACCATGAAGGGATGTTGCGCCGAAGAGTAAACCGTGAGCTGGCCCTTGGGATCGTAGTCGGCGACGGCCACGTAAGGCTCCATGGCGTAGGCGTAGACCATCGGGAAATAGTATTCGCCCTCGGCGATGTGCGCTGCCGAAGCGAAGGCGGCATCCACGTCGCCCCACTCCACGTGCACGGCCTGGCAAATATTTTTTGTGCCTCCCGGAAAATCGTCGAAGCCGCGGAATGCGCCGCCGATGTAATCCATTCCATGAACGAGCACGGCGCCTGGCGCGAGCGCGCTCTTAATGTCGAGCACAGGCGTCAGCTCCTGGTAGGCGACCTTGATTTTTTCGAGCGCCTCCTGCGCGCTCAGCTCGTCTTCGCCGATAACTGCAGCTAGCGGCTCGCCGACAAATCGAACCTTGCCGATGGCCAGCAAGGGATGATCCTTCACGGCATGGCCATAGTAAGGGTGAAGCGTGCCGAGATCATTTCCCGTGAGCACGTCAACGACGCCCGGCTGGCGCTTTGCTTCCGAAACGTCGATCGAGAGAATTTTGGCGTGCGCAAACGGGCTGCGGAGCAGTTTGGCCCAGGCCATGCGCTCAAGAGTAATGTCGCTTGCGTAGGTGGCGCTTCCGGTCACCTTGGCCACGCCATCGGCACGGGGAACGGAATGGTTTACCACGGCAAAGTTCTTCACAACACTCTTGTTCAGGTCACTCACGGTTTCGCCTGTTTTCTTGCGTGTGGCCTCGCAATTCCGCAGAGGCTTGCCGGATGGCTTTGAGTATTCCCAAATAACGCGCAGCGAATGAATTCCTTAGTCATAGGAAACGCCGGCAAAGACAATCTGCAGTTTGAACAGATCCAACAAGAGCCGACACTTGTTTTCAAAGTTAGTTTCGTTAGTAAATTCGTTGAACGTTGAAACAAACTGCGACTTGAACGACTCCATCGAGGAGATCATGCCCCAGTCGATCTTGCTGTCCCTCCTACCGACGAATATTCTGTAAGTCGCACATATGCTGCAGAAAGAATCAACGCCCGAACGGATTGATTCGCATGTGTACCCTAAATCGTACTTATTGAATGGGTCTGAACTGGCACTGTGGAGGTCTTTGAAATAGTCCGCGTGGGCCCCTCGTTTTAGCGCCTGTGCCATTTCGACGCTACCGTGCTCTAGGTACTCATAGAACTCGACAGTAAGCCTTATGAGAGCACGCAAGTGGCCCAGCTCCGACTCGTCAAAGCACGATTTTGCGGACTCCACCATCGAGGATTGAGTCTCTTTAACACGTCGTGTGAGTTCGCTATTCATATCGTGATTGGTGGTCCGATGTCGCAGCTATTCATTGCTAGTATCGTTTGCTCCTTCGCGCTTCGACTCACGATTTCGCCCTTTTCCCTGGCTCTGGCGTTGCAATTCCACAGAAGCCTGTCGAATGGCCTTGAGTATCCCCAAATACCCGGTGCACCGGCACAAGTTGCCGCTCATGTAAGCCAGGATTTCTTCGTCGGAAGCGTGTACATTCTGGTCAAGCAGCGATTTCGCCGCGAGGATCATGCCTGGTGTGCAAAACCCACACTGGAAGGCGAAATTGTCGAGAAAAGCCTGCTGCAACGGATGCAGATGGCCGGCGCCATCCGCGAGCCCTTCAATCGTGGTCACGCGCTTATCGCGGATTTCGTAGGCGAGATAAGTGCACGAGCTGACGGGAAGGCCCTCGACCAGCACGGTACAACTGCCGCAAACCTGGGCCTCGCAAGAGAGCTTCACTCCGGTCAGACGGCAACGCGCTCGCAAGACTTCGGTGAGCGTTTCGCGCGGTTCGATCTCCAGCGAACGGGCTTTTCCATTCAGCTCGAATGCAATCTTCACCGGCGGTCCTTTGTGGATGGAGTGCGCAAATTAGCGCGCACATCGGGTGCGAAGTGCGCCTGAACGTTTCGGGCGAATTCGGCAAACTTTTCTGTCGCTCTGCGTCGGATGGGCACGGCGCCGAGCGTGGCGAGCTTGCCCAATATTTCGATATCGACTTCGAATTGCATCCGCGTAGACGACGCGACCGGACTCAGCGTCACACGCAACGAGCCCGTCACACGATTCAGGCCGATCGAATCGGCTCCTTTGACGCTTGCTTTCAAAAATGATGGCGCCTGTGTCTCCGCCAATAGGATTTCCATGTTCAGCGCTACTTTGAAGGGGCCGATTTTATCGCCGGCCTTGACTTGGTACGCTTCCACCCCGGGCTCATTCAGCGGCGTGACTCTTTCAACTCCCGGCAGAAGACCCGCCAGCCGGGGCGTGTCGCGTAGAAGTCTCCAGACATCCTCCAGCGAAGCATCGAGATTCAACTCCTCGCTGATTTTCAGTAGCATCGTGGCCCGGGCGTCCCGCATGCGCCCTCTTCGCATCGGAGCAGAGGGCGCGTCCTCAATTATTACCGTGCCATTCTCTTCAAGGCAAAAACTAAATTGTACGCGAGGCGCTTCGTGCCACAATCATGCTGGTTTCAGCTCAGGAGCATCTCGATGGAGCAGACGACTTCAATCGCGAGCGCAAAGGATGGATGCCAGCTCGCCTATCGCGTTTACGCGAATCTGGGAAAGCCGCGCTTGGCGCTGATTCATTCGCTCGCGCTCAGCAGCGCAATGTGGGGCGAAGTCATTGCCCAGCTTTCCGGAGTCGGGGGAATTCTTGTTTACGATTGCCGCGGGCATGGGCAATCCGAACGGCGGCCCGGTCCCTATAGCGTGGAGCTTTTTGCCGACGATCTCGCGGCGCTGCTCGATGCCTGCGGCTGGTCTTCCGCGATTGTCGCCGGATGCTCGATGGGCGGCTGCGTGGCTCAGGCATTTGCTGCGGCCTATCCCGAGCGAGTTCGAGGACTCGCGCTGATCGATACGACTGCCTGGTACGGGCCGACGGCGCCACAGGATTGGAAAGCTCGCGGCGCCAGGCCCGCGAAAGAGGGACTTCCCTCTATGGTGGAGTTTCAGCTCAGCCGCTGGTTCAGCGACGACTTCCGCCATTCGCATCCGGAGGTCGCGGATCAGATTACTCACATTTTTCTAGGCAACGACGCGGACTGCTATCAAGCAGCCTGCGAAATGCTCGGAAATGCCGACCTGCGTGCCGCGCTGCCCTCTTTCCGTATGCCTGTATCGGTGATCGTGGGCGAAGAGGACTATGCCACGCCGGTGGCGATGGCTGAGTACCTCCACGAAAACATCGCGGATTCGATTCTGGCCGTGATTCCAGGCGCGCGTCATACCACGCCCGTAGAATGCCCCCGCGAAATCGCCGGCTTTCTGGGCGACCTGGCCGGCAAGTCGGCCGCTGCTTCCCGCTGATTTATTTCGGCGGGCCTTCGACCTTGCGGACGGGAGTTTCGGGAGTAAGTCCGCCGCGCCGCCGCGGGTACGTGTTCAGCCCGTTTTTCTCCCATTCGCCGGCGACGGCGTTGCACGCAAACGCATCCCAGGCCTCGCTCCAATCTCCCAGCGAATAGCCGTGCCAGGGTTGCTGCACGCGCAGGGCCGGTAATCCCAATTGCTTCCAAATTTCGAGCGCCGCTTCCATAAACTCGCGCTGCGGCAGAGCCAATGGCGGCATGGGATGTTTCAGAGTCGCATCAATCAGCATGGTGGAATCCATGGTCTGCGACCTGGATTTGGGCGCGTGGCCGATCGAGCGGTAAGGCTCGATATGCACGTCTTCCTGCGGATTCGAGCGATAGGCAAGCGACCACAGCACCGCGTCCGCATTGGCGGGATCGATATCTTCGCTCACCGCGATGACCATCTTGCCACAATCGGCGCGTAGAGCCGCCGCGCCTTGCAATCCTCGCCACACCTCGGTGCGCGGCGTGTCATTCGCGAACTGCAGAAAAATTACCGGCCGAACATTACTCAGCGGCTCATGCATGACCACGCGGCGAATGCCCTTGATCGACAAATGCTCGCGTAAGTGCGCCAGGAACAGAGGCTCGTAAGCGACTTTCTTGATCATGCTCGATTCGCTCGGCGTGACTTGGCTGATGATCGAGACGAATACCGGAGAGCGCCTGTGCGTGATCGCCGTCACCTGCATGGACATGTTGTAGTCTTCCAGCGCGACATAGCCATTGCTTTCCCCGAAAGGCCCTTCGGGCTCCAGCAGATCGGTATCGATCACCCCTTCGATCACGATCTCCGCATCGGCCGGCACCTCGAGATCCAGCGTCACGCATCTGGCGGTCCGTATTGGCGCGCCGGCAAGCGCTCCGGCCACGCCGATCTCGTCCTGATTTATGGGAAGCTTCTGCGGACCCGTGAAAACCACCACGGGCGCACAGCCAATGACGATGGCGCAGGGCATCGGCTCGCCGCGCGCCCGATATTTCTGCCAATGCAGATAGCCCCCTGCACCGCCAATACGCGCAGACATGCGTAGGCCGAGCCGATCGCTCTTTTTCAGCGCCCCGCGATAGGTACCCATATTACGCACACCCGTTTCCGGATCGCGCGTGATGCACAACGTGGCCGTGAGATAAGGAGCGGAGTCGAATCCCGGCGTGGAGATGGGAATGGGCAGGCGCGCCAAGCCGCCATTCGGACAACGAAGATCGTCACCCGTGATGATGACTTCCTGGCAGCTGGGCGAACAGATTACGACGGGAGGAATGGGGTTGGCGATCGCGTGAGTCCATGCCGCGCCAATTTGGTCAACAGTGCGCCCCATCCCGAGCGCATAGATTTTTGCCGAAGCCGCCAGCGCGCCGACGGCGACCGGAATATCGTAGTGCCGGCCGCGCGAGTCGACCACGTTAGTAAAGAGAAATGCGCGCCGCTCGTCTTCCGGAATGCCTCCAAGGAATTGCCAGCGAACCAGCGGGTGCAGTTGCGTATCTTTGTTGATCGGCCGGTCGACACGCACCAGCAGGCCATTCGCCTCGAGCGCAGCCAAATGCGTTTGGAAGTCGAGACTTGGTCCGCTCACGGCCGGCTATTTCCAGAAGAGCACGAGCGCCACGGCCAGGATGGCGGTCACGGCGAGCTGTAGAAGCTGCCAGGGCAGGCAAATGCGAAAAATTTCGCCGTCTTTGCCCTTCACGTTGGCCAGCGATGCAGCATAAGCGATTTGCGTCGGCTTGAGGGCGTTGGGCGGCCCCATGGTGACCACGGTCACGATTCCTACCAGCAGCATGAGCGGGATATTTGCGACATTGGCGCGCTTGCAGCGAAAAAAGTAAGCCACCAGCGAAGTAACCAGAATAAAGAATCCGGCAGAGGTAAAAATATTGATCGTAAAGCGCCGGTATCCCCAGGCGGCGACTCCAAACTCCATGTGCGTCAATGCGTGTTCGATGGAGGGAACCTTTGTAAGAAGAACGATCATGATGCCCAAGAGCAACGGACCATACGCCCGGAAGCGCATTATCGCGGGAAAGGACGAACGCAGGGCTTCCGGCCGGGCGGCGCCGACGACGCTTTGAACGCTCTGCCTCACGGAAAGCCGTCCATAAAGGTAGATGCTGCCCAGGGAAATGGCTGCTCCTGTTACCAGCGTCATAAGATAGTAAGCGGGCCAGACCTGCGTGAACAAAATGACGGCCACGGCGTTGCCCAACCCCATCGACCAAAAGAGGACCTGCGATTCCCATTCGAAGAAGCGGAATCCCAGAATCTTCAAAAAACCAAGCAGCGAAAGAAAGATTAGCGGGATGCTGAGGATGCCGGCGCTGCGCACGATGTCCACTACGGGAACTCGGCTCGCTGCGTTCGAAATGGTCGGACCAATGAACAGGCTATTAAAAGGCAGCGTCCAGGAGAAATACACAAGGTAACTAGCGCAAGCAGTGAGTCCGTCAAAACCCAAGTCGACGAGCCCCGGAATCGTCACCGGGTACGTCGCAAAGCCATTGAACGCGGCGATGAAACCGCCCACCACGGTGACCAATGCGACCGCGCGCCCTTCCCGATCCCAACTGGGAACGATCGATTGCACCGATTCCAGCAATATCTCGAGCAGCCCGGTATTCCGATAAGCCTGCCCGAAAATTTGCCCGGTGTAGAGAACCAAAAAGCCCGACCACATGGAGAGATTGCCCCACAGCGAAGCCTCGATGCTTCTCAGCGGCGTCATATGGTAATAGCCAAGCGCGATTACCAGCTCGACAACCCACGCGGCCGTGACTGCGCGGACGGCGTCCCATTTGAAAATAAGAAATGCCGAAAACAACACCGCAAACGGTGCCAGGGTGATCACGACTTCTGTGCTTGTGCGCAAAACTTTCCTCGACGAATCAGGGCACGCTCGGCGCGCCCGGGACGCGAGCCAAGCGAGCGGCTAAAATGTGGCCGCTTCTAAATGCGAGTGCCAGGCCAGCGGCCATTGTGTCATGTTCCTTCGGCCAAAGTCATCCCTGGGCGCGAGTGTCGCCTATAGGCGCGATCGTCAATCAAACGGTTGGAGCATGTCCGCCGGTTTGTGTATATCAATTTGTACCGGGCGGGAGATGCTTTCGAGGTAACATTTGGAAAACGATTTTACTTGTTTGCAATCAGGCCCCAGTAGAATCACCTGCGATTACGGAGGCGTATGTGAGCGAAAATAGAGAGCTAGCCGCACTTTTGTCCCGAGTCGAACGGCTGGAAAAGGAAAACCGCAGGCTTAAGCGAGGCGCGCTGGCTTTCTTATTGTTGATTGCCTCCGTTGGCCTGATGGCGCAGACGCGGCAAACTCCGCCAACCAGCAGCCAACGGCAAAAAGGTCGCGCGCCGGCTCCGGCGCCCGGAGGGCCGACCGCGGTTGAGGCGCAAGGCTTCATCTTGAAGGATTCCAACGGGCACGTGCGCGCCGAGTTGGGCCTGACGGGCTCGGCGCCCAGCCTGAAATTCAAGGACGAAGATGGCTCTGCGCTTGTCACCTTAGCCCTCAATTCCGACGCCCCGGGCGGACCGCTCCTGTTGCTATCGGATCCGCAGCATCACGCTTCGGTGGCGCTGAGCGTGCTGGAACATGCTGGACCGCAACTCTCTCTGACCGGCGAACGCGCCGACATACAGGTCCATATGGCCGTCGCGCCCGATGGCACTACACTTGAACTCTCCGACAAAGATGGTTTTACGACCAGCATCGGTAATGGCGTTGTGCCTAAGAATGGCCAGGCGAAACAGACTACAGCCGCCTCCATCGTGCTATACGGCAAACAACGCAGAGTGCTTTGGTCTGTTCCCTAAGGTCTTCGGCGGCAAATCGTTTCCATTCGGAGCGGTCTAGTGGACGCTCGCGGCAATCTCAAAATCGGCGTGGCGGGCTGGTCGTATAAGGATTGGCAGGGAATTGTCTATCCACCCTCTCTCAAAGCGGGCGCCCGCGTCGAATATCTGGCCCAGTTTTTCGATCTGATCGAGATCAATACGTCTTTTTACGGGCATATCAAACCGGCTGTGGGAAAAGAATGGTGCCGCATGGCCGCGAGCGTAAATCCCGATTTCGTTTTCACGGCAAAACTGAACCGCGGCTTCACACATTCCCCGGTGGCCGTTCTGGAGCCTACCTCGGCGAAAACCATTCGGCCCGCCGAGTCGGACGAGCGCGAAGCCAAGGCTGGATACGACTCCCTTGCGGCGGAAGACATGCTGGGCGCCCTGCTCGCGCAATTTCCGATATCGTTCAAGTGCACGGATGAGAATCGCGCTTATGTCGAGCAGTTGGTGCGGCTTTTTCGCAGCTATCCGCTGGTTCTGGAGATCCGCCATGCAAGTTGGAACGAGCCGGAGGTCCTCGCCTGGATCGAAGGGCTGCATGTAGGACTCTGCAATATTGACCAGCCTCTCCTTGGCCGCGCGATTCGCCCTTCGGCTCATGCGACGTCGGTTGTGGGGTACATCCGCCTGCACGGCCGGAATTACAAGCAATGGTTTGCGGAAACGAACGTCCGCGATCGCTACGACTATCTCTATTCCATGGAAGAACTAGCGAAGTGGAAAGACCGGGCGCTGGAAGTGGCCGGCAAAGCGGAAACCACTTACGTCGTTGCCAACAATCATAATTTGGGCAAGGCCGCCGTCAATGCGTTGGAGCTTGTTTCCATGATCGAGGCCAGAAGGGTGCAGGCGCCTCCGACGCTCGTCTCGCACTACCCGGAACTAAAGCAGTTCACCAGTGCTTAGGAGAGAGAAGGGAATTGCGAACGGTACGACTGGCACGAGCACTGTCGAAGCTGGGCTATTGCTCGCGCTCACAGGCGCAGAACCTGATTCGTTCGGGCCGGGTTCAGGTGAATGGCACTGTAAAACGCGATCCGGAAGCATCGGTGTTTCTCGGGCGCGACCGAATCGAAGTGGATGGCAGCCTAGTCCGCCCCGAAG
This sequence comes from Acidobacteriota bacterium, assembly GCA_003224175.1. Lineage (GTDB taxonomy): Bacteria > Acidobacteriota > Terriglobia > Acidiferrales > UBA7541 > Palsa-189. Next base: position 20,313 of record QHYQ01000188.1, read on the forward strand.
CGAAGGTTTATTTAATTCTAAATAAGCCACGCGGCCTAGTCACGACGGCTTCGGATGAAAAGGGACGTCCGACCGTCTATTCGAGCCTGGGCCATGACTTGCCCTGGGTTGCGCCGGTGGGACGACTGGATAAGGCCAGTGAAGGAGTGCTGCTATTGACCAACGACTCACAGTGGGCCGCGCGAGTGCTGGCTCCGGAAACTCATCTTCCGAAGACCTATCATGTACAGGTTTCCGGGGTGAGAAATATTGATCTGGTGGATGGCTTGGTGAAAGGTCTGCGTGTTTCCAACGGTGATTTCCTGCGCGTAAAGGACGCGCGCGTACTGCGACAAGGGAACCGCAACACTTGGTTGGCCATCGCGCTGGATGAAGGAAAAAACCGGCACATCCGTCGCATGCTGGAGCAACTCGGTATCGAAGTGCTGCGGCTTGTGCGTGTGGCGATTGGACCGCTCACGTTGGGTGATCTGGCCAAAGGTGCTTCCCGTCCGCTGACGGCGAAGGCAAAATCAGCGATAGATGCCGCCATGCGGAGATCGGCGCCCAGCATAGAGATAATCTGACCAGAAGGTTCAATCCAGCTCCAAAGTGTTTGACCAGACTGGGTGAGGGCGACCCTACGCCGCGAAGATTACTCGCGCGTTCGCTGATCATGAATTTCGCGAGACAGGTTGTTGCGCCGCGTTCAAATTGCTGCTAAAAACGTCGGTGCGAGATCGAGGAGGAACACGATGACGAACCTTATACGCTCTCTCATGGTTGCGGCACTTCTGGTCCTGGCAGGTGTAGGCAGCGCGGCTGCACAGCAAGGACAAGCACCTCCGCCTTCGAAATTCAAGCTGATGAGCTCCGCCTTCAGCGACGGTGGTCAAATCCCAACTCAGATTTCTTGCGCCGACCCCAACGCCGCCTCACCGGCGCTCAGTTGGAGCAATCCGCCCGCCGGGGCGACGAGCTTCGCTTTGGTCATGCACGATACGGATGCGGCTCCGCAGAAGGGGACGATGGACGTCACCCACTGGATTCTCTGGAATCTTCCGGCAAGCTCGAGCTCGTTAGCGGCGAGCGTAAAGCCGGATTCCTCGCCGGATGGTATTGCGCAAGGCAAGAACATCCGCGGCGTGAATGGCTATCAGCCGCCCTGTCCGCCTCCGGGCGCGACTCCCCACCATTACACATTCGAACTGTACGCGTTGGACACCAAAGTCGATCTGCCGGGGGGATCAACCCGAGCGGACCTGCTGAAGGCGATGGATGGCCACGTGATCGGCAAAGCCACGACCGGAGGGACTTTCGGTCGCTAAGCAATAATCGCAACCGCGAAGTGCCCAACTCAGAATCTGAGAGAGAATAAGAGAGGAAAGATCGCCTCGGCTGGAAGGGCGCCTGTCCTCCCGGCCGAGGCATAAATGCTTTACCCGGGACTGTGCCCCACCCAATCTTCGAATGACCTTGAATTACTTGCTCGCGTCCTTCCTTGCTCCGGGGTCCGCGATGAGCTTCAGATAATCTAGCTCTTGCGAGCCGATACAGATTTGCTCCTCGAAATCTTGCTTCGGTATCCACTTGAAATGTGCGGTCGTGATGTCAAAAGGCTTGGTATAGGTCTTCGGATCGTCGATGTGGACGGTGACTTCCAAGTCGTTGTGATCCACGCGCTTATAAGTTTCCGTCACATGGATGGCGACGCTATGCGGATGGCCGGCGTTGTCCAGCCAGGTGTTTTCGTCGCTCCCGGTCGTCTCGACGATAAATGTGTAATCGTCCTGCCAGTGACCGACGGAATATCCCCAGTATCGCGGATCCGGTGCGTCTTTCTCTGTCCCACCCACGTTCACGGGAAGCGGCCGCCCGTCGGTGAAGATTTCCCGCCACGTCTTGTCGTACTGCCACATCTGTATCACTCTGTCCGGCATTGTCGCGAACGCAATTCCCCTGGTCATAAAGACCATGGCGCGCGGGAACCCCAGCGGATCACAGGTGTTATCGGGGTCGTTCGAATCCGCGACGGCATACTCCGAATTATTTTTGTGCGTGCGGAAGACCTGCTCGCCCCATGGCGTCATGGGCGGAATCTGGTTGATCTTCTGCCCGACACTCGATCCCCAAAAGCCGGTCAGATCTCGCTTGGGCGCGGTGCCACCCGTGCCTTCGTTGGCTAATTTGTCCAGTATACTGGCGCTGCCTTCTCGCAGCGGCGGCGCTGGCTCGGTCTGCTGCTTATTCTGTGCCGCGGCACAGGACGCAAAAAGAAATACTCCCGCAAGGCCCACGATTGTTGTCTTAGAAAGATTCCGCATCCCCTTCACCTCTTGCAAAATGGACGAATTCTGATCCAGCGGCCACGCGCAGGCCACCCTCATATCGCGCTAATATCTATTGATATCGCCTTGATCCTCTCGGTCGCTATCTTTTAAGGTCCGGCCGTCGTACAGTACGATCTTCTCAAGACGTCCGGCGGCACCCTCGAATTTCGATGGCCAGATGTAAACCGTAATCGTGTCGCCAGGCCTCAACGAATACTTATTCCAGCCAAGCAGGCGAATCGCGCCGGCGCTGCCGGCCTCCCCTGCCCAATGTATGACGTTGCCCTTCTCATCTTTTGCGTCGAACAAAACCAGGGTGTGGGGATTTTGCCACATGAACTTCGTTACGGTTGCGCCCTTCAAAACGATCGCCTTTTTCACGTACATTGCGCTGCCATGGTGTGCGAACGCGAAGCCGCAAATCGTCAGAAGAACGACACCCGCAATCACAGCGTTTCGCCGCTTGCGTTGCACTCGAAACGTTCCAGAACTCATTCAGCGCCGAGAATATGCGGAGCGCCTCCGCGTGTCAATCGCGCCTGTTTTGTGCGAAAGGCGGGGCGCATCGCAGCCACTGATGAAGGTGTACAATCGGTCGTTCATCCGCGGAGATGACATGCCTGGCTTTCCCGGTGTCGACTTCCTGGAAGTTGATTCTTTGCTGAATGACGACGAACGTCTCGTGCGCCAGACCGCGCGCGAATTCGTCGATCGCGAAGTCCTCCCGATCATCGAGAAGCACAATCGCGAAGCCACTTTTCCCTTGCACTTGGTGCCTCAAATGGCCGAATTGGGATTTTTTGGCGCCAGCCTGAACGGCTATGGCTGCGCCGGAATGTCCAACGTCGCCTACGGCCAGGTGATGCAGGAACTTGAACGTGGTGATTCAGGTCTGCGCAGCTTCGTCTCCGTGCAAAGCGCGCTAGTGATGTATCCCATCCACGCCTTCGGCTCTCCGGAACAAAAGGAAAAATGGCTGCCCGCCCTGCACAGCGCTAAGGCCGTCGGCTGCTTCGGACTAACAGAGCCGCAATTCGGTTCGAATCCGGCGGGAATGCTTACGCGCGCCGTGCGCCGCGGCCGCAGCTACGTGCTTAACGGCGAAAAAATGTGGATCACCAATGGTTCCCGGGCCGACGTGGCCCTGGTTTGGGCCAAAACCGAAGACGGCCGCATTCGTGGCTTTCTCGTCGAGAAGAACACGCCCGGATTCAAGTCTTGGGACGTGCACGGCAAATTATCGCTGCGTGCCTCCATTACTTCGGGCCTCTCGTTTACCGATTGCGAGACCCCCCAGGAAAACCTGCTGCCCGGCGTCGAAGGCCTGCGCGGGCCGCTCTCCTGCTTGACGCAAGCGCGTTACGGAATCGGCTGGGGCGCCATCGGCGCGGCCATGGCCTGTTACCAGACGGCGCTCGAATACGCCAAGACGCGGCGCCAGTTCGAAAACAAACCCATCGCCGCGCACCAACTCGTGCAGGATAAGCTCGTCTGGATGATCACGGAAATCAGCAAAGCGCAACTAATGGCCTTGCAGGTTGGCCGGCTCAAAGAGGAAGACCGCGCCGCCCCCGAGCACGTCTCCATGCTGAAGATGAATAACGTCTGGATGGCTCTGGAGACCGCGCGCAAGGCCCGCGATATTCTCGGCGCCAATGGTATCGTGGATGACTACTGCATCATGCGCCATATGAACAACCTCGAATCCGTCTCCACCTATGAGGGCACGCACGACATTCATCGCCTCATCATCGGCGAACACATTACCGGCCTCTCCGCCTTCGTCTAGGAAACGTGCTTTGCCGTCCGCTTCGAGTTGATTATCATTAGGCCCCTTGGTCATGGCCAATGCAACGAGAGTAGCGATGCAAATTCAGCTCAGCTTGGAATTGCTGCGCGTGGTCGAGCAGGCGGCCATCGCCTCCGCACGCACCATGGGTACCGGTGATCGTCATAAGGCCGACCAGGCTGCCACCGAAGCTATGCGTCAGGTGATGGATCACGTTCCGATGGACGGCACCGTCGTTATCGGCGAAGGCGAACGCGATGAAGCGCCCATGCTCTTCATCGGCGAGAAAGTCGGCGCCGCAACGCACAATCAGAACTACAACTATCCCGCCGTAGATATCGCCGTTGACCCTCTCGAAGGCACCAACCTCTGCGCCACCGGCGCCCCCAACGCCATCACCGTCCTGGCCGCCAGCGAAAAAGGCGGCCTGCTCCACGCGCCCGACCTCTATATGGAAAAAATCGTGGTCGGCCCGAGTTGCAAGGGCGCGCTCGATCTCGACGCGCCCGTGATCGACAATATCCGCGCCATCGCTCGCCGTCTCAACCGCGACAAAGAAGATCTCGTCGTCATCGTTCTCGACCGCCCCCGCCACCAAAAACTCGTCGAAGATATTCGCGCCACTGGCGCGCGCATCCGCTTGATCAGCGATGGCGATCTTTCCGCCGGCATCTCCGCTGCCGTCGTCGGCGCCGGTGTTCACGCTGTCATGGGCACAGGCGGCGCCCCC
>QHYQ01000189.1 GCA_003224175.1 Acidobacteriota bacterium
CGAGTGCCTGCGAGCGTGTGACGTGAAATTGGCGAACCGCAGTGACGCGTGAACATTCGCGCACGATCCTGCATCTTTCCCGCGACGACCGGCTCATCGCCGCCGTGGGCGGCGCGGTGGCACATTTTGCTGAGCGCGTGGGCATGGAGAACGCGGCTTGCGACCTGCTAACCTCGGCGCTCGAGGAACTCTGCCGGCAGACGTTGCCTTTGCTCAACGGGGATGGGCTGGACGTGGCCATCGAAGATTTCGATGACCGCCTGCAGATCAGCGTGGAGCACCGAGGCGAGCCGCAAGCTGCGGTCGGGGTGGAGTCTTTCCTCGCGGAGTGCGCGCGTGAATCGGCCCAGCGCACAACCGGTGTGCACTTGATGCGAACAGTGGACCGCATCGAGTATGACACCCGCAATGGGAGCATCCGCACGACGCTGGTGAAGTATCTTCAGTTGGGAAAGAACGGCCGCTAAACGCCGGGTTAAAAGAGCGCATTTGTCGCAAGAAATTCGAAGGCGCTATCCCGTCGCTTGATCTCCTTCCGCTTTGCTCCCAAGCAATTCCCGCCGCAGATCCGGATCCAAGAATTCGCGTCCCGTGGGCGAAGAACTGTGTTTGGTTGAACTGGCATCTGCGCCACTTCGGCTAGCTGCGACGGCCGACTGCAGCATGTTCCAGATCGACACACGCTAGCTGACCTACGGTCCTTCCCGTATTGCACAGACAAACGGCTACAAGGAGCATAGGATGCCCGCCGCGGAGCCTCCCGCGACTCCGAGCTGGCGAGTTTCGGCTCCGGAGCACCGATTGTCGGCTCGAATCCTCATCGCTGACGACAATTCCGTCGCGCGGACGACCATACACGCGCTGCTGGATTGGCATTCTTTTCAGGTGTGCGGCGAGGCCAAGGATGGCAACGAGGCCATCGAGAAGGTCATCGAGCTAAAGCCGGATATCATTCTCCTCGACATCAATATGCCGGGCATGAATGGCGTGAGGGCTGCTTACGAAATCAGGCGAATCTCACCTGCAACGAAGATCGTCTTCTTAACGATTCACGATACGCCCGCGGTTATGGTGGGTCTTCGTGTCTGGTCGCACGGTTTCGTCACTAAGTCCGCCACGGGAACCGAATTGATCCCGACACTCAATCGCCTGGTAGGGACACCTGACAAGAAGCCGCCCGCCAAACCTGCAAAGTCAAAATCGCGTCGTGCCGCTGCCGGGAAATGACGCCGCAGCGCGCCTATAAGGTTACGGCGAAGGTATTGCGGCGAATCAGCGAGAGCATCTGATCGTCCGTGAGGGTCAGCCTCACGTTGAGGCGGTCTCCGGCCGGGACGATGCGCGTCGAATCGAGCAGGGAAGCAAGGTCCGGGTTGGAGTTCCCCACCTGATAACGCTTATAGAGCAGGCCGGCCTGCAAGAGCGCGGCAAAAGTATTGGCATCGTCCGGACTAGCGCAGAGGGCTTGAAAGCGGGCCTCCACGCCGGAGCCGGCAATAATCTGCAGGCTCAGGGCGCGTAACCGGGAAACGAGTTGCTGCGCCTGGGGGAATTGCGCCGCTTCCGGCGCCAATTGCTGCATAGCCAATTGCGCGTAGGTTCCATTCATCACCGCCCATACCACGCCGCTGCCATTGGCTTCGTTGATCATGGGAAGCATCTTGGAATCGGTCAAAAGGCCCTGCTCTTCGCCCGCGCGGATTGCGATGAGGCGCTCGAGTTGCTGGCGCTGCCCGAATGCCGCGGTATTGGAATCGATAAAAAAGAAAAAGAGATCCGCCGGGCCCGACCCGCCACCGAAGGCGTACAGCGAGAAGTTGCGCACCTTTACCACGGGCAGCTTCTGCGCGTTGAAATAGCTTTCAGCCGTTTCGGGCCGGAAGGAGCCGAGGGCCACCCCGAGGAGTTGTTCGCTGCCAGGCGCCGGCGCATTTTGCTGCTGCGCGGCACCGTTGGCGGGAGCATTTTGCGCCGCCGAGGCCGGAGCCGCGCCCACCGTGGCCCAGGCCACTTCCTCCACCTGCGAATTGGGATCGATGCCCGCGGCGGCCAGAAACTGCTCGAACTGCTTGAAACGCCCCGGAAGCATCTGTTGCTTGAGCTGCGGGAACCAGCTCAGGGAACGCGCCTGTTTCAGGTCGGCATAGGCGAATTCGCCAATGTTCTGGGGGAACATGCCGATCACGTCCGTGCTGAGCGTGCTGGCGTGCGCCCGCGTGACTGCCGAGCAGGTCAGCATCGTAAGAAAGATTGCCATCGCTAGATTTTTTCTATGGTTCATGTGTCCCACCTTCGAGGCGCCCGCTTCTCCATGTTCATTCTAGGATCAGATGCTGCGTGATGAGATGCCGTCGGGCGTCCCTTCGTTGATTTTCATTTCCAAGCGAGTTTCCAGAATCTTGCTTGCCGGCGAGAAGTTCTCTAACTGTAAATAGGCGGCATCGTCCGGGCCGAGCGCCTTGCGGGGCACTAAACCGACGATCTCGCTGCCGTGGATCGAGCAACCGTTGCGCTCCGCTTCGAGCCGCACAGCGTCGAAAACGCGGCGGAGCGAGGTCTGCTCGAAATCCGTGAGATTCATGGAGACCTGAGCGAGCCCGCGCTCTTTGAGCTGGACGCCGATGGCCTTTACGTGCGGCAGGCCACCGCTTGAAGTCCGAACGCTGCGCGCAATCTTCATTGCTACGGAGACGTCGGGCGTATTCAAATTGATGTTATAGGCGATCAGAAATTTTCGCGCTCCAACGGCCACCGCGCCGGCGGAAGAATGCAGGGCCGGCCCGCCGATATCGGGAATACGATCGTGGTTTCGCAAAACTTCATCGCGCAAGTACTCGAATTCTCCGCTGCGCACGCTCTCCAGTCTCTTGCGTTCGGGCCGCAGGGCCGCCTCTTCGTAAAAGTAGACGGGGATGTTGTGGCGGGCCCAAATCTGCTCGCCGGCCTGCCGCGCCAACGCGACGCAATTCTCCATCGTTAGGCCCTCAACGGGCACGAAAGGCAAAACATCGATGGCCCCGATGCGCGGATGCTCTCCCCTCTGGCGGCGAAGGTCGATCAGTTCCACGGCCCTGCCCACGCCGCGCAACGCGGCTTCCGTTACCGGCTCGGGCTCTCCGGCCAAGGTGACGACGGAGCGGTTGTGGTCCGGATCGCTATGCAGGTCGAGCACCGATGCGCCCTTGATACCGCTCAGCGCCGCGACCAGCGCCTCAATCCGTTTGTGATCGCGCCCCTCGGAAAAATTAGGAACGCATTCGATCAAACGCCTCATCCCTGGTCTCTGTCTTTCCGTGCATCTGTGTCTCCGTGCCTTCTGTGTTGGGAAACCGAAACAGAGCTCACTGAGCACTGAGGACACAGATGCTAGAACAACTGAGCCGGAAGGAACTCGAGGCCGCAGCCCTGCACCAAGCAATGTTACGCGATATGCAGGCGGTTAGCCACGGCGATTGAGCGCGGCGGTACTCAAGCGGCAAAGTCGTTAGCCGGGACTTTGGCTCGGCGGGGCAAAGCGAGAGACGGCTGCCGCAAGATCGTTTGCGAGAAGGCGCTCGATGCGCTCCGCCGTTTTGGGTTTGCCATCCGCCACCACCGCGAACGATGCGCCTTGCTCCCAGCTCTCGCCCGCTGCCGCACCTACCTGGAGCGCGAGCCACGACGCGCCCGTGGCGGCGTCCAGGAGAGCAGGCAAGCCCGGCCAATCCGCGAGCGCCTGCGCGGGCGCGGCTGAATTTACGGCCTGTGCTGTTGGTTGGCTGCCAGGCAAGTTCTTGGCTCGTTTCTGGCGAATCGAGCGCCCCATCGCCACAGGCGCTTTCATTTCCCCCCGCGCGACCGCATCGTTGATGGCAGCGCTCAATTTCACGGCCTCGTCCGCTCGCATCCAACAGCTACGAGCAGGCAAGCCCGGCGAAGGGCGCTTGCGCGCGATCGCAATCCATTCTCGCAGCTCGCTATCGGGAAAGAGCTTGGGGAATAGAGAATCGATCCGCGCGAGATCGTCCAGATCGCCGGAGAGTGCAACCGCTGTGAACAGACCGCGGCACTGTTGCAAATCCGCGAGCAAATATTCCGAAACGAAATCGGGGATTTCGTAAGCATCGGCAACGCCGCGGGCGAACGCCTGCGCTAGTATTCCATTGCCAAATTCAAATACGACCGCGCCCATCTTCTTGAGTTCGAGCATTCCGCGGACTTGCGCGGCGAGCGAATCCAAAGCTCTTGCGCGATAGGCGCGCGGATTCTGCTCTCGCAATTCGGCGGCTTGCAGCGGCGTGAGGCCCTGCGGAATGTAGGCAAAGGGCTCATCAGCGGGCGTCTGGTCGGTAAGCAAGTCTGGCAAAACGCCGCGGTGCGCCAGTTCCGGGATGACTTCGGAAGCGTTGCCCACGAGGCCGACGGAAGCTAGTTCACGTTTGCGGACTGCATTTTTCAGGATGCGCAACGCCTCGTCGAGATTATTAACCATCACTTCACAGTAGCCCGCCTTCACGCGCCTCTTGATGCGCTCCGCGTCCGCATCGATTCCGAGAAAAGCGGCGCCATTCAGCGCGGCAGCAAGAGCCTGGGCACCGCCCATTCCGCCCATTCCACCGGCAACAACCAAACGACCGGTGAGACTTCCGCCAAAGTGCGTGCGTGCAGCGGCGCGGTAAGTTTCATAAGCTTCCGGAAGCGCGCTGGAAGGTCCGGTGAACATCCAATGCGCTGCCATGCGTGTCGGTCGCGCCAGGCCGTCAACCTCGATCCCACCCGTATGACCCTGCGAGGCAGGCGAGAGAAGTGAATTCACAATGAGCACGCTTGGAGCATCGGGATTCGTTTTCAGAATCGGCTCAGGCTCACCCGAGCGGATGACCAAAGTTTCGCCGCTTTCGATTGCGGGAAGCGAATTCAGGATGGCATGGAATGCCGGCCAATCGCGCGCGAGCTTGCCCGTGCCGGCGGAGACAACGAGCTCTTCGGGATGCTCCGCAACTGCGGGGTCTATGCTATTCATCAACATCCGCAGGGCTGCTTCCTGCTGCCAGCCTTTGCAGGAAAGCGCCGGGCCGCGGGGTGCGCGGATCGGCTTCTGGGAAATGGCGGTCTGTGCGCGCGATTCAGGCACGGATATCTCGCAATCATCTTAACGCAGCTTAACGCAGCGCACTGAAAACGACGGCCTCGGGGTCGCAGACGGGGCGGAGTTGCCGCGGGGAATGGCCTGCTGTAGAGTTCGGAGCAATGCAGAAAGATTACCCCACACTGCCACGGCGCCTGCTCGAAGCGATCGATCGCTACGCGTCTCCGCGCGCTCAGATCTACAAACAAGACGGGCAATGGCGGTCTATCCCGGCAAAGGAACTGCTCCGCCGCATCGCTGGTTTTTCGCAAAGCCTTGCGAAGCTCGGAGTAGCACAGGGTGACCGCGTCGCGCTTTTCGCGCCGAACTGCCCGGAGTGGCACGTTGCGGACTTTGCCGCTCTGGGGCTCGGCGCCATCGTCGTGCCTATTTACTTCCGGGAATCTACCGAACGCATGGCCTACATCCTCGCTCATTCCGAGGCCAAGGCTATTTTCATTGCCGGAGAAGAACAGGCCAAACGCTGGAACGAAATCGCGCAACGCAGCCGGAGCGTGCAGAAGGTCATTTTTGCCGCAGGAGCGGCGGCAAGAGAAGCGGCGGCTCCGCCAGTGGGCGGCACCGCCGATCGCGGTGTTGCGAGCGCGGAGCTATCTTACGAAGCGCTCATCGCCGATGCGGGAGACGCGGAGGTCGAATCCTACCGCCGCCGAATCGGTGGGCTGCGTTCGGATTTGCTGGCCTCGGTCATCTACACTTCGGGCACGACGGGCGAGCCCAAAGGCGTGATGCTCTCGCACGCGAATTTCACCTCGAATAGCGAGGCCTCTTTCGAGCGCTTTGATTTGGGAGCGGGAAGCGTAGGGCTGTCTTTCCTCCCGCTGGCGCACGTTTACGAGCGCCTCGTCGACTACGGGTACCTGTTCAATGGTGTGTCGGTGGCTTATGTGCCGCGGATGGAAGATGTGCCGCAGGCGCTGCTCGAGGTTCGGCCCCACATCTGCGCGGCGGTGCCGCGCTTTTTCGAAAAACTTTACGGCAACATCCTCGAGCGCGGCGCGCAGGCGACAGGAATTCGCCGCCGCATCTTCGACTGGGCCATGCGCGTGGAGCGCAAGGCCGCGCCGTGGCGGGCTTACGGCCGCCGCGTGTCGCCGGGAGTGCGCTGGCAATGGCGGCTGGCAAATCGGCTCGTCTATCAAAGATTTCGCCATGGCGTGGGCGGCCGCATCGTTGAATTTATTTCCGGAGGCGCGCCGCTGGCGCCCGAACTCGGCGAATTTTTCACGACGGTGGGACTGCCGCTATTCCAGGGTTACGGATTGACGGAGACTTCGCCCGTGGTGGCCACGAATCTCCCGAGCGCGAGCCACATCGGCACCGTGGGACGTCCTATTCCCGGCGTGGAGGTGCGCACCGCCGAAGATGGCGAACTGCTGGTTCGTGGCCCCTGCGTGATGCGGGGCTACTACAAAAAGCCGGAGGAGACGCGCGCCGTGCTTTCGCCAGACGGCTGGCTGGCCACGGGCGACATCGGCCATCTCGATGCAGACGGATTTTTGTCCATCACCGATCGCAAGAAGGAACTGCTGAAGACGGCCGGCGGCAAGCTGATTGCTCCCGCGCCGATCGAAAACGCGCTGAAGTCGAGTCCGGTCATTCTGAATGCGGTTCTGGTAGGCGATCGCCGCCCTTATATTGCCGCGCTGATTGTGCCGAACTTTGCCACCGTGCAAGCTCGCGCCTCGCAGGCCGGAGTAAAACTCGCTTCGGCGCAAGAGATGGTGTCGAGCGCCTGGGTGCACGATTTGATCGAAGGCGAGATCAAGCGGCTGACCGCGAATCTGGCGCAATTCGAAAGCATCAAGCGCTTTGCCCTGCTCGATCGCGAATTCACGTTTGACGGCGGGGAACTCACGTTTACGCTCAAGCTCAAGCGGCGGGTGATCGACCAGCGTTATGGCGACGTGATCGAGCGGCTGTATGCGCAGCCTTCGCCGGTTGCGCGCTGACTCGCCTTACCAAGCGGCGATTGGCGCAGTACAATAATGCGAGGGAGAACGCCCCTGGAGAACGTGAAGATGAACGATTTACTGGTGATCGCCGGCCGCGCATTTCATTCGCGGCTGATTGTGGGCACGGGAAAATATCGCAGTTTTGGCGAGATGCGCCGGGCGCATGACGCTTCGGGCGCGGAGATCATTACCGTGGCCGTGCGGCGCGTGAATTTGACCGATCGCAGCAAGGAATCGCTGCTCGACTATATCGATCGCGACAAATATTTTCTGTTGCCGAATACGGCCGGATGCTACAACGCTGAAGAGGCGATCCGAACCGCGCGCCTCGGCCGCGAGGTGGGGCTTTCCAATTGGGTGAAGCTTGAGGTGATCGGCGACCAGCAAACGCTTTTTCCGGACACCGCGGAGCTACTGAAAGCCACCGAGCAGCTGGTGCGCGAGGGATTTGTCGTTTTGCCTTATACGAATGACGATCTCGTGGTGGCGCGGCGGTTGGTTGAGGCAGGCGCGGCGGCGGTGATGCCGCTGGGCGCGCCCATCGGCTCGGGCATGGGGATTCAGAATCACGCCTCGCTGCGCATCCTGCGCGAACGCATCACCGAAGTGCCTCTAATCGTGGATGCGGGCGTGGGCACCGCTTCCGATGCCACCGTGGCCATGGAATTGGGCTCCGATGGCGTGCTCATGAATACCGCTATCGCAGAGGCGCAGGATGCGGTGCTCATGGCCGAAGCCATGCGCCACGCCGTCGAGGCCGGGCGCCAGGCATTCCTGGCCGGCCGCATTCCCAAGAAGCTCTACGCCAGCGCGTCGAGCCCCCTCGCCGGAGTCGTGCGCTAGCAAATCGATCGAGTTCTCATTCCTGTAGCTTCGCAACACAGCTCCAGAGAGATTCTTCGGCCGACGAGCAAGAAGCAGCTCGGCGGTCTCAGAATGACACGCCTAAGGTCCTTGGGCGTTGCGGAGCATGCGCGTTGTGATAACGTTCGGGCCGTGGCCGACGCGACGACACCGCGCCTTGCCTTCCTCGATTGGATCCGCGGCCTCGCCTGCATCCTTATGTTCCAAACCCATGGCTACGATTCCTGGCTCAGCGAGAGCGCGCGTCATACCGCGCTCTTTCGACTCTCGCAATTGGGCGGAACACTGCCGGCACCGCTCTTTCTCTTTGCGTCGGGAATTTCTATGGCGCTCGTCACCGGGCGCGCGCTGCAGAAGGGAATTACGCCGGGAGAGGCATCGCGCAAAGCGATGCTGCGCGGGGCGGAGATCCTGGGCTTCGGATTGCTCTTCCGCGTGCAGGAGTTCGTGCTCGGCCAGCCTTACGCCCCCTGGACCGACCTGCTCCGCGTGGACGTTCTCAACATCATCGGCGTAGCCATTATTCTGATGGGGCTGGTGTGCTGGCTCGCTGCGCTGCGCATTCGCGCCCCACGAGGAGTTGCCGAGGCCTCAGATGCGCGCGATCCTGTGCCGCGCCGGCGGTATGTGTTTTGGTCCATTGGCATGGCCGCCCTGATTGCGCTGGCCACGCCGCCTCTCTGGACCACGCACCGGCCGCGCTGGCTGCCTTGGTATCTGGAGTCGTACATCAATGGCGTGCACAACCTGGGCGTGCCGCAGCCCTGGCTCTTCCCCGCATTTCCGTGGGTGGCCTTCGCATTTGCCGGGCTGGCGTTCGGCTTTCTCGTGTTTTCCCCCAGGGCGCGCGCGCATGAAACGATTGCATTTGGTCTGGCCGGCCTGGCCGGCGTTTCCTTCGTCTTCCTCGGCCGGTGGCTCGACGCCATGCCTCGGCGGTTCTATGCGGTTTATGATTTCTGGCACACGAGCCCGAATTTTTTCCTGATCCGCACGGGCGTGCTCTTAGGGATTGTTTTCCTGGCGTATGCGTGGTGCCGCTGGGGATTCGCGCTCAAGGGTTTCGCTCCGGTGATGGAACTTGGCCGGACTTCGCTATTCGTTTATTGGCTGCATATCGAGTTCGTCTACGGCCGATTCTCGATTCTGCCGAAGCGCTCGCAAAGCATTCTCTCGGCGACCACAGGAATTGTAATAATTTTCGCGGCCATGGTCGCGGTCGCAGCCATCCGCAATCGCGCCAAGGGCCGCGGCGTGCGAGCCCTGGCGTTTTGGCGCCGGCCTGCGGGCGTTACGGCGTGATTTTAACTAGGGCTTCTTGGCAGCGCCGTGGTTTTCCTGAGGCTGATCCGGCAGTTTGAAGATCATCTCGCCCGGCCGAGCCAGACCCATCTCCTCGCGGGCGATGCGTTCGACGGCCTTGGGGTCGGTGCGCAGCGACTGCACCTGCTTGTTCAGATTGTTATTTTCCTGATTCAGCCGGTCGATCTCACCGCGAAGTTGCTGGATCTGCGATTGCGTGTGACGCATGGCCAGCAGGCCGTGACTTCCGAAAACGTCGTGTATGGCCAGCAGCAGCACTGCCAACCCCAGAATCTTGAGCGCATGGCGGCTCCAAAAGGATTGCGGGTCCTGCGCTTTCGCCTTTCGCACTCTTTAACCTCCTGCCGCGGCGGCAAAAACCCAAGCGCGGGCCTGCTCGGCAAGCCGCGCGGATTCTTCCGGCGTCGCGCTTTCGGTATAGACGCGCATTAGCGGCTCAGTCCCGGAGAGGCGCAGCAGGATCCAGGAGCCGTCGTCGAAAATGAGTTTGAGACCATCGGTGCGGTCGGTCTGCGCCACGCGCCTTCCGAGAAATTCCGAAAAGTCGCTCTTCAAACGCTCCACGGCCCGGGTCTTCACTTCTTCCGGCAAATGCAGGTTCGTGCGCAGGGGCCAATACTCGCGGCCGACGCGGCGGAAGAGCGCGCGCAACTGCTCGTCGAGCGGCGCCTTCCTGGCTGCGATCATTTCCGCCACCAGCAAACATGCCAGAATCCCGTCTTTTTCGGGGATATGCCCGCGAATGGAAAGCCCGGCACTCTCTTCGCCTCCGAGTACGATGGCGTCTTGCAGGATCAACTGGCCGATGTATTTGAATCCGACGGGAGTCTGATGGACTTTGCGCCCATGTTTCGAGGCGACGGCGTCAAGCAGATGCGAAGTGGCCACGGTGCGCGCGGCGTCCAGATTCCATCCGCGGCTCTCGATCAGATAATCGTAGAGCAATCCGAGAATGTGGTTCGGCGCAATCCAGGCTCCCTGCGCGTCGACGATGCCGAAGCGATCGGCATCGCCATCGGTGGCGAGCCCGATCTGCGCTTTGTGCGCAATCACGTTTTCCGACAAGCGCTTGAGATTCTCCTCGGAGACGTCGGGCCCGGAGCCCTCGAAGAGAACATCGCGCTCGGCGCGGATGGTCTCCTGTCCGGCGATGCCCTGCTCCATCAGCGCACGATCGAGATATCCGGCGCCGCAGCCGTGCAGCGCGTCGTAAACGATGCGCGGCGCGCCTTGTTTTCTTAAGTCGCCGAACCGAACGAGTTCGGCGAGGCGCGCGAGGTACGGCGGAGCGAGATCTACCCGCTCGAACGCGCGGGCATCATGCGGCGAAGGAAACGCGGCCCTTTTCTCCGCGGGCCGCGCGTGGAGCTTTGCGGCGCGGGCCTCGATATCGCGCGTCACCTCGGGCAACGTCGGGCCACCGTCGGCTGCCGAAAATTTCAAGCCGTGATATTCGGCCGGATTGTGGCTGGCGGTGAAATTGATGGCGCCGTCGATTTTTCGACGGCGAATCTCGCAGGCCACTGCGGGCGTGGGCGAGGCGCCCGTGCAAAGCAAGGGTCGCACGCCGCGCTCCTCGAGTTCCGTGGCCGCCGTGCGTGCGAACTCCTCGGAAAAGAAGCGCGTGTCATGCGCCACGAGTAGCGTGGGCCGCGAATTGCGGCTCAAGACGTGCTCCGCGATGGCTGCGACCGCGATGCGCACGTTGCCGAACGTAAAATCATCGGCGATGATGCCGCGCCAGCCGGAGGTGCCGAATTTTATGGGCGAGGCTGCCATTGGTTTCGGCCGCGCCGTATTGTATCTTGGCGCCGCGATGCACTCCAGCACAGTGCGCCTCACGGAAGCAAAAAGTTAAGAGGCTCGCGGAGGGGCAATGCCGAGCGCAAGGGCAGGGAAGTACGTCATCGTGCTCGTGACCTGCGGTTCGCGCGTAGAGGCGCAGCGAATCGCGCGCGAGATCGTCTCGCTGCGGCTGGCCGCCTGCGCCAATCTCCTGGACATTCCCGTGCAGTCCATCTATCGCTGGAAGGGGCGAGTGGAAAAGGCGCGAGAGTTCCTGCTGCTGATCAAGACTTCCGCCCGTCGCCTGCCCGCGCTGCAAGCCGAAGTCGAGCGCCTGCATAGCTATGACGTGCCAGAGTTCATTGCCTTGCCGATCGTCGCAGGCTCACCGAAGTATCTGTCGTGGTTATGGGATTGCGTTGCGCCTGAACGCAGATGAATGTAAAAAGCAGATCCCTCAGAAGTGCCAGGTAATCTTGGCGTAGGCGCTGCGCTTGATTTGACCGGACTGGAGACTTCCGTTCACGTCTTCGAATTCCAGGTGATGATCCTTCAGAAGATTCTGCCCCACCACGCTGACCGAAAATCCTTCTCCCCGCCTCCACGTGAGTCCGGTATCCATCCTCGTGTAGGAAGGAATAGTCACATTGCTCAAAGATCCCTGATCGGTGAGCGGATCCACATAATATGCGGACAGATCCCAGCCCAGCGTGTGGCTCAGGTCAAAGTGGGAGCGCAACTGAGTGGCCCAATCCGGAGAGTTCTCCTGCAAAAAAAGGGCAGTTTGCGTGTCCGCGCTCTGGGGATCGGTATGCATATGTTCCCGTGCGGGTGCGGCGCTGATGTACCACCGGTCCGTCACTTTCCAGTTCGCCGTGATTTCGGCGCCGTGGCTCTCCCCGTGTATGAGGTTTTGGTAAGTCAGAGTTTGCACCTCATGAGCCGGCGGCGGAGCGGTCTCAAAGAAAGATCCGCTGGGCTCAGTGGTTTGTACATTGTTCCAGTCGTCAAAATAGGCTGCCACGTCGACGGAAAGCCGTTTGGACAACGTCGCCCGGTAGCCCGCTTCGTACGCGATCACGCGTTCGTCCTGGAACTGCGGATTGCCCAAAAGCCTCAGCAGCGTGGGAGTGTTGCCCGGTCCGGGAAACTCTCCCAGGTTCAGGACAAGGTTCGTATCATTGCGGGACGGAGCTCGAAGTGCTCTCGAAACAGCCGCCCAGACCATGTTGCGGTCATTGGGCGACCAACTCGCGCTGACGCTCGGCATCACTTCAAAACCTGTGTAGTCATTGTGTTCGAGCCTTGTCCCTATTGTCAGGAAGAGCCGCGCCGGGATCAGCGCAATCTCGTCCTCACCGAATGCGTCAAACAGCTGGAGAGCGCGGTTGGGCGGGTCCATGGCCACCGTCAGGCTCCCTCCAATGCGGTCCGCGCTATATTGGTAACCCAATCCCCAAACGATGTCCTGACGATCTCCTCGGGAGAACTGATCCCAGTAGTCCAAGTCGTAGGTACTCCGGAGTTCCGGATTGAGCGGGTCACCGCGCCTGTGCTGGTCAAATGAAAATTGCAAACTGGAGTTCGAACGTCCCGAGTAAATGTGATTCCAAACGGTTTCCAGCGCGCCGTCGCCTAGGTTGATTTCCTCGCTTACCGGCACGAATCCCGGCGACGTTACGGCGGGCAGCGTGAACCCGAATTCGCCTTCTCGCCCATACGAGATGTCTCCTTCCAACATCAGCGAATCTTTCGCAGACAAGCTGCTATCCGTTCGAAATCCTCCCCGCAACCTGTGCCACCCGTCTGCTCCGTTCTGGGCATTGAGGTCCAGCATGTGGTCTTGATTGAAATATTTCGTGTACAAGCGGAAGTCTGTTTTCTTTCCCACGGTTCCGCCGTACTGCAACGCGCCGAATCCTTGCTCGACGCTTCCTGACCCCGCTTCCACCAACATGCCCTTGGTCTCCGCAGCTTTCTTCGTGAATATGCTGATCACCCCGGTCACCGCGTTTGCGCCCCAGATGGTGCCGCCCGCCCCGCGAATCACTTCGATTCTTTCGATGTCGAAGAGCGGCAGGTCCAATGTGTCCCAAAAAACGCCGGAGAAGGTTGGCGAGTAGACTGTCCGCCCATCCACCATTACCAGTAGCTTATTGGCAAACTGCTGATTAAACTCGCGCGAACCGATGGCCCAGGTGCTCCCGTTGATCCGAGCAACATCCATTCCGGGAACCAGGCGTAACAAATCGGGAATACTTGTGGCACCAGAGCGCCGGATGTCATCTTGGGTAATGACGAAAATCGCGGCCGCTACCCTGGATAGCTTCTGCTCCTTCTTCGAAACAGAAGTCACCTCCACGTTCATCAGGTCTTCCATGCTCATTGTCCTGAGATCTTTCTGTGGCGCCTGCGGAGTCTGCCCCATGAGAGTACGGCTCGCCAATGCCAGCAAAATGACAGTCCTCCAGGCGGAGAGTCGAGCTCGGCTCGCCACGGTCAAAGCTGTCTGGTTGCCCACAGGCAAAGTACCCCTGCGTCTTCCTTGCAGCTAACCAGCCAAAAACAAACCATTCAATCGATGTAAAAGGGATTTAGTTAACCAACGTAAGGTTTACCCGCTCCGAGAAACCTCTGATTTTGTGCCGCCGCGAAACAACCGTACCATCCGAGCACCAGACTGGCTGCGCCGCGGGTTAGACTTTTTCCAGGGCGGCCTCGAGGTCGGCGATCAAGTCTTCGGCATCCTCAATTCCCACTGAGAGGCGCACCAAGCCGTCGGTGATGCCGATTTGCTGGCGAACCTCCGGCGGCATCGAAGCGTGGGTCATCATCGCGGGATGGGAGATCAGCGTCTCGACTCCGCCCAGGCTTTCCGCCAGCGAACACAGCTTTACGTGATTCAGGAGGCGCCGCGCCGATTCGAGCGTGCCCACATCGAATGACAGCATGGCTCCGAAGCCGCGCTGCTGCTTGCGCGCCAGATCGTGCTGCGGGTGCGAAGGCAGACCGGGGTAGTTCACGCACTTCACCTTCGGATGGTTCTCCAAATAGCGGGCGATGGCCATGCCATTAGCGTCATGCTGGGCCATGCGCACGGCCAGCGTTTTGATTCCGCGCGACACGAGAAAACAATCCATTGGCGCCAGGCCCGCGCCGGTGGAGCGCTGCAGAAAATAAATCTTCTCCGCGTCTGCGGGCCGCGTCAGGATCACCGCGCCTCCCGTGGCGTCGCTATGGCCATTGAGATATTTGGTCATGGAGTGCACCACGATGTGCGCGCCGAGCTCAATGGGACGCTGCAAATACGGGCTGAGGAACGTGTTGTCCACGGTCACGGTGAGGTTTCGTTCGTTGGCGATCCCGGCGATTCCCGCGATGTCGCTGATGATCATGGTGGGATTGGTGGGCGTCTCCACGTAGATCATTCTGGTGTTGGCGCGCAGCGATTTCCGCACACAGTCGAGATCGGAGGTGTCCACGAACGTGAATTCCATTCCGAACTGGCAAAGGAACTGCGTCGTCAGGCGGTAGACGCCGCCGTATACTGCCCGTGAAATAAGGGCGTGGTCGCCAGGACGCAGCAGCCGGAACATGGCGTCGATCGCGGCCATTCCCGAAGTAAAGACGTAGGCCGCCTGGCCGCCTTCCAGACGGGCCACGCAGCGCTCCAGCGCACGCCGATTGGGGTGGGCCGTGCGCGCGTAGTCGTAGCCTTTATCTTTGCCCAGCGCATCCTGCACGTACGTGGAGGTCTGAAATATGGGCGCGACGATAGCGCCCGTCGCAGGTTCCGGCTCTTGGCCGATGTGGATCGCGTCGGTGGCGAATCCCATGAAATTCCTCCTTGAGTGCCTTACGCCTGAGCGGGCCTCACTGACGTTGAGGAGAGGTTCCTCGCTCCGCCACCCCAGCGCATGCAAAGACGGCATGCGCCGGAGACCCCGGGGTCGCTCGGGACAGCCATCCCGACCGGATAGCCGCTTGCGAAATTCGTGCCGCAGGAGTAAACAGTGGAGAGCTTTCGCCGCGGCTGACGGCGACCTGCGTCAAATTAGCTGACGGATTTCGCGCCGTCAATCACCACACGACCCGGCGCGACCGTCCAATTTGGGTTAGCGTGTAGGAGAGAGGGCCATGCTAAGGAGAATTCAGTTTCGCACCTCGCTTACACTTCTGCTCGTGTCGGTTTGTCTGCTCGCGTTTGGGCCGGCGCTCGCCGCGCAGTCCGATAAGCCTCCCGCCGCCCCGGAAAAACGCAATGGGACCAGCCATATTCGGATCGAAGTGACCGGAGGCGATGAGAACAAGCCGGTAGCCGAGGCGAGCGTGTATCTCCGATTCCCCAAGGACAAGAAAACTGAGCTGGACCTGAAAACAAATCAAGAGGGCATTGCCCGTTCGCCGGGAATACCTCAGGGCAGGATTTTGATTCAGATCGTCGCGCCGGGCTGGAAGACCTACGGCGAGTATCACGACGTCACCGAGACCGAGCAGACCATCCAGATTCATCTCGTAAAGCCCACCACGCGGTGGTACTGACAGTCCCCCGCACTCGCTGCCAACCGTTCATCCCGAGGCAAATCGGCCAGGGCTGGGACCGTGCACAGTGCGAAGATGGGCCAAAGGAGGCCAATATGAAAGGATGCACGCATACGAATCAGATTCGCGACGTGCAGCCGCATACGCGCGGCTGCGAAGAGTGCCTGAAAATGGGCGACACCTGGGTGCACCTGCGCCTGTGCCTGACCTGCGGCCACGTGGGCTGCTGCGATTCATCCAAAAACAAGCACGCTACCAAGCACTTTCATTCCTCTAAGCACCCGATCATGAAGTCGTTCGAGCCGGGCGAGGATTGGGGCTGGTGCTACATCGACGAGGTCGAACTTGACCCCGCTTGAATGGCCGCCGCTGCCGTACTCTGAGTGGGAAAGCACCCGCGACACTCTGCACATGTGGACGCAGATCGTGGGAAAGACACGCAAAGGGCTTACGCCGCTCGTGAACCACTGGTGGAATGTGACGCTCTACGTCACACCCCGCGGGCTGACCACTTCCACGATTCCCTTCGGGCGCGAGGCCTTCGAGGTGCAGTTCGACTTCATCCGTCATCGGCTGCTCATCTCGACCAGCACGGGCGCGGAGCGCAGCATCGAGCTGCGCGCGCGTTCGGTGGCCGATTTTTACGGCGAGTACATGGCTTCGCTGCGTTCGCTGGGAATCGAAGTGAAAATCCACACCACGCCGGACGAGTTTGATGATAAGACGCCGTTTGAGCAGGACAGCAAGCACGCCTCGTACGATAAGAAATACGTGGAGAATTTCTGGCGGATCCTGTTGAACGCGGACCGCATCTTCAAGCAATTCCGTTCACCTTTTTTGGGCAAATGCAGCCCGGTACATTTTTTCTGGGGCTCTATCGATCTGGCGGTGACGCGTTTTTCTGGCAAGCGTGTCGCGCCGCCGAAAGGTGCGGACGCCATGACACGCGAAGGCTATTCGCACGAGGTGATCAGCTGCGGGTTCTGGCCCGGGGACCGGCGCTATAAGCAAGCGGCTTTTTACTCCTATACGATGCCCGCTCCTGCTGGACTCGAGAAAGAAAAAGTTCGCCCGAGCAGCGCCTATTGGGATACGCAGATGGGCGAATTTTTTCTCAAGTATGACGACGTACGCGCCGCGGCTTACCCGGAGCAGGCGATCCTTGATTTCTGCCAGAGCACCTACGAAGCAGGCGCGACGCTGGCGCAGTGGGATCGCCAAGCGTTAGAACGCAGCGCTTAGCCACTGCGAGACGGGGTGCGCGGCGCGGAGACGGGGCCGCCGCGCTGACGATGGCTTTACTGATCGGGCGAAGTGCAGGAGAGGTCTCTCGCTCCGGTTTGTCGCTCGGAACGAATAGCCTGATCGGATATTCGTTTTTCCACAGGAGTGCTGGGCACCCTTTGGGCATCGTCGACGAATCTATAGCTAGCGGAAGCGAATACCGCAGAGACATTCTGCGAGGAGGTATCGCATGTACGTTGTAATTGGCGCCACAGGACACACAGGCAGTGTCGTTGCCGAGAAACTGCTGGCGAAGGGAGAGAAAGTTCGCGTAGTCGGCCGTGATGCGAGGAGGCTCGAGCGACTCAAGCAGAAGGGCGCAGAAGCATTCGTCGCCGACGTGACGGATGCGAGCGCGATGGCGAGGCTGCCGCAGGTCAGCGTAATTCAATCACTAGGAAATATGGGTGGACCGGTGCGGCCGGATCTGGGGCTGTCGATGATCGCGACCCACGACATCGGCGCGTTTGCGGCGGAAGCCCTGTCGCGGCGCGACTTTGAGGGTAAGCAGCGCCGCGAATTGCTGGGCGCGCGGGACATCACCTATACGGAGGTCGCCAAGGTCGTCGGCGCAACAATCGGAAAGCCGGACCTAACGTATCAGCAAGTTCCCCCGGCACAGCTGAAGCCCGCACTGACGCAAATGGGAATGTCTCCGAATATGGCCGACCTCCTGCTCGAGATGAGCGACGCGCTGAATTCGGGCCATATGCGGGCGCTCGAACCACGCTCGGCGGAAAACACAACGCCGACGACCATCGAGACGTTCGTGGCCGAAGTCTTTGTGCCTGCCTACAGAGCGAAAGCGGCTCGCGCATAGGCCTGCCGCTCAGGGTTAGCAAAGAGACCGAGCGCAGTTGGCCGATGCCAACTGCGCTCGGCTCACCTCTGCCTTTCCGCGGGTTGACTGAGCGATTGCAGACCGGACGTTCGTTAGTGAGTTCCGCTTCCGCCGCCTGTACGCAAGGACAGCTATTCCTTTAGCCATTTCAAGCTCCCGGACACCTGAAACATTCTGCGCGCGCCATAGAATTGTTAGGGGGATGCCGAGGGATTCGCATTCGCCAGCCAGTGATCGCGCTTTGAGAGGAGCATCGCGATGACGGGAATACTGGACTATGGAATTGTCGGACTGTTGCTGAAACTGTATGGGGTGCTGTTTGTGCTTGGTCCGATCGTGTTGCGCGGTACCTTTCGCTACAAAGCGAAGGTGAATCCGCAACTGGTTCCTCAGGAGGCGCTGCCCGAAGACGTACGGAAATTCATGACCACGCGCTTGCCGGGTATCACCGCTTTGGGTTTTCAGCCTGTCGGTTATGTGAGTTTTGGAAGCATGGCGCCGAATACGCAATCGTACATGGCGCTTCTCAGCAATTCGCAAACGGCGGAATGGGCAGACGTAAGCGTGGTGAAGGCCCCCACGAAAGTGCGCGGCTACATCGAATTTATTACGCGTTGTTCGGACGACTCTCAGGTCGACACGAATACCAACTCCACGGCGCCGGTGCTCTTTCCTTCGCCCTCCTATCATGTGTTCCGCTTTCCGCAGATCAAGGATGGCTTCACGCTCTATCGCGCGCACCGCATGCTGGTGCAGGAAAAGATCGGCGGGTCGCGCCCGGAATTGCCGCCGCCTGGGCAGGAATTGAGCGAGCTGAAGCGGCGTCTGGAGCGTTATGGACCGCGCCAGCAGGAGCGTGGATACATGTACCTGGAAGCCGATGGCCAGAATTTCCGCCTGACTTGGAAGGGCGCCATTTTGGGGGCCTGGCGATCGATTTGGCCGATTTCCGCGCTGCGCGGCTGGTGGATGCAAAATCGGAGCCAGGTGCGACTGAAGTCTCTTGGCGTCGCCGAGTATCGCTCGACTTAGGGATGTAGTGTCACAGAATTCGAGGATCAGGACTGCGACGATCCGCTTGGATACTGTAAGTCTTACACTTTAGTATTGCAGACTTTCTAAATAAACACCTGTATTCGCCCGCCGCTCCTCTTGGAAAGACAAAACTTACGGCTGGCCCGCGGCGTGCCGTGGATCATCGCGCACCGGCCTTTCTTGAAAGGCTGGTCCCAGGCCCGGTGTTATTGTGCCAAGAAATGGGCAGCGCTTAGGTGCGCAGCGACGTTTGCGCAGCTAAGAACACATCTGCTAGGAGAGGACAGAGCGCAATGTCGAGACAAGAAGAGAGGGGGCTTGACCAGGCATTTCTGGAGGAAGTGGCTCGTATCATGCAAAGCCTGGACCAGCGTGTAAATCAATACATCGCGAGGCGTCTAGCGGAACATAACATACACATGGAGGCGGCCCTGCAGTTGTCGTCCCGGGAGCGCGAAGTTTTCGCGCTGATCTTACAGGGACTTACCAACAAGGAGATTGGTGCGCAGCTCAGCATCAGCGAAAGTACGGCCAAGTTCCACGTCCGCGGGATTCTCAAGAAGTGCGCGCAAAGAGCAGGCTGGATATCGTGAGGGAGCGCAAGATAGCGCCGGCCCTTGAACTTGTCGCAAACCAACCAGTCCTGCGGCGTTTGCAATCGCCAAGGATTTCACTCGAATCGCCGAAGCTTAGCCCTGACCAAACGAGGGGTCCAGTGG
>QHYQ01000278.1 GCA_003224175.1 Acidobacteriota bacterium
GAACAGGACCCGGAAGGTCGCCGTCGGCACGGTGAAAAAATCGATGCCCGCCGTCTGCGTAAGATGATTCGTCAGGAAGGTTCGCCAAGTCTGGGAAGGCGGCCTGCGGCGCCGAGGCAAATATTTGGCCACCGTGGATTGCGCCACGGTAATCCCCAACTTGAGCAGTTCTCCGTGAATGCGGGGTGCACCCCACAAGGGGTTTGCTTGGCTCATGCGCCGAATTAGATCACGAATGTTCGAGGCAACTTCTGGCCTTCCGGGAGGGCGGCGCGATTTCCTAGTCCAATGCCAGGCGAAAGCTCTGCGGTGCCAACGGAGGACCGTGTCGGGCTGAACCATCTGCAGACATCGCCGCCAACCCACAAGAATCGGTCGCAGCGGTGGAAGCGCAAGCGACGCGGGGCGTTCTTTTGGAGAATCGCAAGTTGGTGACGAAGCGCGAGAATCTCCGCCTGCAGGGCCGCACGGGTTCGAAAACTGGAGGCTACCAAAGCGAAAAGGGCGACGAAAAGAGAGCTCATCGTGGTAGCCACCATGATCTCACGATTGATCGGAACCTCTTTGTTTTCAGACGGAATTTTCGGTAACCACAGGCTTAGGCCTATTGTACCTCCCGAAAATTCTGTGCAGCCCACGAGTCTCCAAACGAACTGCAAAGTCTCAGGCGGTTTGCAGCCCTCATTGAGTCAGGTGCAACGAAAGTCGCACGATGCAAGCTTGTGCAACAGAGCAGAGTTCAGACGCAGTCAAAGGCCCGAGTAGAGGCAGCGCCTAGCGTGGTGGATTCGGGCTTTTTCAGGCAGCCTGTATCGTTCGTTGCGGTGGTGCAGGCCACAGACATGCGGCACCGCCACGACGGATCCCATTTCGGCGGCTGAATCGCTCGTGGCTCCGGTTGAGTGTGGAGATTCTTATCTCGGGAAGCATCATTCCAATCTTCTCCCGTTCCGGCATTTCTCGACGAGACCTTCGAGGAATTTCTCGGAATCCTTCCGCTCCTCTTCCGGGATTGACCATCGATTGCCGATTTTCTCAGCAACCTGGCGCGCCATCGATGATCGAACAACGGGTTCGAAACTCGCGCGGCGCTCCAGAAATGCCTCCACGAGCTGAAGCTCGGACGCTGTTAGCGTCACGTCCTGGACCGTGTTTAGCGGAGAAGCGGTCCTCGCACGCCAAAGCAGCCAATCTTTCGTTAGGGGCTCTTCGTGTACAACGACAGTGCCCGCCAGATAATCGCCAAGCCGCTTGCTTTGCGGACTGATCAAACTCGTGATGATCCCCGCTGCGTAAAACACGGGGAGGGAATCCACGATACGCAGCAAGTTACGCAAGATGGCTTGCTGAACACCAATGGGCCGGCCGGAATCCTGGATGACTCGCAGATGGATCCAGCGCTTTCCCGGCGTCTGGCCGTTCCATATCGCCTCAAAAAACGCGAAATAACCGAATTCCACAAGAAACAGGACAAGAATTAGGAGAGCATAGCCCCACTGCTTTCCCATCTGAGGTAGGAAACCGGCAAAGGAAACAATTCCGGCGGCGATAGCTAATAGGATCCCAGCGCCGCCTTGTAGAAGTGTATCGATTGCCAGCGCCAAGGAGCGACTTCCGACACCGGCCAGAGGAAATTCCAAGAACGTCTGCTCTGGCGTTTCGATGATAAGCTTTTCGTCAGGTGGCACCGGTGATCTCCACACGATGGCTTGAAAAACGGCGTCGCTACTGGGAGCGTGTATACGAGCTCATAGAGCGAGCCGACGCGAATGGTATCCGCTCCTTGCGTCAGGATGAATTAAGAGAGCTGGCGCTATTATATCGTCAGACCGCGTCGGATCTGGCGACGATCAGAGAAGATCCCTCCAACCGGAGGTTAGAGGATTCCTTGAATCAGGTGCTAGGACGCGCGCATAACTACATTTATATGAGCCGGCGCGCGCGTGCCGGCGGTATCATGACGTTTTATCGTGAAACCTTCCCGCAAGTGTTTCACGATACGCTGCCATACACTCTGGTTGCCTGCGCCGTTTTCACTGCCCTCGCTCTGGCTGGCTTTTTAATGTCCATTTTCGATCCGGGTTTCCAGCGTTATTTTCTCGGCGCCGGCATGATGGAATCCATCGACAAGCATCAGATGTGGACCCACTCGGTCATCTCCATTAAGCCATTGGCTTCGAGCACGATCATGACCAATAATTTGAGCGTCTCGTTTGCGACCTTCGCGCTCGGTGTTACCGCCGGCGTCGGCACACTCTGGATGCTGTCTGTGAACGGGTTGCTCTTCGGAGTCGTCAACGCTGCTTGCTGGCAGGCGGGAATGTCCGGTCAGCTCCTGAGTTTTGTCATTCCGCACGGTGTCCTAGAGTTACCTGCAATATTCATTGCAGGCGGCGGAGGTTTGTTGATTGCTAAGGGACTTCTCTTTCCGGGAACGCTACCCAGACGCGCATCGCTGGTTTTAGAAGGAGGCCGCGCCGTGCGTCTCGCACTGGGCATCATCCCGCTTCTGATTGTCGCCGGTACGGTGGAAGGATTCATCTCGCCGACGGATCTGGCCGCCCGTTGGAAATACCTGTTGGGCGCAGCTCTTTTCGGGCTGCTGATCTTGTTCCTCGTGAAAAAGACTCCGCAAACCGGAAAGGAGGAGATTCGTTCTCCCACTAGAGCAGACTTCGTTCCTTGATCTGAAGATACTGATTCACCAAAGCCATGGAGAGTTCAGAGGGGGCCGTCTCCAGCGCCATCGCTCCTTGCTGGCGCAGACGTCTGAGTAACAAGTCTCGCCGTTGCACGATTTCGAGCGCAGCCGTGTAGCGATACATTCCCCCGGCGTTTTTGGGGCGCGCCGCGACGATACGACGCAAATCCGTCTGCTCCGGGATTAGCACCAACATCAGGTGGCGGCTAGTCATTACGGCAGTACACTCGACGACTTCCGGTGTAGCTGCCGTCTCAGCTAGATCTGTCATCCAAACAATCAGGCTTCGCCGACTTTGCGACGAGAGCAGAAGTTCAACCGCTCGCAGGTGGTCCGCTTCAAACTCTTCAGCTCGAACTTGAGCGAGACTCTCGATGAGCGCACGGAGATGCGCGGATCCTTGACCGGGGGCGACGCGCTGCTGCGGTCTCCTTCCATACGCCAGAAGCCCGACGCGGTCGCCCGAATAAAGCCCAACTTGCGCGAGGCTCGCCGCTGCATTAACCGTGTAATCAAGCTTGGTAAGGCCATTGGCGCGCGCCCGCAGCAGCCGGCCTGCGTCCAAGACGAGCCAAAGAACCTGGCTGCGTTCGATCTCATATATCTTGGTAATCAATTTCCCTCGACGCGCCGTGGAACTCCAGGAAATGTCGCGGAATTCATCCCCTGCGCGATATTCGCGCAGACCTTCAAACTCTCTTCCCCGCCCGCGCTGGCGCTTGAGCCGTTTTTCCAGTTCGATCTGCCGGCTGCGGATCAAGTGAAAACGCAGTTTTTGTGCCTCTTGCAAGTTCGGATAAACCCTCACTGTTTGGCCTATCCGGGCTCGCGCCCATCGTTCCGCTAAGAACCAGGACGTCCTGTACCGCAGCCAAACCTCGCCAAACCTCATGTCGCCGCGTGCCTGAGGGTGCACGGAATAAGCGATGCTAGTTGAACGGCCGGCAGGCACCACGCATTGCCCTTGCGGAAAGGCTTGGCTGAAGGTAACGGGGGCATCGTCATAGATCTGTGCCCAAACGGATGCGCGTGAGGAGTTGCGCACTTCGATGGTCACCTGTAGTTTCTGAGCTAAGGCCGGTGGTTCATTCCACACGCGGCGCACCTCGAGCGCCTCAGGATTAGGAAGGCGCCGAAGATCCGCCAACCACATCGCGAAAACAAATGCATCCCATACAAACAGGGCGTAGAGGAAACGCAGCTGATTCCAGGCAGGAACAATCCAAAGCAAGCCGATGAAGAAGAAAACAAAAAATCGCCGGCCGAACGCGAAGGATATACGCGCAGCTCTCTCGCCGGGCGCAGCCACATTATCGGGTACCAGCCTGCTCATGGCGCTAACGGGGAACGGCAATTGCCGCCACAACCTCGCTGACGACTTGATCCGGCGTAATGCCTTCCAGGTCGGCTTCCGGCTTGAGCAACATGCGATGGCGTAAAACCGGCACGGCAACCGTCTTTACGTCGTCGGGGATGAGGAAGTCACGTCCCTCGATCGCGGCGATTGCTTTAGCCACGAGCATCAGGGAGATCGCCGCGCGAGGACTCGCGCCTAAACTTACGGCAGAAGAATTGCGCGTTCTACGGACGATGGAAACGATGTACTCGAAAAGCTTGGGCTCTGCTTGAACGCGCCGGATCTCGTCACGCGCCGATTGCAGGACTTCCGCCGAAACGGGCTCGATGCAAATACGATCGAACGCTCGCGCGTCGAATCCATCCTGGTAATGTGACAGGATCTCCGCCTCCTGTTCAGGTTGGGGATACTCCATGCGAACTTTCATCAAGAAGCGATCGAGCTGAGCTTCGGGCAGCGGATAGGTACCCTCGAACTCGACAGGATTCTGCGTGGCGAACACTGCGAACGATGGCGAGAGCACGTGCCGCGTGCCGTCGATGGTCACCTGCAGTTCCTCCATCGCCTCTAGGAGCGCCGATTGCGTGCGCGGCGGCATTCGGTTGATCTCGTCAACCAGCAGCAGATCCGTAAATAAAGGGCCCCGATGCAAGCGGAATGCACTGGTCGCGGCGTCGAAGATATTGCCGCCCATAACGTCCGCGGGAATCAAATCCGGCGTGCACTGCACGCGTTGAAATTGCAGAGAGAAAATACGCGCGAGCGATTTAACGGCCAGGGTCTTGGCGAGTCCCGGCACGCCTTCGATCAGCGCGTGCCCGCGCACCAGCAGGATCAGCAGCAGTTGGTCCAGTACGTCGCGCTGTCCCACGATGACCTTGGCGAACTCCTTGCGTACATGTTCGGCCAATGCTGCTGCGGTCACGCTGGCTCTCCTTAGGTCTTCTATACGCGTTCAAGACGTTGGGCGTAATCGTGCAGTTCACCAACCAGGTCCAACGCTTCGCGGTCGTTTAGGTCGATGTCGCGGATGGCCCGTTCCGATTGCATTAGCGTGTGAAACAGCGCCTGCTGAGGCCATCCGAAGCGGGTTGACGCGACTTGCGACAATTCGGACAACTTCGCCGTAGCAGATATTGCCAGCTTCCGTGACAACGACAGTCGTAGCTGCTGATAGCTGGCCCCCACCGCTCCCGAGGATCCCAAAGCACACGCGACGAGGGCGGGCCCACTGAATTGAGAAACAGGGCCAGATTGCCCTTTTCACGGATAGAACCATTAGACATCGGTGATGCAATTGCCCACCAAATTACTTCGCCCTTGCCGAATCGATACCACACTACGACAGATTGGTTGTTTTTACCGTATATGGCGAGTTGCCAGGGCGCCAATCTAGTCCACTCATACGGAGCGACCATGGTGACCTCCGACGCGTTGAGGCTGAGCGGTGACGGAAGCAGCGCCGGATACGGCTTGGGAGTTAAGTTGGAATCCGGGATTGCTGTGGCGGAGGATTGCGGCGCGAACGATGCGCCACTTGCGCCCATCACAACTAGGCGCCCGCCCGCGGAGACAAATCGAGAAACGGCAGCACGGTCTGCACCGGAAGGGCGCTCTGATGGTTCAGCGAATATCAGTGTAGTTCCGCCGGTATTTTCGGGAAGCTCTTCGGGTGACGATATCCAGCGTTCAACGTGATAGCCGGATTGTTGCAGCAGAAGAAACGCCGCCTTTGTACCCAACCATTCTGCAGAATAACTCGACGGAGAACCGACCGCTTGTCGCGCGGGCGCCGGACGGAGGGCGTACGTGAGGACCAGGAGAATAGACATGATGGCGACGGCACTGACTAAGAACTGGCGGTCGCCGCGATCGAGGAACGCAGGCATCCGAGCATCTCCAATTGCAGCATCGCATCGTGCCAGTCATCGGGCGTTGCCGCGCGGTAGCCGTACCACGTAAGTTCGAAGTGGCGTGTCAAATGCGATAGGGGGGTCTAAGAAGCGAACCGCCCAGAACACCAGCAGCAAGAATACCGCCGTAACAAGGGCCCAGGCGATACCGGTGCCAACACCGGCGGAAATTGCCATATGGCCGAAGATTCTATTGAGCTGACGCGAAATCCAGCCGCTCACTCGCGCCTTGAGATTGTCCAGCCACGAGGGCTCGTGCGAACCCTGGAACTCAGCGTCACGTAGAATGCGGTCGGCCCGGGCGCGGGTTTGCGCCAGATCGAACGTTGCTTCCGGCGAACCGAGCGCTTCGGCCGCCTCGCGGAGCGCAGCCAAGTGCTGCTGAGCCTGCCGCACGCGGTCCTTGCTCGCTGCCGAAGCGTTCTCTTCCAGCGAGAGCGCCGAGGCGAGCCAGTCAGTCTTCACGCCGAGAGATTGCCCGCTTGTCAGAACCACCCACTCGGCCGGAAGACTCGCTCTGAATTCGCGCATCCGAGCCGCATTCCGTCCGTCGAGCACGTTCGAAGCCGTGCGGAGCTCCGCGATGTATTGGGACAAACTAAGTTCTTGATTCGCCGCCGGGAGATCAGATGGCTGCATTCCAAGCGATACTAATGTTATCGCGATTACTGCGAAGCGTGCCAACCGGCTCATGTCCACGAGGCCTGGGCTCAGACCGGCGAGACAGTGCCCCGCGAAGGCACCCGCGGGTCGAGTGAAGACATCATGAATTGAAGATCAAACGCTTCCTTGCGTACGCGCGAGTCGTAATAGCAGAGTACCAGAGCGATCATGAGCAGAGGCATCGTTATAGCGCCCCCGAGAGCTCCGATGGATGAGGATGCGAAGAGCTCCCATTTCGGTAAATATCCACCCTGCTTCGATAACGACATTGCTATTAAGAACGGAGCCTGAAAAACGAGCACCCCGGCGTAACCAACGATCAGGCTCAACAATACGGCGACGAAAATCTGCCATTTGCGACCTCGCGTCAGTTGGATACTCCGACGGACAGCTGCCAGCACACCTAGGTCCTCCAGTAACAACGCCGAGATCGAAACGGCGTATCGCAACGACCAAGCGGCGAAGAGTGCCATCAACCCTAGATAGGCAAGAACCAGAATCGAGGCAAAGATGATCCGCGCGATCGATCCGCCGGCTTGGCCACGAACAGCAGCCGCGGATAGTGCGATCACTATCCCGACGGCGATCGACCCAACGACTAAGACGCCGATCATCCGGAGCGCGACATTTAACACCAGTCCTACAATCCGCCAAAATTTAGTGCGCACCTTCCGGTAAGATTCCCGGACCGTAGCTTGCCGGCCAAGGTATGCATCCGAAACGGCATATGTGGTCGCACCTATCGCCAGCGAATACAAGATCCAGAACAGGCCCAAAAAAGCGAAAGCGAAAAGGAACGTTCCACCGACCGCAATAGGCGTCGGCCTCCCTACCACTGCTGAGCTGCGCATGGAAAGAAACTCGATGTTGAATGGGATCGAAAAAGCTGAAGGGATCGCCATGATTCCTACAAACAACCAAAAATTATGGCGATAGAGCGTGAATGTACGATCGAGCAATTGGCCGAGCCTTAGAGGCCGCAGATCAGTGCTTGGCATACCTTCCTCCACGCAGAGAGCTTGGAGAGTAACTTGGTGACGCGTATATAATCACGGTGCAACAACAAACGCAACGCTCATACGATCACGGCTGCCCTCTATTCTTGCCGTACTCTTCAACTTATCAATAGTGTACATTTTGCTCGTTTGTCTGACTGAATGGCCCTTCAGCAGCCGGTTCGTCGCGAAAACGGGGTTAATGAGGAAGGGGGCACACTGATCATCAGACTCGGCTGATCTGACCATCCGGCTGACGTGTGAATCGGTAAGAGAGCGCACAACAATCGTGCCAGTGAGTTGGGAACATTAAGGGAACAAAACGTGTGGCGGAAAGCCAAGTTTGAGCGCTATCGGAATTTGCAAGGGCAAGACAAGCCACGGCTTAGAGATTTGACTGCCATAATT
>QHYQ01000190.1 GCA_003224175.1 Acidobacteriota bacterium
CAAGAAAAGAGATTTTTCGGAATCGAGCCGATCCGGACTTCGCGGCCCACCAAGCGAGCGGCTCGCTCGACGAGTTCCCGCTCCGGCAGCGAGATGGGACCAACGAGGTCCAAAGTGAGATGGTTCGCAATTGATGGTTGCGTGGCAACTGCCACCGCAGCCCGCGCCAGGTCATCCACATAGAGTGGCTGCTGAAGATTGCGGCCACCGCCGATCAGCTTGGCCCTCCGCCCACTTACGTAGCGCTGCAGTGCCGCCGCGCCCGCCGTGCCGCGACCGAGCAAAAGCGGGACCCGCATCACGGTGTAGCACAATCCCGATGTGCGCACCAGAGTCTCCGCCTGCCCTTTAGTGCGGTAGTAGCGATTGGAAGAAGTTTCATCGGCTCCCGTCGCGCTGACCAAAACCAATTTCGTCACCGCGCTTCGCTTCGCTGCTTCAACGACGCTGCGAATCGGCGCAACGTTTGCCTGCTCATACGTCGAGGCCGGCGTTTCGAAGAGAATTCCTGCGAGGTGGATGACTGCAGACGCCCCCCGAAACGCCGCCTCCAGACTGCCGGGGTCATCGTAGGAAATGCGGACCACACGGTGGGCATCGCCTAGTCCGGACCGGATCTGTTCGGCTGCACGGTCCGAGCGAACCGCCGCGAGAAATGTGGTTGGCGGCGCCTCTTGTCCCGCTGCGCACCGCAGGATCGCTTGCCCGACGGCGCTATTGGCACCGGTGATCACCACCTTCATAAGTATTTTACAGAATCAAATTGAGGCGCGTTCGTCATTGGATACGACGCGAAAAACGTTGATGTACGAAGTAGGTGGGATGATCTGTTCGGGATATTTTTTCGCTTTATTCCGGATCACGGCCGCTCTTTCCTCGGGGTCCGTGACATATACCAATGTGCGGTCGAACAATTGATCTCCGATCTTGATTCGCACGTGGGGATCACGGGCCACGTTTTCATTCCAGCGTCTGCCATGGGGATACTGCAAACCCGCCCGATAAACGGAGGTTAGGTAAAGCTGGCCGCTACAAGAAACGCAATACGTTGTGATCGAATGAGGAAACAGCAAACGGTCCCTGGTCTGCACTTTGACGGTCTGATATTTGTCCGTAAACGACCAGTCAAGAACCGGATTGGTTGCAAGATCTCCTCTAAGCCACAAGCCGGGCACTCGGCACCTCCAAGAAACGCCGGCGTTTGAACACTCCTTAGGTTCGAAGCCTGTGACGCGCAGTGTGAGCAATAATAAGACCGAGCAAATCAGTATTGCTCCGACAACCCTTAGCAGCGTTCTCATAGTTGGCTCCTAGACGAGACTTAAGATAGTGCTGCTCAACTAGATTGTCCCTCTTAGCTCAGTCCGACGCTTAAATACTACCATCGGTCGCCTATCTTCATACTTCCAGCCGCCTCGTTTGCGCGGCCTTAGGCGGAGCTCTACTCGGCTGAGAACAATTAATCATCAGGAGACGCAGGGTTGCGCGTTCCTCAAGGAAATTGCTTTTTTCAGAGAATTGGTCGATAGTCTACCCGCAATCCGCGACCAATTTGGAGGACAGGGCAAATGCGATCTCCTCCGATCATGATTCCGTTCATATTTGCCATGACGTTCGGCACTCAAACTGCGCGAGCACAAGGCGGCGCCCCGCAAGCCGGCGGGCCAACTGCCAAACCTTTGATAATGACGGTCACGGCTTTCGCCGATGGTTCCGATATTCCCGCTAAATACACGCAGGCCGGCGACCAGACGTCACCCGCCATTACCTGGACCAATACTCCCGCTGGCACGGTTACTTTCCTTTTGCACATGCACGATATGGAAGTCAGCCGGAATCGCTCCAGCGATGATCAGCTTCATTGGCTTGTCTGGAATATCCCGGGCACGGCAACCGGACTTCAGGAAGGCATCCCCATGGGAGCTCAGCTACAAAACGGCGCCTACCAAATCAGCGCCAGCGGCCAGATGTATCGCGGTCCGGGCGCGCCTGCCAATGGCCCGCGGCATCATTACACCTTTGAACTTTTTGCGCTGGACACGAAGGTCGATGTCCAGCCTGGCTCCGACGGATTCGAAACTCGCACGAACGTAATGAAGGCGATCCAGGAACACATACTCGGCAAGGCCGTCTACATGGGTCTCTTTCACCGTCCGCAATAGTTATAGGTTTATCTCGGAGGAACAAGCACATAGTTGATTTCGCTGGGGTTCATCTATGTCCCGAAGATATCTTCTTGCGACACCGACTCTAGTTGTCGCACCAGTGCAGCAGTTTTCGAGAACTTAGCGACCTGAACTCGAACCTGTTGCAGGTCGTGGGCGGCGAAGGTGTAAGTCGCGGATCAGCAAATCCCGCTGGACAGACGCGGTCGATTCAAGTAACGTCTGCGACTATGAAAAGGTCCTACAAGTACTCCGCGCTTGCCGCCTTAACTGCGATGGTGGCGACCGCAGCAACTTGGCCTCTCGCGGGGCAGACGCCATCGAGTGGCGATCACTTGGTCGTATATGGAGACGTGGCGTACTTTTACCCACCCGGCAATCCCCGAAACTGCATACTGAATAGCCGGTTTAAACAGGGCGAGCCGGTGGGGTTCCGCATGACCGCCATAAATCCGGCGACGGGCAAGCGGGATCGTGCGACACAGCTCGTGGTCCACCTGACCTATGGCGGCAAGACCATCGATCTTCCTATGCGCGATCGTCAGACCGAGAAGCAGCCGGAACGGGACTTCTTTGTTGCCAAATGGATAGTGCCTGATGATGCACCGACGGGGATCGTGCGCTTTACGGTGACCGCCAAGGACCCGCAGGGCCGCACCGGAGAGTTCAAGCCCTTCGAGGTCGAAGCGTCGCAGATCACGATCGTTCAATAGGCCCCAAAGCTGCGCGCCTCCGGAAGCATGAGACGTCTTCTCCAGTCTACCGTCTGGATCCTGATAGGGGTTGCTGCAGCGCTTTCTGGTTGCTCGCGATCGCAATCAGCAGCCGCGTCTCGTTCCGTATCCGCTGCTGCTCCCTCAAGCGAAGCCGCGCCTAGGTCGCTCGAACTCACCTACGGCAAGCCAGCAATTGTCGGCGCCAGCGTACATGCAACTGCCGCAGGCTTGCCGCCTGGGAAAACAGTCGATCTCGCGTGGGGTACGGTGACCGGCGGCTGGGTCATCGAGGACTACTACCACTTCCGCGGCAAGAAATACTCCGAAACGACCGCCAGGATCGGCCAGTTCCCTGTCGATTCCGGCGGACGGCTCGACGCGCGCTTTGCGATTCCAGAGGATTACGGCGGCGTGCACGAAGTGATTGCCCTCATCGATGGCAAAGCGGTCGCCCAGAACGGCATCAACGTCACCCAGACATTCGAGCTGACACCAATGTCAGGACCCGTCGGGACCCTTATCGAACTGAAGGTAAAAGGGCTCGGCTGGCGAACCATGGAAAGCACGTGGGTGGTCAATTGGGACAATCACGCCTCGGGTTGGGTGTCGGCCGCAGGCACGCGCGGATCGGCCGTGGCGCGGTTTCGCGCGACCGGACCCGTCGGAGATCACATCGTTAATGTGTATACAGGCTGGCAGGGACAAAGCTATCTTAATTATGAGCAGTCGCCCGTCGCAGATTTGCCGCGGCCCCGATTCACGTTCCACACGACTCCAGGTGGAACCGCACGAGGAGCGTACGCAGAACCCTACCAGCCGCAGGTGATCCCGAAGACCGAAATACAGGTCGCCAATGGGAAACTCGCTCTTGCCCCGACGCAGGGTATTGTGGGCACGCGCGCAACGCTTCGAGGCGAAGGCTTCCCGCCGGATAAATCACTGCAGCTCATCTGGGAAACTTCAGTCGGCAGTCGAGTGACCACTTCCGGGTTCGTCCCTCAAGAGAACGTCATCGGTCAAGTCAACGTGGGGAGCGACGGACGGATCGACTTCCCAGTGACGATTCCACAAGACCTTGGGGGCTTACACGGGCTTGCCTTGCGTCGCGGCAATGACCTGCTCGCACGTGCGTTCTTCGTTATCGAAACCAATATCGTCAGCATCTCACCGGCGTCCGGACCGGCGGGCACACCTGTGACGATTCACCTAAACGGCGTCGGCTGGACTGAATACGACAATATCTACGTGGCGACCTATGACAATTCCTACATGGGCTACGCCTGCGGCTTCAACAGCCAAGGCGACGTGGTCATCAACTTCACGGCCACCGGCGAACCTGGCGAGCACGTGATCGACTTGTATCCGGGAATCTACGAGGGCCCCGCGAACGAATCACAGCAACTTTATCGACTTCCGCAGCTGACTTACGCCGATGATCATCCAGGCAACAAGATCCCGGCGCTCCGCTTCACGTTCGAGGTCACGCCATCGCCGGGACGGCGCACCACGACCCCCACGCCCGCTATTCATGGGGATCCCCCGCGCGATTCGAGGCTAAACTGGCAGCACTCATCAATTGAATGAGACACTTTGTACGGCGCGCACGAGATAAGCTATTTGTCTCGTCGGTCTTGACGCCTTCGGCCGCGAGGCCACAGTAGCATGGATACTCGTTTGTACGAGGAGGACACTCAATTAGCCCGGTAACCGTTGGGACGTGGCCTTAGCCCATTGTGTGAGCGCGTTCGGGCTGGATCTTATAGATGACCCGTATCTCACCCGAGCTGCGGTAAGGATATTTATCCTGGCCGAGGTATTTCTTGGCTAGCTTATCGATGTGCGCATCGGCACCCTGCTCCGTGATATCCACAACGCGCCCACGAACTGACAGATGACGGTAAGGGTTCTCCGGGTCGACAAGATCCAATCCAACGCGGGGATCGCGCCGCATATTTTTGTCTTTGACGCGGCCCTTTGCACTGTTGATGAGGATGTGCCGACCATCGTAATCGACCCAGACGGGCGATACCTGTGGACTCCCGTCCGGCATCAGCGTAGCCAGTTGTGCAAAGACTTTCTTCTGGAATAAGTCGAGATATTTTTCTGGGATCGCAGCCACGTTGGGTCTCCTCTCTAAATTAGTTAGAGGGTACACTAAGCCCAACTCGGCCGGTACGAGTTATTTTGGGAACACACGTGCAACAAGTCGTCGCAGTCGTTGGGGGCACTGGCGCGGAAGGAAGCGGGCTGGCTGTTCGTTTTGCCAAAGCAGGCCTACGCGTTCTAATTGGTTCACGGAATCTTGACAGGGCACAAGCTGTCGCGAGCGAAATCGCGGCGCAGGCCGGGGCCGGCGAAGTTATAGGCCACACTAATCCCGATGCCGTCAGCAAGGCCGCGATTGTCATTCTCACCGTGCCGCTCTCCGCCCAAGTCGACATTCTGAAATCTATTCGCACCAGTTTCTTATCAGGCGCAATCCTTGTGGACGCTACGGTTCCGCTCGAAATTGCCGTCGGGGGCCGCTTGTCTCGCACGGTGAGTCTGTGGGATGGATCAGCAGCACAGCAGGCCGCGCGACTTGCGCCCGCGGGTGTGCCAGTAGTTGCAACTTTTCACGCCCTGAGCGCGGAGGCGCTAAAGAGAATTGACCAACTAGTTGATTGTGACGCGCTGATCTGCGGCGACAACCCAGAAGCAAAAGCCACGGTGAGCGAGATTGCCGAAACGATCCCCGGTGTGCGCGCCATCGATGCCGGCCCGCTTGATAGCGCTCGTTTCCTTGAAAGCTCTGCCGCGCTGCTCATCGCACTGAATCTCCGACACAAAGTAAAACACTGCGGGTTGAGAATCACGGGGCTTGGCCCGGGCGAAGTTTACCCATGAGCGGCGGCTCAGTGGTCGCGCTCGCAGGCGGGGTGGGAGCAGCGCGTTTTCTCAACGGGCTGACCCACGTGCTGGCGCCCGAGCGCATCTTTATTATCGGCAACACGGCCGATGACGCGGAGATCCACGGTCTCCATGTATCCCCGGATCTGGACACTGTAACCTATACCTTGGCCGGGTTGGCTGACTCTAAGCGTGGCTGGGGTATCCGTGGCGACAGCTTCCGATGCCTGGAGGCGCTTGGCCGACTCAGGACGGAGATATGGTTCCAACTCGGCGACTGGGATTTGGCAACGCACCTGCACCGCACAGAGCGTCTGCGCCAAGGCGCGAGGCTTACCGATATAACCGCGGAGATAACGGCAGCGCTGGGAGTGCGCGCCCAGATCGTCCCAATGTCGGATGACCGCATCCGAACGCGCATTTGCACACCGACCGGCGAACTCGAATTCCAGACGTACTTCGTGAAACGCCGCGCGCGCGATAAGGTTGTAAGCGTCCACTTCGAGGGAGCTTCAGAAGCAACCCCTGCACGTGGGGTAATCGAAGCAATTGCAGGCGCCGACGCGATCATCTTGTGCCCTTCGAATCCGTTTATCAGCATCGGACCGATTCTGGCCGTTCGAGGAATACGAGAAGCGCTCCAGTACAAACGGAATCGAGTGGTGGCCATTTCTCCGATCGTGGGCGGCCGTGCGCTTAAGGGGCCCGCAGCGCACATGATGAAGAGCATGCGCCTGCGGCCCGCTGCGGTCGAAGTAGCGCGATTGTATGCGGATTTTGTCAACATGTTTGTGTTGGACGAAGCGGACCAAAAGCAGGCCGTTCTCGTGGAAAAGCTCGGGATGAGGCCCATTGTGACGAACACCATTATGCGCAGTCTGCGGGAGAAAAAATCTTTGGCCCGAGTGGTTGTTCGCGCACTGGAGATCGACGCGTGATATTTGCTGTATTGCCGGTCAAGAGCCCGCAAAACGCCAAGCAGCGGCTGAGCGGATTTCTTTCGGCTGCGCAGCGAGAAACGCTGGCTCGGATTTTATACAGGCAAACGCTTGCAGCATTATGCCAGGCGAAAGGCATCGATCGAGTGGCCGTGATAACGAGCGATTCAGATGTCGCCGAACATGCGCGTTGCTCTGGCGTGCTGGTCTTCGATGAAAATGAGCAAGTGAGTCACAGCATGTCCGCAGATGCAGCCTGCTTGCGGGCCATCAAGTTGGGGGCCACGACCGTGTTGCTGGTTCCCATCGACGTGCCGCTGGTAAGCTCTGGCGATTTTAGCCGGCTTGCCGGAGCTGCGCGACCTGGACTTATCGTTGTGCCCTCCGCTGATGGGACCGGCACGAATGCGCTCGCACGTACACCACCCGATGTGATCGAGAGCCGCTTCGGCCCGGGTAGTTGTCGCGCGCATCTGGATCAGGCGCGCTCGAAAAACATTCCCTCCGAGATATTACGCCTGCGTGGGCTGATGTTTGATATCGACACGCCTGAGGACGTGGCCGAACTTATCGCCAGTTCGCACGATAGTGAAGTCGCCGTCTTTCTGCGAACCGTATGCGCATCGAAATAGTCGCGCTCTCGAATATGCCTGAAGTGCGTCGCGGCGACGATCTTGCCGCGCTCATTCGCGACGGAGCGAAGAAAGAGCAACAGCCGATCGACCCCTCCGTCGTTCTCGCGGTGGCTCAGAAGATCGTTTCGAAAGCGGAGGGCGCGATTGCTGATCTTCGGGAGATTGAGCCCTCCGCTCTCGCCCAATCCTGGGCGCGCGAGTGGCGCAAGGATCCTCGCTTAGTCGAACTAATCTTGTCGCAATCCAGGCGGATCCTCAAAATGGACCGTGGCGTCCTCATAACGGAAACTCGCCTCGGTCACGTCTGCGCAAATGCGGGCGTGGACCAATCGAACGTGGAAGGTAACGACTTTGCTACGGTGTTGCCGAAGGATCCTGATGCTTCGGCCGTGCGCCTCCGGAAGGAATTGGGGTGCGGCGCCGTCATCGTAACCGACACGTTCGGGCGACCGTGGCGCGAGGGACTCGTGGATGTCGCCATTGGCGTCGCGGGGCTCGCTCCATTGGAAGACTACCGAGGAACGTTAGACCGCCGCGGACGGAAGCTGACCGGTACAATCGTTGCGGTTGCGGATCAACTTGCCGCCGCGGCCGGCATCGCGATGCGCAAGCCCCTCGGATGTCCAGTGGTGTTATTGCGCGGATTCGACTGGAAAGCAGCCGAGGGTTCAGCACGCGCTCTCATCCGCAGTCGCGAACAGGATCTGTTCCGATGAGTAGCTAAATGCGAGCGGTGCTCGTTCGAAGGCCGCAACAATCCTCCCATTTGGACCTCTGATGGCAAGCGCATAACGTTTGACCGGGGTTTAACCGAGCCCGGTGTCATGGCTTTCCCGATCTAAAATTAGGAATTCAGCGTAAAGACGAAGAAAGGACATCGCGTGACCTATATCGATCCGGTCTTAGCAGAGATGCTGAGGCAGCATCTTGCTGGCCGGACTTCTGGCCTCGTTTTCCAGACCAGAAACGGAACGCCATTTCAAAAGACAACCTGCGAAGGAAGCTGCATTCGATCCTGAAAAAGCCGAAACTGCCGAAAGGCGACCTCCACGCATTCGGGCACGGACGCGTGTCTTTTCTTCGGGCGAATCGCGTGCCGGACGATCTCATCATGGAACGGATCGGTAATTCAAATCTCGCGTGACTCCAATTACCACGCACTTCACCAAGGACTTCCGGCAAAAAATGGCTTCCAGCTTGGCCTTGTTCGTGCTGAAATGTTCCCAATTCTACGGAAAATGGAAAAGAGAGTAACGCCGCTTAGCGCCTCATTTTTCTGTAGAATAGTTTCGCTAGGCCCGTAGTCGATCAGCAAACAGTTCACCGCCGCGGCGCTTCTTCTTCTCCAGGAGCTGGGTAAGCTCTCGATCGATGACAAGACTGGGAAATTCATTCCCGGCCTCACGCAGGCAAACGAAGTAAGCATCCGTCAGCTGCTTTCGCAGACGTCGGGCTATCAGGATTATTGGCCCCAGGATTACGTGCTGCCCACGATGCTGCAAGTGGTTACGGCTCAGAAAAGCCTAAACCTTTGGGTGAGCAAGCCGCTCGATTTTGAGTCTGGTAGTACAGCAACACGCACTAGATGCGACGGGCTACATGCGTTACGGACTCGAGGCCCGGCCGTTACCAAACAATCGAAGCGAAGGCGCACTGCGAGAATGATCCGGCAACTCCGAAGCCTCGGCTATCGGATCGAGCCGCCGAATCCACAACAACCCAGTCCAGCACGGGCGAGGTGTTTTTCGTCCGTGTCCGGCA
This sequence comes from Acidobacteriota bacterium, assembly GCA_003224175.1. GTDB lineage: Bacteria > Acidobacteriota > Terriglobia > Acidiferrales > UBA7541 > Palsa-189. The sequence continues at coordinate 9,105 of QHYQ01000190.1, forward strand.
GCACTCCGAAAGGTCATACGGCATGTCCTGTATTGTATAGACTGGAATTCAACGTAACATACATATTTGGGCAAGCGTGAATTTTCCCCAGCCTCAATCCTTGCCGCTCCCTGGATGCCCATACCTGCTCTCATCCTCGTCGTGGACGATCAGGCTTACGTGCGGAATACATTGCGTTCGCTTCTGGCGCAACAACGACACTGGCACATTTATGAGGCTGAAAGCGGTAGAGTGGCTCTTGACCTAGTCCGCGACATTCAACCCCACGTCGTCGTGCTCGATGTCGTGATGCCGGAAATGAACGGTCTCGAATTGGCCTGCGAAATCCGTAAACTGAAGGATGCTCCGAAAATCGTCTTAATCAGCAGTCATTACAACCCAGAAGAGGCTGTGGTTCTTTCACGCTTATTCGGTGACGGCGGCTTCGTTCCTAAATCTGAAGCTGGCAAAGCATTGATTCCCGCGATCAGCCGCCTCTTGCCTGAGGAATGTCAGGCGAAAGCAACAACGGCCTAAGTCGAACTCAGGGCGAGCAAGCCCGAATACTTGGCGCGCCAGCCTAGAACTCCTTGCGTGGGGTGCAGTTTGTCACTTGAAGAGACGACCGTTGGCCGCATCATTCATCAACTTCGCAATTTCTGGGCGCAGGCGATGAGTGCTTCCGAGTCGGCTGCAGTTTGCTTTGTTTGTTCCTGTCAAGGAAAGGACGGCAGTCACCTTGGTACCGTGTTTGCTGGACTGAATACGAAGCGAACCGCCAAGTTCGCGCATGCGTTCGCGCATTGCCGGAATGCCGACGCCCAGACTGACCGGCGTGTCCGGGCTGGCATGCATATCTTCGGCCGCGAATCCTTTGCCGTTGTCCTCTACTTCTAGCCGCAATTGACCTTCGTTTATCCCGAGACGAATCCAGGCTTTCGAAGCTCCTGAGTAGCGATGAACATTCGTTAAGCATTCTTGCAGTATGCGATAAAGTGCGGTTTCCTTTTCAATCGGCAGGCGCGGTAATTCTTGAACACTCTCTACCTCGGTTTTTATTCCGCTGCGCTTGCTGAAGCCTTCGGCGTAACAGTTGATGGCTGTCTCGAGTCCGGACAAATCCAGCATAGGCGGATGCATCAGATAAGAAACTGTGCGCACTTCACGTGAGACATCTTTGACGAGATCTATCGTTTCTTTGAGCGTTTTGTCCATTACGGTTCTAGACAGCATTTCTAGGTTCATCAAAACCAGAGTGAGGGATTGCCCGACACTGTCGTGCAGTTCGCGACTGATTCGCCGGCGCTCCTCATCTTGAGCTTGAAGAAGGCGTGCCGACAGGGGCGGCGCGGATTCGTACTGCTGCCTCGCCCCATTGCCTGTCGAACGCGCGCCCTCGACGACTGGCTGCAAAAAGCTATCGAACATCACTCCGGCCAAGGTGCACGCTCCCCTTCGCCCAAATGGCAAATTCGATGAGGTAACAGCCGTTTTCGCGATTCGCAGGGCTTCCATCGATGGTGGGTAGGTTCTCTCTTCTTTGGCTGTATTGCGCCATTGCTCCTTCTTTTGAAAGTGGTTCATCGATTCGTCTCCCGAATTTACTGGCAGCTTTTGGCCGAGGACTTTGTAGCAATCGTAGCAAAAGGATCGCCGCTCATCGAAATAAGGGGAAGTTGGCGCGTGAAAAATATAGGCCTTGCGCAGTAAAGTTATGTAATGCTTCGAGCGTCCGCGACTCTACCGACGAGGACAAAGGGCGCCCAAAAGTACGGGTGGGGTTGCTGTGTTCGCAGTCGCTGCATGGCGGTTCGCAAAGACCCCGCCATATCGGTCGAGCGAACGTAGCCCTTGTAAAAATCCACCATCAGTTCTGCAGTACTGTCGTCGTGGACGTCCCACAAAGAGAGCAGCAAAGAGGTTGCACCGGCACAAAACAATCCGCGTTGAAGTCCAATGAGTTCGTCGCCTGCGGCCACAAAGTTCATTCCGGTCGCACAGCCGCTCAGAGTCACAAGCTTCGTGCCTAAGCGTAACTGGTACAGGTCGTACAGATTCAGATAGCTGTCCCCAAGCTTGATCGCCGAGAACAGAGGATTATCGTGCCGGTAAATGCCGTGAGTCGCAATGTGTAAGAGACCGCACTCAGTCCCGCGGCTTCTCAAGACTTGTGCGGTCGCCTGTTTACCGACAAAGAGATCTGCATGGGGCAGCAACGCCGCGACCGATTGAACCTCACCCAGAATTTGCGGCGCGCGCTGGTCGGGAATTCCTAAAACCAAGGAATTCTGATTGTTGGGCACGGGCGTCTGCTGACATAGCGCGAAGAGGGCCGCACTGGGCGCATAAGATATCGTGTATTGGTCGCACAGATACTCTTCGCCGTAGCGCAACGCATGGAAGGGAAGAAAATGCAGCGGCCCGTGGGGAACAAAGATCAAATGGCGGATCGACGGAGGAATCCGGAGAGGTGCGATAAGCTCAGCGTAAAGCTGTTCGAGATGGCTCAGTGTTGCACGCATCAGGAGTTGCTGGAATTGCTCCGTGTAGGTTGCTCCCAGGCGAAATTTAGAAAACTGAAATCTGAGAAGCTGCAATAAGTGGATGACGCGCGAAACAACTGCAACCGGGAAAACCTCGATCTGATCGCGTGTCACTGTCGCGGCCAGCAACCGATCGCCCGCTGAATAGTATTCAATCAGTGCAGTGCCGGCCGGGAGCGCAGCCTGTAATTCCGTGACTGAAAAATCAGAGCGGGCCTCGAGCATCGCGCTTTCGCGCTCGTGCGACGGCAACTCGCGCAAGCTTCGTAACAATTCAACTTCGCGTGCTCGTGCCTGTTCCTGCAGGCGCTCGATGCATTCCCCATCAACCCGTTCTGGACGAAGTTGCTCGAGTTCAATGCGGTGATAATACCAGTTGAGTTCTTCGCGCAAATCGCGGGTTTTTCGAACGAGCTCGCTCTGCCCGGAGTCGTGGGCACCCAAGCTGTGCCCGCTTTGAAACATCATCTCAATCATGCTGCGCGATTTGGCCGCCTCTATGCACGAGAAGACTTCGTTCACAGAGATTTCCGTGTTTTCGGCATCGAGATATAAATCCACAATCCCCTCGTAAACCAACATGCGGTTCTTTACAAATGAGATTTTTAATTCCTCGCTTGACAGCTGCGTGCGCAAGCCTTCAAGCACTTTGCGGGCTTGTTGGTACGCTGTATATGAAAGTGCTCGCTCACCGCCGCTCCTGGCAATTTGTCCAAGAAGGAGTTGAGTCTGGTAGACGAGAACCGGAGCCTGCAGATCGGAAAGTTTCATCGCAGCCACCTCTATCTCCCCTCGCGCAGCAATCAGATCACGCAGTTGCAGCGCGATACGCGCGAGCAGAAGACGACAGAGGACAGCTTTGCCGGTCAGCACGGAGTCATCGAAAAACTCAGCGGCCCGAGTGCAAAGTAGACGCGCTTCAGGATAACGGCCCTCGTGAAAGAGCAGAAGTGCCTGATAAAAGTCTAGGAGCCGCGGCCAAACCAGATTGTTTTCACGCGCAAACATCCGTCGCGCTGCGGCAAAGCGCTCCAGCGCCAACTCCGTTTTGCCTTGCTGGCCGCAAGCAATCGCTTCGTTGGCCAACGCCTTTGCGGCTTCGTAGCGCATGCGGAGCTTCTCAAAATGCAGATATCCCTGATGCGCCGCTTCCGTCGCTTCTTCGCTCAAATTCAACTCGAGGTAGATCTCGGACAAATCCAATTGACACAGGGCGCGATGGTATGCATCGCCGCTTACTTCACATGAGCGCCGTACCTCAAAGAGCATCTCGATTGCGCGACTGTATTCGCCTCGAAGGTAATACAAATAGGCGATATTGTAGTCTGCCTGGTCGCGGAGCAGTGGCATGTCGTGACGTACGTAGAGGTCGCGAGCTGTCTGATAGCAATGCAAGGCCCTGCGAAAATCATTCAAGTTGATCAAACACATGGCCATGTTGAGCAACGTGAACCCCGCGTTTTCCCATTGTTGATGATCCGACAGAGCCTTATACGCGCGTTCGTAATAGGCCATTGCCTCGTCAAAACGATCCTGGCGATGAAGAATGTTCCCCACATTGTTGTCGAGACTCGCGATGCGCGCACTCTCCCCTAACCGCGTAAAAATTTCTCGAGCGCGTTCGGAAGCCGCAAATGCACGGTCATATTCACCCAAAAGATTGAGAGGCTGAATCGAAGTACTCAGGGTGCGGGCAACTTCCTTCCAAGAGCCCACGGATTCGTAGACTTTCAAAGCTTTTTCGTGGTGTTTCACGGCAGCTCGATTGTTCCCGGAGAGGTGGAGAGCGTTACCCTTCGCGCGCAGCGCGAGCGCTAAATCCTCTTTACGGCGCAGGCAGCGCGCGATCAGAACCGCCGCCTCGGCGAGGTGCAAGGCTTGCCGGGTGTCGACGCGAACCATGTCAACGACCATGGGAGCAAGCTGGCCTACGACTTGGCTGCGGACCAAGGAACGATGGCGAGCGAGGAATTGCCGTCGAGCGACGTCAGTATCGATCTGCGCCAGTTCGGAAATGAGCTTGTCCTCTGAACGTTTGGTTCGAGAAACAGGCATCAGTGCAAACCGCCTTTGTTGAGCTCGCGTCGCAGACGCTCGATGCATTTTGCGCGGGTAAACCCAATCGAGCCACGCGCCAGGCCTAATTCCTTGGCGACTTCTGCGTACGGTCGGGCAGGTGTTTCAAAAAAGAGCAGTTCGACTAGGCGTCGGCACTGCGGTGTTAGCGACCTCATGGCTTGCCGTAGGATTTGCTCTTCTTGGGTTTGTTGCACTAGCGATTCCGCAATCGCGGGGGTCTCTGGTTCAGGTAATTCCGGCTCAGCGTCACGGCTTACCATTCGCCGTTGCGAACCCTTCCACCTATAGCACTCGTGATGTGCCACTTGCATCAACCACTTCGGCAAGGCGCGTGGTTCGCGCAAATCCGGTAACCGAGCGAGCAGCTCGAGGCAAGTAGCCTGAAAGACATCCGACGCCTCCTCTCGGGAGATGCCATACTTTACGGGAATCGAAAAGATTAGAGCTTTGTACTTTTCAATGAGGCAAGACCAGGCCTCTTCATTGCCCGACAAGCATTCTTTCACGAGGCTTACATCATCCCACATATCGGACGGTTTCCTGATCAGCCTAGTAGCCATGCACTCAGTACGCGAAACGTATTCGATATCAAGATACTGTACTTGCAAAAGTGACGTCATACGCCGGACGAGCGCCATCTTCCGGCGTGCTCGCTGGTCCGCAGTCCAACTAGGGAATCAGTTCGCGCAGCACCCGTTTTGCGAACGATGATTCTAGGCTAAAACGAGCCAGACGCCTCGACTTAAGTGCGATCCGTTTTGTCTCCTCCACCCAGCCGCAAAAGCAGGGCGCCAACGGAGGACGTTGCGCCACAAGCCGGATCCGTTTTCCGGCCACCCCGATTTCCATGGCCTCCGAAACCAGCTTCCCGGATGGCCAACTAGGGTCTTCACCGGATTGGTCAGGTACTTGATCAATGGTATCGATACTGCCGAAAGTTACGGATTGCGCTTTGAGTTCCAATGGTCTGATCCGGGCGCGCGAAGACATGAAGGCTGAACTGGAAAGCCAGGCCACATCTCAAACGGCCAGTCTAAGTCGTCAGTCGGCCATCGGTGTGGTGTAACCCTGCCCAGCCAAGGTGGGGGTTCCGCGGAAGATGAGCCAAAGGCTCAACGGCAGGGTGGGGAGGCGCCTTCGGATCGTAAGTGCAGGGCGGCTCTCAGAGGCAGAGGATTTAGCTGCCAGCCGAAAACTGATCTGTAACCGTAACCATAAGATCAGTGTCCACGGAATCCGCGTAGTTTCCAACCACCCCCGGCAAATTGGTGAGCGCCCCCAAATTGCGATTTCGGAGGAACGCCCTTCGATGCAAGGAGAGGCGGTTCATTGGCAGAGTCGCCGAAACCGCTTTTGGGTTGGCTTCAAGTTTCAAGAGCCGGTCAGGTGGTCCCCTCCCGACTCGGTGTCACACGAACTAAAGCAAAGGTTGGGGGAGTCATGATCCGCCGAATCGGGCTTTTTGCAGTAGCATTTCTGGTACTAGCCGTACCTGCAAGGGCAGACAACCGAATCATTGTTCGGACGACTCTGGGCGCACAGGTTCTTCAGCAGGCTCTTCAGCCACTCTGCCTCCTCGCGACGTGCACGGTGATCCCCACCGGTCTGGGCGACCCATCAAACCAGCTGTTTGTCGTTACCACGTCCCTGGACGCGAAAACTCTTTTGAATCTTGTCCTTATGGTGCCGGGGGTTCTCGACGCTGAGTTAGACCAATTAATTAGTCTCGTAGGCGGCATGAACACTGGGTCTCCAGCAAACGCACCCACCGCTCTCCTGGACTCGACTTCCCTAACCTATTACGGTTCGAACGTTTGGAACGGTTACGTGAATCAGCCTGCCGCGCAAACGGTTCGGGTCTCGGCCGCCCACAGCCCCCCGTTTTCAGTTACGGGCAGCGGAATCGTCGTCGCCGACATTGACACCGGCGTTGACCCTAACCACCCTGCCTTCGCGAGGGTCCTTCTGCCGGGCTATGATTTCACTCGCAACCAGTCGGGCGCTTCTGAGCTTAACGATTTTCCTTCGTCCCATCCCGGTTGCACAACTTCGACGTGCACCACGGAGAGCAACGTCAACCAGTCCAGCGTCGCGATTCTGGACCAATCCTCTGTGGCCATTCTGGACGGGAACTCAAATTATGCGGCATTTGGCCATGGCACGATGGTGATCGGTGTCATCCACCTAGTCGCGCCGAGCGCGTTTTTGCTGCCATTGAAGGCCTTCGGTGCCAATGGCACGGGTTACCTCTCCGACATCCTGCATGCGATCTACTACGCCGTCAGCAATGGGGCTAACGTCATAAACATGAGTTTCGACTTCCCAACGTATTCTCCCGAGCTGGCGACAGCGTTGGATTATGCCTTGCTCTTGAACAAGCAGGGAAATACTAACGAGTCTCATGCCGCCGCTGCAATGGCTAACGCAGTTTCCATGGCTGGCCAGGACATGGGCAATGGCCGCTTGGATCTCGTTCTGGCACTACAAGCCCTGTCACCGCAGGACTTCACCATCTCGGCCGCTCCAGCCACTTTGACAATCAACGCAGGACAACCCGCAACCTACACCGTCACAGTTACCCCCAGCAACGGTTTTAATCAGACCGTAACGCTAGGCTGCGGTGGTTTTCCTCTAGCGTCAACGTGTGTGATCACGCCGCCCGCAGTCACGCTTGACGGCACGAACTCGGCGACAGCAACCGTTACCATACAAACCACGGCACGCTCGGCCGCGCCGCTCGCGATTCCCTTGCGGATTCGTCCCCTGCCGCCGGTTGTGGCAGTTGGACTCGTCTACCTGCTCGTTTGGCTGGCCTGCCTATTCCAGTTCACGGCTCGGCGGTTCGGCCAAGACCCTTGCCAGCGTCCAGGGCTTTCCGCCGCGCTCGGACTCTTCGCGATTTTGCTCTATTCGTATTCGTGCGGCGGGGCTGCCGCCCCCGTCAGTATCCCTTCTCCGTCTTCTCCGCAGCCTTCTCCGACTCCGTTTTCGCTCACACTGAACCCGACCAGCGTTAACGGTGGGAAGTCCTCTACCGGACAGATCACCCTGAGTAGCCCTGCTCCCAGCGGCGGCACCATCTTCTCTTTGTCCAGCAGCAATACCTCGGTGGCCACCGTCCCAGCCAGCGTGACTGTCGCAGCCGGGTCGATCGGCGCCCTCTTCCAAGTGTCGACCATGACTACTGCCAACTCGACCACGGTAACTATTTCCGCGGCCAACTCCGGGGTTACGCACACTGCTTCCCTGACCGTCAC
>QHYQ01000279.1 GCA_003224175.1 Acidobacteriota bacterium
GGCCCAGCTCCGCTTGGCCCAACTTCGATTCGGCTCTGTAAGCTGAGCGATCATGCCGCGCTCATGACGGCGACGATGTCCCGCGCGATGCTTATGGTGTCAATGTCCTCGACCAAGTGGAGAAACGAGTGCTCCAGCGATTGGCCGAGAATCTTACGGATGTTTTCTACCGAGTCCTGCGCGATCACCTTCCCCTGGCGAAGGATCAGCACATCGGAGCACACCTTTTCGACAACCTCCAGTACATGCGAGCAATAGAAGACCAGCTCGCCCTGTTGGCCGAGCCCTGAACAAGATTCTTGAAGATTAGAGCGGCGGCGATGAGAAGAATGCGTTGGCGCATCCCTTTTGAGTAGGATCCGAATCGTGGAGTGGCGGTGTGGGTGTAGAGAGTAGAGCTCAAGCAGGGAATCGATCTTCTTTTCGAGGCTGGGCTGAAGCATTCCACGCAGAGTTCCGAGGAGTTCCAGATACTCCCAGCCGGTCAAGTAGGGATAGAGATTCGGTTCTTCGGGGACGTAGCCCAGGCGCTTCCTGTAGCCCGCCAGATCATCGCGAATGTTGTGGCCGCCGAACAAAACCACGCCACGCGTGGGCTCCAGCAATCCCGTGAGCATCTTCACGGTCGTACTTTTTCGGGAGCCGTTGGGGCCGAGGGCAGCCCAGCACCTGTCCGGGACGCAGGGAGAACGTCACGTCCTGCACGGCAGGCACTGACGCGTAGCGCTTGGTGAGGTGCAGACCTTCGAGCATCGGTTCTCCCATTGGAGCGGAGATTCTGAAGACGGAATCGAGATTCTGCTCAGCGCAAGAGTACTAAGAGTACTCAGGAATAGTTCAACGTTGATTTAGACACCGGAAGGACGGAAGACGTTCCGCCAGACGGTCCCCCCGGCCAAACAAGAAATTCGTTTCTTTACCTCCTGAAAAGCACTCCGCCGACGGTCAGGGTGACGGAAATGCTCTCGGCAACGCTATCCTGCTTAGCCTCTCGGACAAGGAATGCAACTAGGTTCTCTCCAGATTGGAATTTGTCCGGCTAAACCTTCACCAGGTGCTTCACGAGGCCGGAGAAACCATCGAGTCTGGTTACTTCGTCAACACAGGATTGATTTCAATCCTGGTGGTTCAGCCCGATGGGAAATCTGTGGAGGTTGGCCTCATTGGCAAAGAGGGGCTTTGTCGGTTTGCCGCTACTTGTGGGCTACCACACCAGCCCGACCAGAACCATGGTCCAGGGAGATGCGACCGCGTACAAATGCGATGCGAAAACTCTCGGTCAGCTTATCCGACAGTGCCCTGGGTTGGAGCGGCACTTGCATCGTTTCGGCCAGAAACTGGCGATGCAGACCACACAAATCGCAGCGTGCAATCGATTGCATGAGGTGGAAGAACGACTGGCAAGATGGATCCTGATGAGCCAGGACCGGATTCTTTCCGACAAGCTTCCGTTGACTCAGGAATTTCTGGGGCAGATGTTAGGAGTACGTCGTGCAAGCGTGACCGTCTCCGCTGGCATTTTGCAGAAGGCTGGACTGATTTCCCACACCCGGGGTAGCGTCACAATTCTGGACCGGCCAAGACTTGAAGATGCAGCTTGTGACTGTTATGGAATTGTGCAGCGACAACTGAAGGATTGGGAACAAGAAACGAAATAGTTTTTTGCCGAAGTTGGGGCCGATAAGAAGCAACATGAAACCGGACGGTGAAAGCGTCTACCGCGATTCCTGCGGCGAGGTCCGCCTCGTGACCTCTGACTATATGCTGGGCGGAAAGTTAAACGACCACGACGCAACTGACATCCTCTTCGAACCGGCATCACATCATCGCCACTCTGCACCACCCGACGCATTCCACCGACGGGCACTTGGAACAGAAGAGCGAGCGCCTCAAAAGACAACCCCAGCAGCACACTGCAGAAGACGCGGCCTAAGCGGTCCATAAAAAGTGTTTTCGGATCGGCGCAACGCGCTTTTTTCGATGCCGTTAGATCAGCATCTTGCGAGCGTTTTATCGAAACACGCGCGCCCTCCCAGCGGCCCTCCTGGTTGCGGACCGTCACTCTGTCGTTCGCTTCCGGGCCGAACTGCAGTGGAGATCGTTGTCGATGAGGCGGCCGGGCTCGCCTGGATCGTCAATCCGGGCTGCATCGGACTGGACCCTCACCCGGTCCGCTCCCGCGATCTTGGAAACGTCGACGAATTGCGAATCGATCTCGATCCGGTTCCCGTTGTGAGTTGGGCGGAATGTGCGCCGCGTCGCCCTCGAAGTGCTGGTTTTGGACCAGCCGCGAAGCCCTACCAAGCAGGGCCTGCATGACGCCGAGGAGGGCAGGCAACTGCACCGCTGCAACAACAGATTGCAGCATAGTGAATTAGCTGGCAGGTCGTGCAGCTTTTGCTTGAGCGTGTTGATCGCAGAATCGCGCAAAGTCTTGGAACCATCGCTCGATCAGCACCTTCAATAGGCCAAGACTGCCACCAGGAATTGTGGTTGTGAGTTCACCGACCGTGAACGCGTCGACGTGAATCGAAGTCTTCCCCTCAAGGCGTGTGAGCCGGATGGTCAGCTCGGCGGCAAAACCGGCATTGATACTGTGCGCGATGTAACGGATTAACCGAGGAGGCTCAAAGGCCTGGACTACGTAGCGGAAGGTGAGGGCTGTCGGATAGTTGAGCCTTCCTAGAATACAGCCGCCCGTGACCCACGGGAATCCTGACCACCTGAGATCAGTGTAAATCTCTGAACATTTCGTCCACTGTTCGATGTCGATCAAGAGTTTCCACACTCGATCACGAGGAAGACTCGTGGCTGTCGAGTAGGAAAACTGCTGAGACACCTTGGCCTCCGGTTGCGCGAAAAGCCACTGTCAAACGGCGACTCGTTACATGTTCGGATGATAAATACGAGAGATAGATCCGGAGGTGCCACAACCTCTTTTGTTACGAATTTGGAATGACTGAAGCGCGTACCGACGTGGTTGCAGTTTCTCGGCATCCCTCTGCGTCAACGGCGCATCTCATCCGGGCCAGTATTGTGTGGGTTTGATGGAGGTAAGAGCCATGACTCGGATCACAATTGTCCGTATCGCGTTTCTTGTTCTGCTCTGCGCTTCTTTTGGCTACGCCCAAGATCCACGCGACGAATCGAAGCCGCCCCAACAGGAACAATCCAAGCCCGAACCCGATCGCGACGCCCCTCCGCCTCCGCACCGGAACGAGGTCAAGCCGCCCAAACAGGATGAGGTGAAACCCCCAAAGCAAGAAAGACAGGAAAGCGCCAAACCCCCCCGCAACGAAGCCAAGCCAACCAAGGAGCAACACGGCCAACAGGCGCAGGGACATCCTGGACATCCGCCAGGCAAGAGCGTTCACATCCCGGACGAGAAGTTCCGGGCCAGCTTCGGGCGCCAGCACACCTTCGTCATCAGCCGTCCGGCGATTGTTGAGGGCCGACCACGCTTCCAGTTCGTTGGCTACTGGTTTGAAATCATTGACCCGTGGCCAGTCGACTGGCTTTACACCGATGACTGTTACATCGACTACATCGACGGCGACTATTTTCTCTTCGATGTACTCCATCCCGGCGTTCGTGTCTTAGTCTTCGTGATCGGGTAGATTGTCAGTGCCTGGCGAGCAGTTCGCCTATGCTCTTCTTGACGATTACGAACGCCACTTTGTGGAAGGTATCTCTCGTGCGGTTCCCCATAACACTGGCGTGCTACGGAGGCAGCGGCAATCGAGAGTAGACTTTCCTTCAGGCACGAAACCGCATCTCTTGCGAGTCCGGAACCACAACCTCCCCTGACTCGTAATTTCGGAGTCCGACTATTTTCGGAGGTGGTGAACGTGGTTCCAACACTGACGCGGACAATCTTAGAAAGGCGCTTCACAGCCTTCCCGACCGAGCGAATGTAAATGGTGAGTGCTACGGCGGGGAAATCTTGGACGGCACGAGAGAAGCGGGCAATGCCCTGGGCGTTAGATCTATTGAGCTTGTGTTTACCAGAGGGGTAGTGTGCGGGCTATGGAAGCGGAGGGAGCGCTCGATCCTGCGGGAATGCTTCAAGACTACGAAAATCGAATCTCGGTATCGCAGGCACTACGCTACCTGCGACGGGCCATCGTGTGTAATTCGACATCGAACGCAGCAGATTTGGTTTGCTTCAAAACACCATGACCGACAGCAGGACAAAACGCGCCACATGGCGCTTCTTTGCCGAGAAGAGCGAAGGCGGAAAGCCAACAATCAAGGTCCAACTCTTTCACTCATCCGTGCCCTTGCTCAATCACGCCGAACTGAGCCTCAACCTGCTAAGTGGGCTATCGCTTGAGCGGGCGGAAAAATCGCGAATGATCTGAACGAGAATGTCCTGGATCTCTCCGTCACGCTGTCGAGCGACCATCCCATGTTTGCGGCGGAGTGATCCCACGCACATGGTTGAACCGCAGTCCAATGCCGAAGGGTGACACCGCGATTCCTTTTTCAGCGCATCAATCGAACACAGCGCTGTACTCAAGGCGCGGCTGAAAGCACGAAGCGGATGCTCGGACTTTAGTCAGCTGCGTTCGACTCTCTGATGACATCCGCGTACTTCTTGGCGAGGAAAGCCATTCTGACTCGGATTTCTTCCTGATCTTCCTTGATAACCGCTTGTAGAAGGGAAATAAGGTCTTGGGCCTTCTGCGAGTCTTTCTCGTTGGATATGTTCCGGCAAAGATTTCGCAGCAGATCGTCGTTGTACACGAAGACGCTCCCCCTGACCCGATTTTCTGACAAGCGGGAGTGGAGCGGAAATACAGGAATCTATGTATGGTATCGAGTAGAGTTCAACAGTACATCAAGCCGCTGTTCGCAATTGGACGCTGCTAACGGCGACTTAGTTTTATGACTTCCGCTGAACCCTCTTTGTGCCACGTGAAGCCAAACCCGGCGACCACCAAGGCTGTTCAAGACTCGGTCACGCATACGATCAAGGAGCTAAGGCTGAATCTCGATGATTCGCTGGTGCAAATAAGGTTCAAGATCGTGCAGAGCTACTCGAAGGGTAACATCGACATGGCTTTTCTTGAGGGGTATTACCCCTTCATCGCTGAGGAGTTAAAGCGTCAGGGGAAGCAGGACTCGATCAAGGGAACGATTCCGTGAGAGTCGAATGCGTCTGACCATCGATATTCCCGATCCGCAACATGGATTGGAAGTTCCGGCTGCGATTCGATCCCTGAAGATCGCGTGCGTGCAAACTCCATCCAGAGCCCTTGGCAGAATGGTGTTGCGGAGCGCTG
>QHYQ01000280.1 GCA_003224175.1 Acidobacteriota bacterium
CACGCGGCTGCTATTGCGCTCAATTCTTCATCCCCCAGCAGCCACACTTTGCCCTGTCGAACGACTGAGTGCGATTTCGATGCGCGCACAGGTCGGCGGCCGATTGTCACAGGCTAGAATGTCAACTTCAATCCAAACTGGATTTGCCGCGATGTCGTCACCGTGCTTAGAATGGCGCCGGCGCTGGGATTCACCGCGCCATTGGGCAGCAGGGCGGTCCGGTTCGCCGAATTGGGCACGCCGAAGTTCGGGTGGTTGAAGATGTTAAACATCTCGGCGCGAAAATGCAGCGCCTTGGTTTCTCCTAACGAAAAACGTTTGAAGAGAGAGAAATCGCAGCTCACCAGATTGGGGCCAATCAGCGTGTTACGGCCAAGGTTTCCTATGGTGTTGACGGGCTGCAGTACAAAGGCGTTCGCGTCGAACCAGCGTTTGGGGTCCCCGGTGACGGGATTGTTGGAAAAACCCGCCCTGATGTCCGGACGCTCATGAATCGAGAAGTCGATGGTATTCAGATTTCCCGATTGGTTGTGACCGAGCCGCACTTCAAAGGGCGTCCCGGATTGCGCCGTGACAATATTGTTGAGCTGCCAGCCTTTCACCAGCACACTGGCAAGCCCCGTCCTGCTGCTTCCAAAAGGCACTTCGTAGCTCCAGTTCGCCACCAGAACATGCTTCACCGAAAAGCTCGAAAGGCCGCGGTCCGCTTTGCGGTCGAAGAAATTAATCGAGTACTGGGTGGTATTGTCGAAATCCTGCGAGTTGATTCCGCTCGACTCATCAATTGAGCGCGAAAACGTGTACGACAACTGTGCGCGCAGGCCGTGTGACAGTTGCTTGGTCACACCCGCCTGCAGCGCGTTATAGAAAGATTGGGCGTCGGTCTCGCGCTGGGTGACGCCGCCGAAAGTGGCGTTACGGCGGCAGCAAAGGTTTATCGATTTCGGAGTCTTGGTAGTGCCATCGCCTATAAACTCTGTCCGGCCCTGCGCATTAACGATATAGGGGGCTAGGTTGGCATCAGCTACACGAATCAGGTGGAGTCCGTGCGACCCAGCATAGCCGAGCGTCACGTCCCAATTACTGGGTAAAGCGCGCTGTACGCTCAGGTTGTACTGCATCATGTAAGAGGGTTGCAGGTCGTAATTGACCGTCTGGAGATTGGCCTTGATATTTGGGGGAGGACAGCTTCCCGTCGGACCGCCGGGAAGTCCGCAGACAGGGGCATTCAGAGGGAAACCTTGCACGGCGTTCGGAAACGGAATCGGAGCGCCAGGTTTAGCGATGCGGCTAGTGCGCGTGGTGAACGGGGGGTTGAGGCTGCCCGAGAATACGTAATACTTCGGTAAAAGCTGGTCGTAAAAGATTCCGAAACCCGCGCGCACCGAAGTTTTCCCGTTCTTGAACGGATCCCAAGCAACACCAATTCGCGGCGCAAAATCTTTCAGTGCTGCGTTGGCGTACCAGGGATCGCCAATGACTATGCTGGAGTCCGAAATACTGCGGAGATTGGAGATTTTCCCGTTTGCTTCCGTGGGAACCGTGGCGAACTCGTATCTCAGGCCCAAATTGAGGGTCAAATTTGGTTTCCAGCGATAGTCGTCTTGCAGGAAAGATGCAAAGAGCGATTGCCGGAAGCCGCGATTCGGATCGATTCTTCCTGGAACAGCAAAGTTGATCTGCTGAGGCGCGCCCTTCAAGAAATTCTCCAAACTTGTGAACGTCTCAATGCCCCCCAACTGGCTCGTGGTCTGCTGATTGAATTGCATGCGCTGCCCCTCAAATCCGAACCGCAGACCGTGCGCACCCTTGGTCCAAAAGAGCGTGTCATGCCACTGGTAATTGTTCAGGTGGTCGTTACGCGGCAGACGGTAATCGCCCACTAACTCGGTCACCAGTCCCTGAATTGTGAGAAATCCAAATTGCACGCCGCCCGCCGATGGAGGTATCCACCAAAGGTTTGGCGGCACATCCACGGTGCGCTGGTTATCGACCTCCGAAGTGGAACGCGAGAAGCTAACCCGCAAGGTGTTTAGCAGCGCCTGCGAAAACGTGTGCACGTGTTCGAGCGTTACGTATTGATTGCGCGAGCGCTCCTTAAAAAAGACGTCCGGCGGCTTATTGTTGATCTGTCGGTCTACGTTGCCGTTGTCGAATGTGTATCGGCCAAACAATGAGTCGTTCTCGGAAAAGCGATGGTCGATGCGGCCCTGCGCGAAATACTCATCGGTAGGCTGCTGGCGGGTGAAGGAATACCCGGCAGTGCCGGTAGGTTTCTGGTTCTTATCAAGTACTTCGGGCCCATTCGCAACTGGAAAGAGAATCTGCAGCAGTGAATTCACGTCCGCGCGGGTACCGGGTACGGACACGTCCTTCAGGCCGTTCGCCATGCAGCTTGGGTCGGTTGGCGATGGCTGGCAGGGTAAAAGAAAATTGCGCGCGCTATCGTCCGGAACAAAGGCTGTGCCCGTTACGCCCAGCCGCTCCTTGATGGCCTCGAAGGCTCCAAAGAAAAACGTCTTATCGTGCCTAATCGGCCCGCCCAGCGTTCCCCCGAATTGATTGCGCTTAAAAGGCGGAATGCGATTTGCCGTCGGATCAAAGTAATTCTTCGCGTCCAGCGCTGAATTGCGCAGATACTCAAACAAATTCCCATGGAGCTTGTTGGTTCCCGACCGCGTAATCGCGTTGATGATGCCACCGGAGGACCTGCCAAACTCCGCCGAATAAGAATTCGTCAGCACCTGAAATTCCTGCACCGTTTCCACGCCCAGCAACACGCCGCCCACTGACCCCGGCGTTTTGTTGTAAACATTGTTGATGTCCGAGCCGTCCAGAAGAAAACTGTTCTGCTCTGGCCGCGCGCCATTGATGGTGATTTTCTTTCCGCGCCCGCCCACTGCGTCGCTTCCTGCTGCGACAGCGGCGTTTACACCCGGCTGCAAAAGTGCCAGCTCCTGAAACGAGCGTCCATTAAGCGGAAGATCATTCATCTGCGAGCGGTTCACGGTACCGCTGAGCGCGGCGGAAGCCAGGTCGATCGGGGGAGCGTCCTCTGCGGTGACGTTCACGCGTTCAATGCCGCCCGCGATTTCCAGCTTGACGTCCAGCACCGCATCTTGCCCGATGGTCAGCTTAATGCCCTTCAGCACAACGGGCTGAAAGCCGGCCGCTTTCACACGCAGCTCGTATTCCCCCGGCGGCAAAAGCGGCTCGCGATACCGGCCCTTGTCATCCGTAGCAAGTGCTCGCACCGCGCCCTGCCCGACGTTGTGGACTTCGATCGCCGCGCCCGGAACGAATCCTCCGGACGGGTCGTACACGGTGCCTTGCAAGCTCGCCCCTACCGTTTGAGCCGAGCATGTACTGGCGTTGACAATCAAGAAGAGAAATAACACTCCCCACGCAGTTCGCATAGGACACCCTTTTCATGCAAGAGGACCGGTAGCAAGTGGCTAATAGATGCAATCCCGAAAGCCTGGAGTAGGCTACGGCAAGTGACACGCAGCATGGGCGGCACTATATACCTGGAGAGCACGAGGCTCAAGAAAAGAGTGACTCCGCGGGTCGACGTCCTATCTGTCCTTTTAGGGCCTTCGGCCCGCGAAACCTTATGAAAGTCGTGTCTGTAACTGCTTTGTTTTCAGCACGGAGACCTTTCTTTCGACTCTGGCAAACCGGTTTTCTCTTTGTCTTTTCAATGCAGTTCGACAGTGAGAAGCCGCTAGCGGCAAGGCTTTAGAGATTTGGTCGTGGGTTCGATCTTCACCGCCCCGAACGGACGCTCCACTCACAGCGGAGAACTGCCTAAGACGTTTTCGACTAACAGAAATCGCCGCAAAATCACTTGATTTCCGGTAACGAACTTACCAGGCATGTGAGCCAGGATATTGCTAGCTTTGTCGAGCGAATCGAAACCAGCTATGTTTAGAATCACTATTCATAGCGGAGGGCGACGATGGGGTCGACTTGGGCGGCGCGGCGGGCTGGGAGGAGGCAGGCGGTCAGGCCGACGGAGACAACGATGGCCACGACGGCGGCAAACGTGACTGGGTCCGTGGCCGAGACGCCGGGGATTTGGGCGGCGAGAAAGCGCGTCAGGGCAAAGCTTGCGAGCAAGCCGAAACCGATCCCGACTGCTACCAAGCGGAAGCCGTTGAAAAGCACCAAGCCAAGAATGGCTCTCTGCTGGGCGCCCAGCGCCATACGGATGCCGAGTTCGCGGGTCTGCAACGCGACCGCGTAGCCCATCACGCTAAATACTCCGATGGTTACCAGGACGAGGCCGATCGCGGAGAACACGGTGATCGTTGCCAATTCGAATTGTGGGCCGCGATAGAACTCGCGGAGGGACGATTCCAGCGTTCCGGAAACGCCGATGGCTACGCTCGGATCAACGGACTGGAGTTCCTTTTGCATGCTTCCCAAAACTGAGGCGGCATCGACGGAGGTTCTGGCAAGAAAGGTTCGCCAGTAAAAAACGTTAAGGCTGTAGGGAGTGAAGGCTTCTGGAACTTCCTGCCAGGACGGATTTACAAAGTCGCGAGATTTGTAGTTGGCGACGACTCCCACGATTTCAAAGTACGCGTCGCGCGGGGCATCGCGATACTTTTGGTCGAACGCGGCGAGTTTGACCTTTTGGCCGAGCGGGTCTTCGTTGGGAAAATATTGGCGAGCGAAGGCTTGATTGATGACCATGACGTGGCGGGCGGCGGTTATGTCGTCTTCGGAGAAGACGTGGCCCCGGAGCAGCGCGATGCCGAGAGTTTCGAAATAGTCTTCGCTGACGGATTCGTCTCGGGCTTCCCAGCGTTCCACATGGGGACGGCCGGGAATGATGATGTCGGTCAGGTCGGAATTCAAAGGCGGCTCTTCATCGCATTCCGCGGCGGAGAGTACGCCGGGGACGGTTTTCATGCGTTCGAGAAGCTGGCGGGTGACGGAGTTCTTGCGGATTCGGATGTTTACGACGGAGGCCGGATCGCTCCACTTGAAATTGTAGGAGTCGGGCCAAACGAGTTCGAAGTGGAGAAGATTTTTGGGATTGAAACCGAGATCGACGCGGGTGAGAACGAGGAAGCTCCGCATCAAG
>QHYQ01000281.1 GCA_003224175.1 Acidobacteriota bacterium
CCTCGATGGCGTCCGTGTCCGGGAGACCGATATTTCCAACCCCTCTTATCCGGATCCATTCCAGGGCGGGCAAGTAACCACTCCGCCGCCGAGTATCACACGCGTGTCACCCACCGCTCAATCTCCTTATCTCATCCAAGCGAGTGCCGGATTCGAACAAGAAGTAAGGAAAGGAAGTTGGCTCTCACTCGACTACTCCCTTCTGCATGGAGTGCATCTCGACCGTATTCGGGACGTCAATGCTCCGTTGCCCTCGGGCAACGGAGTACGCCCTGATCCAAACTTCACGAATATTGAGGAATACGAGTCGACGGCATTCCTCCGCGGACATGCTCTGAGTGTGATGTTTCGCGGGGGATGGGGGAGGTACTTTAGAGGCTACGCGCAATACGTCTTCTCCAAGTATACCAACGACGTATCGAGTAACGGGCCCGGCCTTTATTTGTTTCCAGCAGACAATTACGACTTGCAGCCGGAAATAGGCCCCGCCGATTTCGACCGTCGGCACCGCTTCAACTTCTCAGGAGTGGTGCAACTTCCGTTGGGCCTGCGACTAGGTTCGATTCTGTCGGCGGCCAGCGGAGCTCCGTTCGATATCACGACCGGGTCAGACCTGTTCGGCGACACGCTTACGCGGCCTCCCGGCGTAACGCGCAACACGGGCCGCGGCCCGGCGACCATAGAAGTGGACACGCGGGTCACGAAAGTGTTCGCCCTCCGGCGCGCCCTTGGAAACGAAGTTCGTACCAGGGGGCGTATGGAGCTCAGCTTGGACGCGTTCAATGCAATCAATTACGCAAACATCGCCAGCATCGTCGGAGTGCTGAGTTCCCCGTTGTTCGGCCAAGCCGCCTCGTTCGGGCCGGCAAGGACACTGCAAATGTCCGCAAAATTTTCTTTTTAGGGAAACGGAAGAATAGAAAGAGGAGATCGAAGAAGAATCGCTCGTCAGGGAGCTCGAATCCTCTGAAGCACGAAAAACAAATGGATGCATCTGTTACACGCATTGCGGGAGGCTCAAACATACAAACACACATCGTGACGAATGGACAGAAAAACAACGCTGCGCCGATCTCATGCGCACCTGCCCAGGCACCAGTTTGTGCGCCAGCGATTGTGTTGGACCTTCCTGTTAATCCCAAACCAGCCTCGAGCGGCGAGCGCGCCACCATAAGGGGTAAATTTCTTTGGAAGGGGCGAGATAAGCTCTACCTCCGCGGTGTGACTTATGGAACCTTTCGCCCGGGCCCGGATGGCTGCTCGTTCCCTTCGCCGCCGATGGTCGAACGGGATTTCTCCCAGATGTCTGCAAACGGCCTGAATGCCCTGCGAACCTACACCGCACCGCCACGCTGGCTCCTGGACATCGCCGAGCAATGCAATCTTCGCGTTTTGGTTGGGCTGCAAGGGGAACGCCATTACGGGTTTCTCGGTGAGCGAAAAATTGTGCGCGAAATCAGAAAGCAAGTTAGAAGCGGCGCGCGGGCGTGCACCGGTCATCCTGCTGTTTTGGGCTACGTTGTCGCCAACGAGATCCCCGCATCCATCGTGCGTTGGCACGGAGCTCGAACTGTGGAAAGATTCCTGAAGCTGCTATCGGATGAAGTGAGAGAAGAGGATCCCGAAGGTTTGGTTTCCTATGCAAACTATCCGTCGACCGAATACCTGGATTTGTCGTTTCTCGATTTGGTTTGTTTTAACGTTTTCCTGGAGTCGCCGGAGCGCTATGAGGCGTATCTCGTGCGCCTTCAGAACTTGGCCGGCAATCGCCCTCTGCTCGTGACGGAGATTGGCCTGGACAGTCAAAGGAATGGCGAGAAGGGGCAGGCGGCTTGCCTGAACTGGCAGATACGCAAGGCTTTCGCGGCAGGCTGCGCCGGGGCATTTGTCTATGCATGGACCGACGAGTGGTACCGAGCGGGCGAAGATGTGGCGGATTGGGATTTTGGCCTGACCAGCAGGGGTAGACTGCCTAAACAAGCGCTCGGCGTGGTTCGCAGGGCATTCGAGGAAGTCCCGTTTCCCTCCGCAGTAGCGTGGCCAAAAATATCGATCGTGGTGTGCACTTTTAACGGGAGCCGTACCATTCGCGACTGCCTGGAAGGGATCGCCAAACTCCGTTATCCGAACTTCGAAGCCATCGTCATTGATGATGGTTCAACCGATGGCGCCGGCGACATCGCGGCCGAGTACGAGGTCCGCGTGATCCGCACGGAAAACCAGGGTCTGAGTGCGGCTCGGAACTTGGGATGGCAATCCGCAACAGGTGAGATCGTTGCCTACATTGACGACGATGCCCTCCCCGATCCCGATTGGCTAACCTATCTGGCCGCCGCATTCCTCAACGCGAACTACGCGGGCGTAGGCGGGCCGAACATTCCCATTCCCGATGATGGCGAGACTGCCAGTTGTGTCGCGGCCGCTCCAGGAGGGCCGGCCCACGTACTCATCTCAGATTGCGAAGCCGAGCACATACCCGGCTGTAATATGGCTTTCCGCAGGAACTGGCTGCTCTGGTTGTCTCGCGGACGGATTTATCAAGGAACCTGGGGAACAGCCGGTTATGCGCGGCTGGACCAGCCTGCCCCAAACCTTCTGAACTCTCTGCCACTGATGCACGAATGGCAGCTCATGAATCTTGTGTTGGCGGTGCTTGGTGTCCTTGGCATGGTTTGGAGGCCGCTGTTGAGTGCCTTACCTGTTGCAGTAGCCACCTTCGGATTGTCGCTGGTTTCGCCGATAAGCGCCGCGCGGAACATTCGGTTTCCTCGATCGGCGAAAAGTGGCTTTGCACGGTTCCGCCTGCGCGTTCTTACCGTGATGCTTCACCTGATGCAGCCTTGGGCTCGTTTGTGGAGCCGTCTAATTTATTCCCTCACGGTCGGGAGAATTCGTCGTTTCCCAACGATCTCGTTACCTTGGCCGCGGACGTTTTTGCTCTGGAGCGAAAAATGGATTGATACCACAACCATACTCCATTCGTTGGAATCTCTGCTGCGGTCGAGCGGCGCCGTCGTACGCCGGGGCGGTGACTACGACCGCTGGGATTTGGAAATACGCGGCGGTTTGTTTGGCGGCATACGGATCCGCACTGTCTCAGAGACTTATGGCCGAGGCAAGCACTCGCTCCGGCTTCATTTCCGCCCGTGGTTCTCTATCTCGGGAGCCGGGACCACCCTCTTGTTGACCACTGCGTGCTTCGTGGCGCTCTTGGACCGATCGGTGTACGCTGCTGCCATCCTCGGCATATTAAGCGCAATGTTTGGAGCCATGACCTTCAGGAGCGGAGCGGTGGCGGTCGGCGCGATCCATCGCACACTGATCAAGCTGGACTTCGAGCGCATATGACGGTTTCTGGGAAATCGACGTTGTATAGAGACTTTTTGCTTTACCGACGTTTATTCAGGTGGGCGCAACCTTATTGGGCTCACCTAATTGGTCTTCTCCTGCTCAGCTTACTGGCAACCCCTCTGGCGTTATTGGTCCCCATGCCGCTGAAGATAGCTCTGGATAGTGGCCTCGGTTCTAAACCTCTTCCTCACATAATTCGGCCACTCGTGCCTGCCCGATTACTTGTTTCTGCATCTACGGCGTTGTTTTTTGCGGTCGGGTTGCTGATTGCCGTGGCGGTTCTCGTACAGATTCAAGCGTTGGCAGTGAATCTGCTGGGGACGTATATCGGTGAAAAGTTCCTCCTCGACTTCCGATCCGACATTTTCGGGCAAATGCAGCGATTGTCTCTTTCCTATCACGAGATCAAGGGGACCGCTCAAACGCTGTACAACGTTCAGTACGACGCCGCGGCCATTCAAACGATTGCGGTTCAATACTTGATCCCCTCCCTCAGCTCTGCTTTCACCCTGGTCGGAATGCTGTATGTCACGCTGAGAATCGATTGGCAATTGGCTTTGGTCGCCCTGCTGGTCTCGCCCATCCTCTTTTTGATTTCAAAGTTCTATCGCCGTGGCCTGCGCCACCGGTCGCGTGAAGTGAAGGCGCTTGAAAAATCCGCCATGGGCGTGGTCCAGGAAGTGCTTGGCGCGCTGCGCGTAGTGAAGGCCTTTGGGAGGGAGGAAGACGAGCGACATCGGTTTGTTCGCTGCGGCTTCGACGGTATGCGCGCACGCCTTGGGCTGGCTTGGGCCGCGGGAAAGTTCAACTCTCTGGTTGGTCTGACCGCCGCGGCTGGGACAGCCACGGTGCTGTTTGTGGGATTCCGGCAAGTCCAATCCGGCGTTATCAGTCTCGGTGATCTTATGCTGATGATGGGGTATGTGACCCAGCTCTACGAACCCTTGAAAACAATGGGCAAGAACTCGGCGGCTCTGCAGTCACAGTTGGCCAGCGTAGAGCGGGCCTTCGCTTTACTCGATGAGATTCCCGAAGTCGCGGAGAAAACCAATCCGGTAGCCCTGGTGCACGCCACGGGCAAGATTGCTTTTCAGAACGTCTCGTTCAGATATGGACAGAACAACCGTCCGGCCCTGGATCAGGTTTCATTTCAAGTGAATCCGGGAATGCGTGTGGGCATCGTAGGACCGACCGGTGCGGGCAAGACCACTCTGGTGAGCCTGATGTTGCGCTTCTACGATCCCACTGAAGGGCGGATTCTTCTCGACGACGTGGACTTGCGGGAATACTGCCTCAGCGATTTCCGCAATCAGTTCGCGTTGGTGCCGCAGGATACGGTGCTCTTCTCGAGCAGCGTGGCGGAAAACATCGCCTATGCCTGCCCCGCGGCAGGACAGGAAGAGATTCTAGCAGCCGCCCAAGCCGCCAATGCTCACGAATTCATCTCCCGGCTCCCCGAGGGCTATCAGACGCTCGTTGGTGAGCGGGGGATGTGTCTCTCCGGAGGCGAGCGCCAGCGCGTTTCCCTTGCTCGTGCTTTTCTGAAGAACGCGCCGATATTGATTCTCGACGAGCCAACCAGCGCAGTAGATGTCAAAACGGAAGCGGCCATTCTGGAGGCGCTGGAACGCCTCATGCAAGGTCGCACCGTTTTCATCATCGCCCATAGGCCAAGCACCTTGAGACAATGCAATTTGTTGGTACAGATCGATCACGGCAGGCTCGCGGTCAAAGCCGCAACATTGCCTCGGCTGTCTGATGAGGGACTAGCCGCCACGAGAGGCGACTCTCTGACCGGGAGCAATGTCCGTGGTTGAGCAAACCGAGTTCCAAGAGTCGAAGGACACCGCCTCGGATCATCCCGCAGTATGGGCCTGGTCCCGATTGAACACCGGGGCTGTTGATCCCGGAAGGATTTGGGTATTAAAGAAGCGATTCAAATCAACCATCTATCGAATCGATAACCTTGGTCCTGGCCCTTCCTCCATTGTCGCTAAGTATTGCCGCCGGGAAGTAGCAGAGCACGAGCGTGTTATTTATGAGGATATCCTACCGAAACTCGCGGTCAGTTCTCCGTGCTACTACGGATTTGTCAAGGGCGAAGGCGATTATGATTGGCTTTTTCTCGAATGTGTAGAAGGTGAACGATTTTGTCGTGAGCGCCAGGATCACTGCGCCTTGGCTGGAACGTGGCTCGGACATCTACACACTTTGGGGGAGAACGCTGCGGTCGCGGGAACGCGGCTTCCCGACCGCGGTATCGGGCACTACCTCGGGCAGCTTCGAACCGCACGCGCGAGGTTCGAGACAAATCTGAAGTACCTCAAACTGCTCGAAGAGGAGTCCGCCGTGGTCCAAAGCGTGATTTCGCAATGTAACTTCCTGGAATCGCATTGGAAGCAAATTGAGCGATGGTGCGCACAGATGCCACGAACGCTGGTCCATGGGGATTTCAAACCGAGAAATGTTGTAATTCGAACCACCCCCCAGGGACCCAGTCTCCTTACGTTCGACTGGGAGACCAGCGGATGGGGTGTTCCCGCCGAAGACCTTGCGTATATCGACCTCGGCGCGTACCACGCCATCGCAAAACGCTGCTGGCCTAAAGTAACTATGCAAGCTCTTCAATGCATGAAGATCGTTGGCAGAATCTTCCGGGGGCTATCCGAATTCTGCTGGGAGAGCGTCAAATTTGAACCCCATTGGGAGGTATCGACTGTGAAACTCCGGGTATATCAAATGCGGATGGCCGAGGGTATCGAAATGGCGGAGTGGCGAGAGTAAGAAGATGCCAGGAAACGTCCCAATTGGCTTCGGCGCACAGCGCGGATATGTCGGGTCGCGAAAAAAGAATGTAGGCTCGGCGACACGAATGATCGTCAAAACTTTGGAAACTTCCTTCTCTCGGTTACGTGGCCAGCGAGTTCGTGTCAAGGAACTGCAACGCGAGGTTTGTGAGCATGTCTCGAGTTTCCGAGCAGAGCACCTGCATATCTATCTTGATACTGGCGAGCAAGTTACTGCCTTCTTCAAGGACTTGAATCCCGACCACCAAATCGAAACGGCACGAAAGGTGCGGACAGGCGGCCTTGGCCCTAGTTATCACGAACTGCGCGTGTATCAGCAAATCCTCTCGCGAACAGACTTGGGCAGTCCTCGACTCTACGCAGTCCGTTGGGAACCTCATTGCGGCATTTACTGGCTTTTTCTCGAGGACGTGGGAAGTTCTAGGCTGCGCGATTGCCGAAACTATGAGCGCTGGGTCCCGGCAACGCGATGGGCCGCGCGTTTTCACGCTGCAACTCGCAACCTGCCACCGTCCCAGACCAGTTTTCTTCCCGTATACGATTTCGCACACTACCACCGTTGTGCGGAGCGAGTCCGCAGGATTCTGCCCGAATTAAATGCCCTTGATCAAACAATGGTTAACGAAGCGCTGGAACATTATGCTAGTCGCATTGGTTGGTTTGCAGCATTGCCCAGGACTGTTATTCACGGTCAGTTTTTTGGGAAGAACATCATGTTGCGTGCACCACAAGGAGAGCAGATGTTGGCGGTCATTGATTGGGAAACTGCGGCGCTTGGACCGGGGGGTTTTGATGTAGTGAGCATTTCCTCCGGCAGATGGACGGATGGCCAAAGGCAGGCGATGTGGCGCGCTTACTTCGACGAATACCAAGCTCAAACGGGCCTTTTGCGAAGTTGGAAGGATTTCTGTTGGGAAGTCAGGGAACTGGAAATCTACCAGGCTCTCGAATGGCTCGGATGGTGGCGCAATCGCAGCGTCTCTCACAATTTCGGAAGGTGGATCAAAGAGCTGAGAAGGATCATGAAAGACCATTGATTCTCCTAGGGCAAGCCACACCCCACCGCCCCTAGCAGCCGGCTTACCCAAGGGGAATGTGTTCCCGTCTCCAGGGCGATGAGACTTCGCGGTATCTTCTCAAATGTCTGCTTCATCGCTTCCGGTGTCGTCGCCACTTTCTGTTCCAGAAGGACTTTGCCCGCTTCATCCAGAACGCAGTAGAACGACCAGCGATCGCCGAGGTCCAGACCAATCGTGAGTTTGTGTCCTTTGAAAATCATGTTTCCATTTACCCGAACAGTGCTAGTCTTTTTCATAGCCGGTCTCCTTTTCTTTGTGCCTTGAGCACGTCGAACACTGGGAGCGTATCGCATCCCGCGGAGACCGGCCTTCTCATCCCATCTGATAAACGGGATTATCGGAATGTGGGACGGCCACCGTTCGGAATCAGGCCGACAGTTCTTGGTCAATCGGTTCTGCGTAAGAGGAGTTGTCGAACTATCAGGTTTAGAAAACTCAGAATCACTCCGCCCCAGAACGCTGGCCAGAACCCTTGGACTTGAAAAC
>QHYQ01000282.1 GCA_003224175.1 Acidobacteriota bacterium
CACGGATAAAGACTTCGCTCTGTTGACCTCAAAGGATCCCCTTTTTCGTATCCATGACGCCTTCAAAGGTTTTTCTCCCCGAGTAGGGCTAGCCTGGACTCCATTTTCCGATCAAAAGACGGTCTTTCGTAGCGGGTTTGGGATGTTCAAGGAAATGCCCTTGGCATACATCTACCAATTGGCCCTCCAGGCCCCTCCTTATGCGCAGCGATTTACGGTCAACCGACCGGTGTTGAAGTTCCCGTTCCCCTTTGCCAATCCCAACCTGGTTGCGTCCGCGGGCGAGCCTTTGATCATGCCATTGGAGGTTAAGATTCCTTACACCATGCAGTGGACGTTTTCGGTGGAGAGGCAAGTGGGGCAAAGCTTAGTGTTCAAAGCAAATTACGTGGGGACGCGAGGCGTGAACCTGTTTGCGATTTACAACCCCAACCAGAAGCCGGTGATCATTCAAAACGGCCGGGAGTTCACTCCGCCGAATGCGCAAGTGCCCAACCCGAATTTCACGTCGTTTCGCTACGTCGCTCCCGTTAGCGATCAGATTTACCACGCTCTCCAGGTGGTTGTGGAGAAGCGTTTGCGCGCCGGTCTGGCATTCAATGGGTCCTACACTTGGTCGCGGAACATCGATGATGGAGGAGGAGCTGGAATCAAGGGGGCGGAACAGATTGCTGGAGCCGCCAGCTTCGCAGTCTACAACGGGCAGGATTTTTCTTCCGATAGGGGCCTCTCTTCGCTGCATGTTGAGCACAACTTCATTCTTTCTTACACCTACGAGTTTCCGTACGGGACCGGCCGTCATTGGGGGAAGCAGGCGAGCGCACCGCTCCGTTACCTCCTGGCCGACTGGTCCGTCAACGGGAGCAATACGATCCGCAGCGGCCTGCCCGTCAATATCCAAATGACTCCGCGCCAATCCGGCTGTGTGGCGCAAAGCTGTAACGAGCGACCAGACCTTCGCCCTGGCGGGAACAACAATCCGGTGCTCGATCACTGGACCCCTGAACGTTATTTCGACCCTTCGAATTTTGTCGTCCAACCGCTGGGTTATTTTGGAAATGTAGGGCGAAACACCTTGATCCGCCCGGGACAAGTGAACCTGAATCTTTCTTTCATCAAGGACAATCGGCTGGGGGAGGGGAAGAACCTTGAGTTTCGGGCAGAGCTCTTCAACTTCCTGAACCATCCTAACTTTGGAGCACCCGGCAATAATGTCTTTGCCGATGCGGCTGGGACCCTAGATCCCGGTGCAGGGAGAATTACCACCACGTCCACGACAATGCGCCAGATTCAGTTGGGCTTGAAATTGATTTTCTGATTTTTTTTGACCAGTGAGACTGCAAAACGTTGCCGTGCTTATTCTATCGGCCTTAGGAGTCCCGCGCAAATAACCTAGGACACGACGAGTCGTGCTGGACAAATTCTCGCTCTCGTTCTCGGCCACCCGTGGGATCCCCCTTTCTGCAGGTGTGCTACGCAAAAATTCCATCCTTGCCTCAAACTTCTTCCCAGCCGCTAAACCGTCTGCTCCGACGCTCAACCTCTATAGATCGTGGTCTGACAGAAAGCGGCCGTAGTCGTGGGACTCCAGCCAGTGGTAGAGATGAACCTGATAGAGGTACGAACCGACGAGTTCTTCGCCCAGTTCATGCGTCTCGCTGCAGATGAAAGGCACTTGCAACCCGACGAGTGTGGCCACTAGGAATTGCATCGTTCGGTTGGGATCAACGTTTGTGTGGGCATGGGGAGATTTCATCTGGCTCAGCGTGCTCGTGACTACCAACAACCGATGCGGGTGCTGCGCCATGAGCCGGAGACGCTTGACGAAGGCCATCCGGTCAGCCGTGCACGAATGGACCAAGTCCGAGAGATCCTTCCGCTCCACCACGCACACGTCTTCCAGACCGGCTACAGAGTAGTCTCCCAGCGGTAGCGCCTTCTTTTCGATTCCGGCAAACCATTCCTGGAAGCGAGAGAAATTGAACGGATTCTGTTCTCGCGTATCCACGAGGAGGGTCGGGCGCGGCGTCTGGAGCTGCGTGCCGCCGCGTTCGGCCAGGACTGGAATCACCGGGTGAGGCACTGGCGCTGCGGTCATCTGCCACTCCAGTGGAGAGGTAATCAGGGCACGCCGTTTTCTGAGCAGTCGGTCTTTCATGCTGCCACCCTTTCCCAACGGTATTCATGGTGAAGCCCGCCGAGGATCGCACGAGCCGCGACCTTGTGGATGTCAGTGGAGAAATATCTACGGTGAGGTGGCGTAGGCAGGAGCATTTCCACAGGTTCAGGAATGCCTGGCCCCAGGCTCGAATGAGGCCTGCCTTGGTTGTAGTGGGTAACCCATTCGGCCAGGATCCTGCTTAAGTGTTTCTCACCCAGCGGGATCATGAAATCCAGGCACTCACGACGTACCGTGCCCACCAACCGTTCGCAGTAGGCATTGGTCTGAGCATTCAAATGCGCCGCATAGCGACGCTGAGAGTCGACGTTTCCGAGTAACCTCTCTGTCAGATGAGAGCACGGATGGAATTTTTGCGTACCAAGGGCAATTGAACGTGTCCACCGCCCAACCAATCCTTCTCGATCTCGTCAAGTGTCCAGGGCATGCCTATTGTTATCGTATACCCGGGAACGCCGAATAGACCTCGCCTAACCCAAGTTCTTCGGTCGGGATGCCAATTCCCGAATAGTTAGCAACACGTAGAAGTGGCCCCGTTCTTACCCGGCTTATCGCCACTCGATAATGGCGATATTTTGCAACGTGGCATCGGAAGCTGGGCTAGCCCGACGGGAGGAAGAGCCGTCAGATCCTCGCCGATCTCGCGGGGCCCGCTCTCGTAGCAAATTCGTTGTGTCGAGGGCAGGAGAAGCGTACGATGCGCGAATCAAACGGAAATTCTCTATGAAGAAGTTCGGAATAACAGTCACTGCGTTTTTTCTGCTGCTAGGGGCCCTGGCACTTGCTTCGGCGGAGCGATCGGTCACCAAGAACACCATTTTGGTGAACCGCATTGGACCTTCCGGCGGAGAATTGTTCATTGCCAACGGAGACGGAAGCGGGGAGCGTAAGCTCAACTCCGGCGGCAACATGGACTACGATGCGATGTTTTCCAACGATGGCAAATGGATCGTATTTACGTCCGAGCGCAACGGCCCTGCAAATATTTACCGAATGCACCAGGACGGTTCCGGACTCGAGCGGCTGACGGATGACGATGGATTTGATGATCAGGCGTCGCTTTCGCCGGACGACAATCAACTGGCGTTTGTTTCTACACGCGTCAATGGAACCAGCAACATCTGGATCCTGGATATCAAAACCCGAAAGGCGCGCAATCTTACGGGGGTGCCAGCTTTGCAAGCGGCTGTGGGCAAAATGGACGGCTTTTTCAGGCCCTCCTGGTCGCCGGATGGCAAATGGATCGTTTTTTCCTCCGACCGGGGAACGGACTTCAAAAGACACAAATTTCCTCTTCAGGACATTTCGCCTGGATTCGAACACATTCAAGCGGCAAGCATTTATGTGATTCAATCGGATGGCACGGGTCTGCGCAAACTCACGCCAGAAGGTGAAATGGCGGGCTCGCCGAAATGGTCGGCCGACGGCAAGCGAGTCGTTTTTTACGACCTAGACGCCGAATATACCTTTGCGGCGCGCCTGTTTGGGGAAGCCACGTCACAGGTCATCTCCGTGGACGTCTCCACGGGCGTCCGCACGGAGCACACCTCCGGTCCCGGCCTGAAAGTATCGCCGCAGTTCTTGAGTGCCGATCGCATCGGCTACCTCATAAAGGGACCCGGTCAAAAGGGAGAGTTGGCATTTACGACGGGAGAGCATGGAGTTGAGGCGCGGGCTCCAGGGGTGATACGCAACCCTGCATGGTCACCCAACGGCAAGCAACTGGTCTATGAGAAGTTCACTTACGATTCGAAGCAGAACCAGCCGCTCTACGCCAAAGATCACTCCTTCGACCTGCGATTTTCAGGCGAATTCCCGGCGATTTCGAGCACCGGAAAATTGGTCCTCAGCCCCTTCGGGGATGTCGGTGCCCTCAGAATTACCCCCTTCGATAAGATTGCAGTTTACGTGAGCGATCTGGACGGCACGAACCGCAAGCTGCTCTTCCAACAAGACGGGGGAGGAGCTTTTTCACCCTCCTGGTCGCCGGATGGGCAGTGGGTTGTTTTCGGATACGGGGCAGTTTTCAAAGACCGCGAAAGCAAGCCATCGCAACTGGTAATGATCCGTGCCGACGGTTCCCAAAAGCGTGAACTCACCAACGGTCCCCTCAATAGCGGCTTCCCGAGCTGGTCGCCGGATGGGAAGCGCATCGTGTATCGCGTGTGGACGAAGGAAGCACGGAGCCTCCAAATACTAAACCTGGATGACGGCAAGAGCACCAAGCTCACGTCGGGGAACGACAACTTCCCCGTATGGTCGCCTCTAGGTGACCGCATTTGCTTCACACGCGATACCGGTGGCACGAACTCTTACGAAATCTTCACCATCCGGCCAGATGGCACCGACCTCAACCAATTGACACACGCCCCCGGAAACGATGCTCACTGCGCTTGGTCGCCCGATGCCAAGTACATTGTGTTCAGCAGCGCGCGCTTGGGCTTTCGGGATGAAACTCCGCTCTATGACGGGAGTCCACAGCCGTATGCGGAGCTTTTCGTGATGAATGCAGACGGCTCGAATCAGCGGCCCATCACTAGCGATAAGTGGGAAGAGGGAACCCCCGCCTGGGTGCCGGTGATGACCACGCATCAAAGCAAGAAATAAGATTTCGCCCTCGCTTGCTAGAGCTCATCTTAGTGAATCGCGATGGCGCCGGTCGAAGTTAAATACCTAAATCCGGCGCATTTTGTCCTCCGAATCATGCAGAAATGTTGATTTGACGCGCCTTTCATCGTTATTTTAGAGTTCAAGGAATTGCTAACTGCTGGTTAGCAATTCCTTGAAATGCCCTACTCTCCAAGAAATGTACAAATCGCCTTTAATTATCGGGGTTTGACCCACTTCGGCGGAGTTCATTTGTTCGATGAATTTCTGCGAGTGCTGCACTTCAGAAACTTCCTCGCCCAACAGATTCGTTATCCTAGGCGCAACCGGGAATACAGCGTTTCG
>QHYQ01000283.1 GCA_003224175.1 Acidobacteriota bacterium
GTTGTAAAGGCGGCGTTGCGTGTCCACGACGGCGCTCTCACTCATAGGCCCGCCCGGGCGGAGTTGGATTTCGCGAACGATGACGCTCGGGTGCGAGTGTTCATAGCCGCCTACGAGTACCTGCGCCACACGAATTTGCTGGCCCTCCTCAATTTGATACGTGAGATTCACGCGCGGCCCCTCTCCGGGCTGAGCAGGCAGATTATCGACGGTGGCATGGAATTGTGCATTGGGAAAACCTTGGTCGTAATAGAGGGCCAGCACATTGTCGCGGTCGCCGGCGACATTTAGATCGGAATAAGGCTGTCCCGCCGTCGAACCAATCACACTCGAAAGCTCGTCATTCTTAAGTGCGTGGTTGCCCTCTAGCGTCAGCTTGGCAATACGCGTCTGCAAGCCTTCCTGGATGCGAAAGGTAACGAAGAGGTCGCCAGTATGACCTTTATAATTGTCCATCAAATCGCTGCTCGCCTGCACGTCGCGGAAGCCGTTCGATTGATACAGCTCGGTAACGGAAGCGACGTCACTGCTGAGCTGGCCGGAACTGAAGCGTCCGGGAGAGGCAAAGGCGGCGGGCTGGATGCGGATGCGGCTACGCAGCAGATCGTCACGAAAGTAGTGATTACCCGAAAAGGCCACACCCACCAGCCGGTGGTGCGAGCCCAATTCCACACGGTAGGTGATCACTTCCGTGCTGCCTTGCTGGCCTTCCGCAGGATCTTCCGCAGTCGTGAAATCGACCTCCGCGTCGAAATAACCCTGCCGTTGCATGTAATCGCGCAAATTGCGTCGCCCTTCCTGAAGCAGATCCTCGTCGACGGCGCCTTCCTCGTAGATGGGAAGCAGAGAACGTAGCGTACTCTCCGAAATCTTGGTCCCGAGCACTTGCACGCGCACTTTCAGTTGCGCAAAAACCGATGACTGGAGCGCCACCCGGTTTGTATCCGGCTCATACGTGCCCCGTACCACAGAAACTCTTGCGCCCAGGTACCCGCGCCCAATCAGCCATTTGCGGCTGTTTTGGACGCTGCGCTCCAGTGCTTCCGAGGTTACCCTCGTTTTGGGCTTGAGTCTCAGATGATCGCGAATCTCCGCATCACTGAAAGCTGACTGATTGATTAGATTGATCATGCCGACAAATGCGCGCTCGCCCGGGACAACATCCACGATAATGTCCATCTGCTGGGTTTGCGGATGAGGTACCAGATGATAGGTGAGTTTCGCTTGATACAAGCCTTCGTCTTCCAGGGTCCTCTTCAGGCGATCCAACGCAGCAGGCATGTCGGATTCCCGGAAGGGCTCGCCGAGTCCCAGGCGCATGGAGGAGACCGCCACAGAATCGCTTGGAGGCTCGCGAAGCCCGTTAACTTTGACAGCGTTAATGAAGAAATTCCGCCGCACCACAAAGTCCAGCCGCAACCCCTCGGGAAGGTTGGTAACTTGGGCCTGGATATCCGCATATCGCCCGGTGCGATAGAGCTGGCGCAAACTTTCGCGTTCAGCCTCGAGGGTAAAAGGTTGGTTTGATCGGAGCGGAAGGTCGCCCGCGTTTTCGTCAACCACCTCGCCGGACTGATCCACGATTCGAATGGCAGTCACCTGCCGGCCTTCGAGCTGTGCGGGTAGTGCCGGCGCCGTTTGCGCGTGAACCACGGCACCGGCCAGGCAGCGCAGCCCAATGCCGGCCAGCAAAAAAAGAGCCGCCCACAGACGATTCGAAATCATTCGCCACTATAAAAGAGAAGGTTAGCACAAGCGCGTTGCCTGTCAGAAACTTCCGTGGAGGAGCGTGCTCAGCGAGCCTGGCGAGGAATCGGGTTATCATCAAGGGGTCTCCACGAGGATTGCGAGCCGACTTCGGCCGCGTTCCTGCAAGTGCGGCGAAAATTCACGAATGGACGCCAGACTCCGCGAACGCTACTCCCGGCAAATACTCTTCGGGCCGATCGGCGAGGAAGGGCAGGAGCGCCTGCGCCATTCTTCGGTGACGATGATTGGCTGCGGCGCCTTGGGTTCGGCTCTTGCAAGCCTGCTCGTCCGGGCTGGCGTCGGTGGCCTTCGAATCGTTGACCGCGATTTCGTCGAAGCTTCCAACCTGCAACGGCAGACCCTTTTCGAGGAAGCCGACGCGCAAGAACTGCTGCCGAAAGCAGTGGCCGCGGAGCGGCGCCTCCGGTGCATTAATTCGGATGTGGAGGTGCGTGGCATCGTCGGAGATCTCACGCCAGCAAACGCGCAGGAGCTTTTGGGCGATTCGGCGGTCCTGCTCGACGGCACCGACAATTTCGAAACGCGTTTCCTGATCAATGACTATGCGGTGAAGAAATCCGTACCCTGGATTTATGCAGCGGTTGTATCGAGCCATGGTCTGACCATGCCGATCCATCCTGGAGAGAGCGCTTGCCTGGCGTGCCTCGCTGAGGATGGCGATGCCGCAGAGGATGGCTCTGCCCCGCAACGGAATGAACCTACGTGTGATACCGTCGGCGTGCTGGGCCCGGCGGCGGGAGTCATTGCTTCGCTCGAAGCTACTGCCGCAATCAAAATTCTGCTCGGCAAGTCCGACGCCCAGGACGCGCGACTCATGGCGTTTGACGTCTGGACCGGGCGATTCCAGTCGCTGCGGGTGCCGCGGCGCGAAGACTGCCGCGCCTGCGGACAGCGCCGATTCTCTTACCTGGAGGGAGAAACGCAGCCTCGCCTCACCATGTGCGGCCGCGATTCCGTGCAGATTCACGAGCGCCGCCGGCACCTGAATCTGGCTGAACTGGGACGCAACCTGGCCGCGGCGGGCAGCCACGTGCGGCAGAATGATTTTCTCTTGCGTTTGCAGGTTCCGCCATACGAGCTGACCGTCTTTGCGGACGGCCGCGCCATTATTAAAGGGACGCGCGACGCTTCTGTGGCGCGGTCGATCTACGCACGTTACATCGGGGCCTGAGGCAGGTGATTTTGGCGATTCGAAATGCAGTTATTCCACTACTCTGGGAAGCTTTCAGCGCCCCTCGGTGCGGCCGATGGGATGGCGGAGCGCGGCGCGATCGAGGTTTTCTCGCAGGTTCATGAGCGTGAGGAAGGTATTG
Organism: Acidobacteriota bacterium; assembly: GCA_003224175.1. Classification (GTDB taxonomy): domain Bacteria; phylum Acidobacteriota; class Terriglobia; order Acidiferrales; family UBA7541; genus Palsa-189. The sequence continues at coordinate 3,084 of QHYQ01000283.1, forward strand.
AGAATGCGGGCCTTCAATTCGTCTGGAAGGTGCAGCCCGCTCGTCGCGGTGCGCGCTAGTAGCTCGCCGCGCCCTCCGACGTAATTGATAATCTCCACCTGGCGCTCGCGAGGTGTGCGGCCAATCGCCGTCTCACGACGCATCTCGGCGCATCGCCGCTCGATCTCCATAGTGAAGTGCGAAATGCAGAGCTTCTCGGCTTCCAGGGCCGCCGGGACCGTCATTTTGCAGCCGGGTGCGCTGCAGGGGCTCATCAGAAAAAAAACCTCGAAATCCGATTTTTGCATCCCATCTGTACAAAATCCAGTGGCACGTTGCCACGAACAGGCGAATCCGCCATTGTCGTTTGCGCGTTGTGGCAAACCAAGCAGGTTCCTACTAGCTCTGGACTCATGTTGATATCGAAGCGACCATTGGGTGTGCTAGACTAGCCAGGCAAAAGCAGGGCCAGCAGTTTCGAAGACATCTCCTGAGGGCCGTGAGTGCGGTAACTTCTCTAGACTCAACGCGAGGCGAGATATGTCTGGGCATTCTAAATGGGCGACGATCAAGCACAAGAAGGCGGCTACAGACGCCAAACGAGGACGCATCTTTACCAAGGTGATCCGCGAAATCACCATCGCCGCGCGTGTCGGCGGCGGCGACCCCGACTCCAATCCCAGGCTGCGCACCGCGATTGCCGCAGCCAAGAACGAGAACATGCCCAACGAAAATATCGAGCGAGCCGTCCAGCGTGGAACGGGCCAGCTCGAAGGCGAACAGTATGAGGAAGTAAACTTCGAGGGCTACGGTCCGGGAGGGGTGGGAATGATCGTGCAGGTGGTCACCACCAACCGCAACCGCGTGGTCAGCGAGATTCGGCACCTTATGAGCCGGCATGGTGGCAATTTGGCCGAGACTGGCGCCGTGGGCTGGATGTTCAGTCGCAAAGGTCAGATCGTGGTCTCGAAAGAACGGGCCAGCGAGGACAAAATGCTTTCTATCGTTCTCGATGCCGGAGCAGAGGATTTGCGCGACGACGGTTCGGCCTGGGAAGTACTCACTCCTCCTGACGCGTTTGACGATGTGCGCGAGGCTCTGATCAAGGCGGGCGTTAAACCTGAATCGGCGGAAATCGCCTGGGTTCCACAGAATTACATTAAACTGACCGGTCCGGCGGCGCAGCAAATGCTCAAGCTCGTGGAAGCGCTTGAAGAGCACGACGACGTACAGCATGTCTTCGCCAATTTCGATATCGACGAGAAAGAAATGGCCGTCATGGCCGGCCAGTCTTGATCGCCAGGCATTGAGCCTTTTGTCGGCCGGAGAGAAAAATCTGGCCAGGCTTCTTCCTGCTGCCATAGGCTCTGTGGCACCGCCTCGATTCGCGTGACTGCGCATCCCTATTGCGTATTGGGAATCGACCCCGCGGCCGCCGGTGCGACCGGCTTCGGAGTCGTCGAACGCAATGGGAACTGTTGCCGGATGCTTCGCTTGGGTGCGTTGCGACCTCTGAAACCTCTATCCGTTGCGTCGAATACCCATTTGTGCCACATCCATCGGCTGATTACCGAATTAATTAAGGAATTCCAGCCCCAGGCCGTTGCACTCGAATCGGTCTTCGCCGCACTCAATGTGAAGGCGGCTTTGCGGCTCGCTGAAGTTCGCGGTGTGGTTCTTCTCGCCGCGGCGCAGTCGGGCGTTCCGGCCTTCAGTTACTCTCCGCGCGAGGTCAAGGCCACCGTCGCCGGCTACGGCCATGCGGGAAAGGAACAAGTGCAACAGATGGTCCGTGCGTTACTGAACTTGCCAGAGACGCCTGAACCTGCGGATGCGGCAGACGCATTGGCCGTGGCCCTTTGCCACATCCAGATGGCCGAAAGCGAAGAGCGCCTCGGCGCCAGTGTGACGTCTAACAGCGCTCCCAGGACTCGCCGGGGTAGCCGCGAATCCCCTCCGCATATCCCTCCAGGACCATGAATCGCATCCGTCTCTCCAGCCGAGGGTCTTGCTGCTGGTACGGGCTACTTTCATGCGCCGCCATTCTGTTAGGGCCGCTATTTCTCCGTGCCGCCGATGACGCCACGATCACATACCGGCGTGTTTTCAAGGGGAGCAATCCC
>QHYQ01000284.1:0-5218 GCA_003224175.1 Acidobacteriota bacterium
GTGTGCGCTCCTCGACGGTTCGCTCCAGTTCGTTCGCGTGACGCTCCAGTGCCAGCTGCTGCTCCTTGACCTGGCGTCTCAGCTCGGCTATCTGGATCGCCCGCCGCAGTGAGGCAACGAAATAATCCCGGTCGATCGGCTTCTGAATGAAGTCGTAGGCTCCGCCGCGGAGGGCATCAATCGCCAGCGCGTGGTCGCCGTGCCCAGTGATCACCAGGGTGGGCGTGTCGGGCCGCCGCGTGCGGATCTCACCCAGCAGCGTGAGACCGTCTGTCCCCGGCATCTTGATATCGGTGACGATCGCGTCGTATTCCATGTTGGTGATTAAGTCGAGAGCGGCCCTCCCGGAGTCGGCTATGTCGACCGTCACGCTCTCGATGCGGAGCCGGAGGCTCTCGGGAAGCGCCTGCAGCAGGGCGAGATCGTCGTCGACGATGAGCACGCGAGGCGGGTTTATCACTCTCGCCTCACAGGGGAAGAGGTCTCGCTATCGGCGGGGGTCAAGGGCAGGCGGATGATGAAGGTCGCACCCTCATTGGGGCGGCCCACAACCGAGATGGTGCCGCCATGCTCCTTGACGATCCCATAGGTGATGGACAAGCCCAAGCCGGTGCCTTTCCCGACCTCCTTGGTGGTGAAGAACGGATCGAAGATCCGCCGCTCGAGCCCGGGCGGAACCCCGTGCCCGGTATCCGCGAATGCGACCTCCACCGCAGCGGAGCTGACCGAGCCCGAAATGCGAATCTCCTTGCGTGGCGAGTCGGTCATGGCGTCGCGCGCGTTCGTCAACAGGTTCATGAACACCTGCTCCAGCTGAATCGGGTTCCCTATGACCACGGGCTCCTCCGGGCCCAGGTCGACCGTAACCTTGATCTCGCGTAGCCGGAGCTGCTCCTGCATCAGGGAAAGCGCTCGATCGATCACTTGCCTTAGGTAGACCGGCTCGCGACTGACGGGGGCCGCTCGTCCGAAGGTGCGCAGATGCGAGATGATCTCCGAAGCCTTGCGCACCTGCTGCATGGCGTGGCGCAGCTCGCCGCTGATTTGCTCCTTGTTCCCCACGCCGAGTTCTAACAGGTCGATAGCGTTGGCGACAAACAGGCCGATGTTGTTGAGCGGGTTGTTGAGCTCATGGGCGATGCCGGTGGTCAGCTCGCCGAGCGTGGCGAGCTTTCCCGCTTGGACGAGCTGCTCCTGTTTGTCACGCAGCTCCCGTTCGCGCCGCTGTATCTCGGCCGTGGTCTCCTGGAGGTCCCCCATGATGTGAATCATGGCCTTGCGGCTGTCCTCCAGACGCAGATTGTCTTTGTGCGAGCCCTGCAAGATGTGCAGCAAGGCCCGCCTCGAATTGTCGAGCCGCTCAGTCTGGCGGGCCAGTCGTCGGCGGTCCTGCTCATAATCCGCCAGGATGTGAAGCATCGCCTTCCGATGGTTGGTGAGGCGCTTGTTGGATTCGTTGAGGTCGCCCATGATGTGGAGCATCGCGCGGCGCTGCTCGTCGCCTTTCCGCAGGCGGCCCTCTAGCGTCACCACTTCGGCGCGGAGTCGGCTCTCGGCCGTTGGGGTCGCCTCGGACTTCGTGACCGTTTGCTGACGATCCTCTCTCACGGTCTCCGGCATTGCGATCAAACCCTCCCCGCCTTCAGCCTCCCGACTTCCTTCCGCAGGCTCTCCAGCTCCTTCTCGAGGGCGATCATCTTCAGCTCGCGGCCGACGACTACCTCCTCGAATTTCTCGAGATCCAAAATCTTCTCCTGCAGTTCGCTCTTAGACCTCTCTAGGTCGCGAACGACCTGCTCGTATGCACGCATGTCACGAAAAATGCCAATGGCACCGATCACCTTGCCGTCCGGATCGCGCAACGCCGAAGCGTTGAGGGTCGTGGGAATCACCTCCCCGCTCGCGCTCCGCGGGTTGAGCCGAGCATTGCGAGTGACACCGCGCTCTACGACTTCCCGCAGCGCCGCCGTGAACTCACGTGTCTCCTCGGGGCTGATGAAGCGCGACAGCGACTGCTCGATCAGCTCGTCTGGGCGGAAGCCGAGTAGCGCGGACACCGCGTCGTTGGCCTGCAGGATCTTCCCCTCGAGGTCGGAGACGAACACTGGGTCCGGGGCGTTCTTGATCAAGCTCTCGGCGTAGGCCCGGGCCTTGTCCAGCTCCCGCATATCGCGCAGGATCCCGATCACGCCGATGGCATGGCCGCCGGGATCGCGCAGCGCGGAGGCGTTGAGGCTCGTGGGGATGACCTCGCCGCTCGCGCTGCGAGGGTTCAGCACGACGTTCCGCATGACACCGCGTTCGACTACCTCGCGCAGCGCCGCCGTGAACTCGCGCGTTTCCTCGGGACTGATGAAGCGCGACAGCGACTGCTCAAGCACCTCATCTTGGCGGAACCCGAGTAGTTGGGAAACCGCATCGTTGGCCTGCAGGATCTTCCCCTCGAGGTCGGAAACGAACACTGGGTCCGGGGCGTTGGCTATGATGATGTCGGCGCGCAGAGAGCCGTGCGATTTGGTGCCCCTGGCTTCCTCGACCATGACGCGTTTCGTACCAAATCCACTGCGTCTAGACACTTTCCCCCCTTCGAGCGCCAGCGCATCACGATTCAAAGGCTAACAGGCGTCTCGCCTACCTCGTTCTGCAGAACACTAGGAGACCGCACTTTTCGCTCGGTTGTAGGCTGCCTGCCCCGGCGGCATCAAAGTCTTTCATTACCTTTCGAATCGCGAGCACAATGGCGTCTTCCGAAATGCCTGACTTCACCATGGCCACCACGTCCCCTTTTTTCATTTGGATTTTGAATAGTCTGTGACGTCGGCGGCAAGATGGTTGAGAGAAAAGCAACCAATAGGTAAACGATGGATCGGTTTCTCAGCACGGTGCCAACTTGCCTAACACTAATTCTAAATTGGGGGCACGGCCATTAGTGGGGTCAGCGGTCCAGCCTTTCATGATGAAGCCTCCAAACGGCCCGGTTGGGGCTAGGATTGATCCTCTTGGGAATCATTCCAACCCTACCCGGGAACAAACACACTCCTCGGCATTAGTTTCCTGACCGATGAGTACGTGTTAGTTTGTGGGGAGGGTTACGCGTTTATAATACGGCGTCGTTGATCTATAGCAAAGTGGGACGCCCTTGATGGACGCCCTTGATCTGCTGCGTATGGCGACGAAGGGCGACCAGCTCGTAATCGAGCATTAGAGAATTTCTCGCACAGGGGCGATATAGCGCCTAGCGCGGATTATGCACGACGTTGTTTTGTCGAACTGCCCGGAATCCCTCCGATCTGTCAATCTGATTTTGGCAATGGAACGGCGGCTCGCATACCTCGAACAGTTGTGCAACATTGACGTAAAAGATTGAGCTTCGCGCCGGAGAGTAGCCGCCGCGCGGCGCGCCGCATAGAACCGGTGGAAACGCGGCGGTGAGACGCTGGTCGCAACACCAGCGCAAACTAAGCAGGCCACATCACACACGCGGGAAAAAGCACAGACATATCGACTTTTCCAGAAAGCGGATGCGTTGCTTGCAGAGAAAGCGAGGGCTACCGCAGGATCAGCCAGCAGATCGCCACGCCGATCAAAAACCAGCCAACCGCTACCAGCATAACGCTTGGCTGCGCCAGGTTGGAATGCTGGGCGCGGATAGCCGATCAGAAATGACCCCGCCTCTGAATCCCCAAGGTAAGCGGTGCGATAGGAACAGCCTCATTTGGACCCTAGCCAAAGAATCGTCACGGTTACAAGCAGCATGAGGAGGGGGTCGCCAGCCGCCTACGGCGACGCTTCTCGGCGATGCGTAGGTGGCTCACTGCTTGTCCTCGGGCTCCTCGGCGTGCTTCAGCCGCGCGAAGTGGGCTGAAAGCGTGATGAATGCGCCGCCGAAGCCTCCGAAGCCGCCGCGAATCCCCAAGCCTATTGGCCGCCAGAAAAATGACCCTCGCTGGAAAAAATGCACCGGGCCTAAGCCGAAGTTTGATTTGGCGCAAGCCACAGGATGTCACATTAGGGTAGCGTGCCAAACAGTAGTTGCTTCGCGCAGACGCTCCAGACGACCTGCCGCTAAAGGTTCGTGAGCCCCGAATCATAGGCGCAAGGTTCTCTGAGACGCCCCTTTTGGGGGTGTTTCCAGAGGAGGCCGTAGCCTGTGGAACAGAAGAGAGAGAAGCTTCATGTGCTTTGCTGCGAACACCACTCTCAGATGAGGCTTTCGCAAATTCTTCTAAAGATCGGAGAGAAGTCGTGGCAGATGGCTGCCTATGTGTGTGGCGTGCCGGGCTGCTTTGTCCGCTACAACCCCTCGTGCGGGTACTTCATTACCACCCAGGACGGAACTCAGATGGAGGGAGAGAATGTGCCCCGCATCAGTTGTCCCCAGGATAACCAGCTTATGTACCTTACTGAAGTTAGACCTCAGCAAAGGAACTACCGCCTGTGGAGATGCCCGGAGTGTAACATGAGCCGCACCAATGAGGAGCGTTCACGACCATCGCAGGCTTGATAGTTGCCACCTGAGGTCGTTATCTGGGAAAGGGCGAACCCAGGGGAGGGCCTCTCCAAAAGATTTCTACCGCCAGAGGCCCTGGCGGCCTAGCGCGGCTTTGCCCATTGCTCCACGCGCGCAGAAAGTTCGAGGCCGACAGCAAACCTATACTTCGCCAAGCGCTCACAGTAAACGATCTGCGCTTCCGACCGGACGTCGTCTTGGAGCGAAATGAGCAGCAGGCGGGCGCCGGGCTGCCATTCCCGCTCCGTAACAACGCGCGCGCCGCGAGGACTCACGTTTTCAGTAACGGTCCTTTCGTTATCGTGAGGCAGCGGTTCACTTAAACGAGAAAGCTCTACGGATATTGTTCTTGCAGTCCGCCTTTCGGATCGGCCAGTCGGCACAGGCATAAGGTACCGGCTGTTATCATGGGCGATCAGTACCCACATGGTTTTCAGATCCCTAGACGGAATTCACACGGTTTCATTACGACTCTTACGGGCTTATATAGCAAGGGGGGGAGTATGCCTTTTCGGCTCAGGCGAATCCCTTAGCTTCACTTCTTGGGATGCCCTGGCCAGTGCGGGACGCCGCTTGTGCCAGTTCGTTGCTTGCTCGTAGGCATGGGCAAGCTGCAGACAATTGGTTCGCCTCCAGAAGAGCCAATGATCTCCCTTCGGGATCTGCTATTCGAGCCGTCGGAAGCTAGGAAGCTGTGCTGAAGTTTTG
>QHYQ01000284.1:5284-8279 GCA_003224175.1 Acidobacteriota bacterium
CAGTCTTGCCCCTACGGACTTTCGGTAGAGTGGTGTGTCGATTGCCCCAACTAACGAGGGGGAGTGTCGGTCGAAGTCGCGGTTAGGCTAGCTAAGCGGCAAGATGTTTTGCCAGCCCACAGGACACTACTAGCGTTGACCGATTCCCAGGAGCGTGCAGGCGGAGCGAGGGGTGCTTTGATCGCGCTTCTCACCTGAGGGCTGGGCGGCTGGTCGTACATTCATATCGTCAATTCTGGCGCGGTCGCTACGCACGAGCAACATTGCCAATCGGTTGTGCGAAGATCGCGGGCTCGGCGGTTGAAGGATGCGACGGTACCTCCCCGGCTCGGATCTGGTGGCGCTATTGGGATTCGCAGGCCTGCCTTGCTTAGGGGAAAGTGCACCAATCGGCGCCATCATCTTCGACGTAAGCATACCCTCCTCCCCATCATCCCTCGGAACGTACTCTTACGGCGGCTCGCCAGTTCCGGTGAGCTTCTCTTCCGATACCGGCGGCTTGGTTGCGAACATCATTCCCAACTCGCTCTTGGCCACGGGCACGACCTACACCATCAACGTCAATGGCGTGCTAGATATGGCCGGAAACTCTCTCGCTTCACCGGTTACGGCTACCTTTACTACCGGCTCGGGCGACGATCTCGTCGATCTGACGGTTACCAGCAGTTCGCCTGTTAACAACTCGTCGGGCGTCGCGGACACGACGACTAGCTTCAGCGTGACCTACTCGGCCCCGCTCGATCCGAAGGTCATGTTTGGGTCCGCCAGTTACGTTCCGCAGCTAACGTCGAACGGGGTCACTGTCCCGACGAACTTCTCCTTCTCGAGCGACCGCAAGACGCTGACACTAACTTTGCAATCCGGCTCGCTTGCCGCGGGGACGCAATACCAAATCTATCTGTTTTCGTCCTACGGCTATCCATATGGCGCCTACGACTGGGCAGGGAATCCGCTTTATCCGTATGTGTCGTGGACCATCACGTTTACAACACAGTGACGAAGATAACTCAGAGACAAGGCGACGCTGGATGGGGCAGTTGGTGGACCGGGTTCGAGCGCCGGTCCACCAGCCATGTGCCTCATTTTCTTCGCATTAACCTAAGCTGGTTCAATGACGCTCAGTCCCCGTATTTGACTAAAATGGCGTTTATTAAAGGTAGCTACTTCACTGCCGCGCTCCACAGCGGTTGCTCCGACAATCAGGTCATAAAATCCGATCATTCGCCCAGAAGCCTCCAATTCTGCCCAGATGCGAGCATGCTGATATGCAGTTTGCTCTGTGTAGGGGATGATCGGCAATAGCTCTAGAATGGCTCGTAGATAATCGTGGCGCTTAGCCTTATGGCTACCGATCGCCCGTTCCACTCCATGCCAGAGCTCGGCAACTGTGATCGCTGCAATCTCAAATCGCTCATTGGGGCGAGAAGCCGTCCACCTCTTGAGGTCAAAAGTACCCTTCTCACCCCGAATGACGACGTCGGCGTCGAGAATTATCGCCATTTATTGTCAGGGGCTTTGAGAGTTTTGCGAGCATTTCGCAGATCACGACGCCAGGCCCTTGCTTCGCCATTCGGCAAATCGATATTGGCCAAAGCCTCGGCCAAATCGCGTCCGACGCAAACTTTCTCACTGTCGGGCACGAGACGAGCAAACGGTTCACCGTTCTTTAAAAGCACAAACGTCACGTTCTGATAGTGCGCTCTGTTAATACAATCGGCAAAATTGCGGGCGGCGTCTGTTACGCTTATACTCATTTTCTTCATTATCTTATTATCATATTATCTGATTATTTTTTGGCTAATGTCAAGCGGGCGCAATCCCGAGTCCAAATGGCAGCCGCGGGTGGCGCACACACTACATCTACGACGATCTATCAAGGAAAACATTCGAATCGATTAAACGTGGGGCAACAAGGTGACAGAAGGCTGTCGAGCAGAGTGCGGGAAACGCTTACAGCTTCTCTCCCTGGGCGGGCTGGCCACGAAGCAGGAAAGTTTTCGGATATTTGCCCTCGCCACAGACTTTGAATGACCCGAAGTCTTTGTACCAAGGGCCATCAGGGCTTCCGGTTCTGCCTCACGCCACAACTTCAACTGGTAAAGGTCTTCGGCTGTAATTTTGCGTTCGCGCAGTCTTTCAAACAAGTGGTCACGAAAAGCGGGTGGGAGGTCCGTCCATTGAATTTTAGGCACTCATGCCCCGAACGTCTTGCGCGCCAGTTCCTCCTTGAGGTGCTGCCGCTCACTTCGGCTGGTAGCAGCAATCAGGCGTTCGGCAAGTTCAAAAAAGCGGCACTTTTCGTTTTCCTGGGTTTCGAGTCCAGCCTCGATCAACTTTTCCAGTATTTGATTGGCGCTTCTGCGTTCGCGTTTCGCAAGGACTTGGACCTTGCTATTGATCTCAGCCCGCAGCGAAATGCTGCGACGCACAAGCTTCTTTGCGCTCTTAGCGGTAGCCATATGTTTCATTTTACACCAAGATGCACCACTTCGCACCATGATTCTTCTTCCTCCTGCAGTTCAGACATTGGGGTGAGAGAAATCGGCAGAGCAGTTGACGCAAGCGTGTTGTTTGCGAAGAGAGCAACGTCTCCAGGCCTGCCGAGCCAGGCAGCAGGACACCAACAGAGAAAGAGGTTTTGTCGATTCCGTCCCCTGGAAAAAGGGACGGGCTTTTCCTCAATGTGACGTTTTTGCCAAAACGAACTGACGGGGTACCGGAATGCCAGAGTACTCAGGAGAGCTCGCCCCTTGATCGCGTCCCCTCTCGAATGGGAGATGACCGCCCCACCGGTGCCGCACCCGGTGATTCACTCGCAGAACGTGGGGCACACAACTCCAAACGCCACGCCCGACGCTCCTCGTGGATACGCGCCACCAAAATCCGTTCAATTTTCTCGCGTTTCAAGAAATGGTTTGCGGGAATCGAAAAGGGGGCGCTCTTGCCGGGCAACAAGACCCACGGAGGAGCGCCGTCGGAGGCCGAACTGAAACAG
>QHYQ01000285.1 GCA_003224175.1 Acidobacteriota bacterium
TCGGACTTGGCGGTGAGCCTTTACTTGCCCGGCCCCACGGGCCAGGCGACCTGGCACGCGGCAGCCCTCTCCACGAACTATGTTTCCCCGCCGGGCAATTTCACCGGCGCTGCGGATATGCCGGTCGATCACACGGTAACGTCTTGGTTCTACGTGAGCGACGTGGAAGTGAAGTCCTCGAGAAACACTCTTGCGGTCGTCACCTTCGGGGACTCCATCACCGATGGAACACGCTCCACGCCGGATACAAATCATCGCTGGCCAAATTTTCTTGCCGAGCGGCTGGCTCAGCATCACGTGAAACTGAGCGTCGTGGACCAAGGCATCGCGGGAAACCGCGTCCTGCACGACCTGGTCGGGCCGAACGCCTTGGCGAGATTCGACCGCGACGTGCTGGCGCAAGCAGGAGTGGGGTACGTGACCGTCCTGCTGGGCATCAACGACATCGGCGATATAAGCCGCCTGCCTGCGGTAGCCCAGGCGGGCCGGGCTCCTCAACCTGTTAGCGCCGAGGAGATCGTCGCCGGGCACCGGCAAATGATCACGCGTGCGCATCAGCAGGCACTCAAAATCCTGGGTTGCACGCTGACGCCGTTCGAAGGAGCCGCTTACTTCACCCCGGAGGGCGAGAACAAGCGCGAAGCCGTGAACAAATTTATTCGCACCGGCGGGGCATATGACGGCGTGATTGATTTCGATGCGGTCGTACGCGACCCCAGCCACCCGGCGCGGTTCCTTCCCGTGTACGACAGCGGCGACCATCTGCACCCGAACGATGCCGGGTACAAAACGATGGCCGACGCGATCGACCTGTCGCTGTTCAAGAAGCGGTGACCGGGCCTTAATCCTGCCGCGCCGCGTTGATACGATTTCAAGTTGACGCGCGAGAAGGGCACGGAGTAAGGTTTTCGCGCAGAAATATGGCTGAAATCGGCGCCGAGCGACGACGCTGAGTCGCCAGCCGATTTGAGGAGGTCACCGTGAAGCATTTCGTTTCGTGGATTGCCATTGCCGCTTTTGCGCTCGGTATTTCGACCGGCGCCCGCGCCCAAGCGCGGATCACTCTCCTGTCACCCGATCCGCTCAAGCGGGAAGTCGACATGATCGTTAAGAATTTCGAAATGAAAACTGGCGATAAGGTGCAGCAATCCTACGGCACGGGCGTAGGCACGCGGAGGACAGTTCAGGAGGGCGGAGCTTTGGACGTGACACTTCTGTTTGCGCCGTTCGACGACGCTCTCAAGACCGGCAACGTGGATAAGAGTACGCAGACCGTCGTCGCCAGAGTGCGCTTGGCAATAGGGCTAAAGAAGGGCACACCCAGCCCTGATATTTCGAACGCAGCAGCCGTAAAGAAAGTGCTGCTTAACGCGAAATCGGTCGCCACAGTCGATCCCACTCAGGGAAGCGTCGGGGGCGCTGCTCTGCTGGCTCTCGACAAAATGGGCATCACCGACCAGATAAAGCCGAAGCTCAAGTTTTTCCCTGGCGGTGGTGGGGTGCAGGATTCTGTCGCCAACGGCGAGATCGAGATCGCCCTCGGACCTTATCTGAGCGATATGCGCAATCCCGGGCTGAATATCGTGGGCGCCCTGCCGCCGGACGCTTCCACCCCGATTGATATTACGGCGTGGGTTTCCACCAACGTTGGCGACCGCAAAGCGGCCATGGCGCTGATCGAATATTTCAAGTCGAAAGAAGCAGCGCCGATTTGGGAGGAAGCGAAGGTATTTCCGGTCACCAAGTAAGCCTTGTGTCAAGGCATTTGCCGTCCTGCCTCGGAGTTAGGTGCGGTTTTCGTGGCGCCCATCGGGATGATGTAATTCTCTTGCGTGAATCCCGTGGTCCGCGCGCCGCAGCGCCGTCTTTCCGCTATAATGATCCGCTCGCAAGCCCTCAGACTTATCCGCGGGAGCCATTGTGACGGCGCGCATCCTCGACGGCAACGCCATCCGCGATCAGATCTACACCGAACTCCAACCGGAAATTGCAGAACTCGGAGCCGCGGGGATTCGTCCAGGCCTCGCGGCTGTTTTGGTGGGCCACAATCCCGCCTCTGAGGTCTACGTTCGGAGCAAAATCGCGGCCTGCGAAAAGCTTGGGCTGCGAAGCTGGCTTTTTGCCCCTGCGGAGAGCGTCTCTACCGCCGAGATGCTGCAACTGATCGGCGAATTGAACCGCCGTGACGACGTCGACGGCATACTCGTGCAATTGCCCTTGCCGCGCCAGGTGGATGCGCGCCGCGTTCTGGAAGCCGTCGACCCCGCGAAGGATGTGGACGGTTTTCATCCGGTAAGCCTGGGCCGGCTGGTCCGCGGAGAGCCGGGACTGGTTGCCTGCACGCCTTCGGGAGTGATGGAGATTTTGCGGCGGAACAGCATCGCCATTGAAGGCGTGCCGGCGGTTCTGCTCGGCCGAAGCGACATCGTGGGGAAACCGATGGCCCTTCTCCTGCTGCACGCGAATGCGACGGTCACGATTTGCCATTCCAAGACGCGCGATTTACCGCAAATCGCGCGCCGCGCGGATCTCGTCATTGCGGCCATGGGCCGCCCGGCGATGGTCATGCCAGACTGGATTCGGACCGGCGCGACCGTGATTGATGTCGGTATCAATCGAATCTCCGACCCTGCCGAAGCTGCTCGCATCTTCGCGAAACTTCCGCAACGGCTGGAGCAGTTCAGGCAAAAAGGCTCGGCACTGGTGGGCGACGTTCACCCCGACGTTGTAGAAATCGCGGGCGCGATCACTCCCGTTCCCGGCGGCGTAGGACCTCTTACCATCGCCATGCTCATGAGCAATACGATCAAGGCCGCGCGGCTCAGGCGTGGCCAGGCAGCCGGTGCGACGGCTGCCAGTCCCGCCTCCGGACATTAATGCTACGCGTCGGCCTGACGGGCGGCATCGGATGCGGTAAGAGCACCGTGGCCGCAATCATGGGCGAATTGGGCTGCCATGTACTTAATGCCGACCGAATGGCGCACGCTTTGACCGCGCCCGGCGAGCCTGCTTACGAAGAGATTCGGCGGAAATTTGGCGCGGATATCCTCGCACCGGATGGAAGCATCGACCGCGCGCGATTGGCCGCCATTGTCTTTCCCGACGAGGATAAACTGGCGTCCTTGAATGCGATCGTTCATCCCCGCGTGCTTCGCGAGCTGGACCGGGAATTGGAGCGGCTCTCAGGAATCGATTCTCGCGGCGTGGCCGTGGTAGAAGCGGCTTTGCTGATCGAATCGGGTTACCACAAACGATTGGACCGGCTCGTTCTCGTCACCTGCACTCGCGAGCAACAACTGGAACGGCTGACGAATCCCGCCTTTGGGCGAGCAATGGCTCGCGAGCAAGCCGAAGGGCGCATCTCAGCGCAGATGCCGTTGGAAGAGAAACGCAAGCTGGCTCACGATGAGATCGATTGTTCCGGCTCACTTGATTACACGAAGAAACAAGTGCGAACGTTGGTGGAGCAACTCAAGCAGACGGCGGGTTCGCACGCCGGCTAGCCGTGTTTCGCGCCGCAGGTGCGAAACCGCTCCTGCCGTCGTCTTCGTAGCGCGGAGCGTTCGCAGGGTGACCGATTCGGATTTCGCTTGACGAGCAATCCGCCCTGTAACTAAAGTCTTGGCAACCCGGATCTTAGTTCTTGGAGGCCCTGCCGTGATGAAACGCAACTTCCACGCTATTTTGCTGGCGAGTTGTGCGCTACTGGCCGCTCTGCCCGGTTTGGCGCACCATTCCTTTCAAGCCGAGTTCGATGCGGGCAAGCCGGTCACGTTGAAGGGAACCCTGTCAAAAATAGACTGGATCAATCCGCACATTTATTTCTACCTGGATGTAAAAGACGAGGCCGGCAAGATGACGAACTGGACTCTGGAATCCATTCCCACCGGCTTCATGCATCGCGCGGGCCTCACTAGAGACGACTTCGTGATTGGTGACACCGTCACCGTGCTGGCTTATCGCGCGAAGGACGGTACCAAGGCGTTTGGCTGGGTGCAGGAATTTACTTTTGCAAACGGGCGGAAGGTTGCATTTGGCGCCAATCGCCCCCAACCCGAAGATCCTGGACCGAAATAGCTCAGCTAGCGAGGCCGACTTTCAACCAGCGATCCACGGTCAGAGTGGAAAGGAGATCCGACAATGAATTCTCGATCTTTTTGGCAGCGCGCCACAATAGTAGGATCCTCCTTTTTGTGCCTGTTCATTGTGCGTGCGGGCGCCCAGGTCGACCGGGCTACCGTGTCCCATGGCCCTGCGGCAGCAGCTGAGATCAAGGCAGCCGCGGCAAAGCCAACGCCGCGCGCTTCAGACGGCCATCCGGACCTGACTGGATATTGGGACTTTCCTCAGCCGGGCCTGAACGAACATACGCAGAACGGGGTTGTATATGCCACCCCTTTCCTGCCAGGCCAGAATGCCGTTGGCCAGATGGTGGGAGATCCGAATCCGCCGCCCTATAGGGCCGAGCTTTTGGCAAAGGTGAAGGAGTTAGCCAAAAACCAAACCCACGCCGACCCGGCGTTTCATTGCAAGCCCTTGGGAGTTCCGCGCGTTGGCCCGCCGAGGCAAGTTATCCAAACTCCGAAGCTGGTGGCTCTTTTCTATCAAGTAGACATCGGCGAAGGCGATCAGAGTGGCATCGGCGTTCGTCTTATACCTACTGATGGGCGTCCGCACCGCAAAGACGTGGATCCGATGTATTTCGGAGACTCGGTTGGTCATTGGGAGGGAGATACACTCGTTGTCGACGTGACCCACTTGACCGAGGACACCTGGCTGGGCATCAGCGGATATTTTCACAGCGCGGCAATGCACGTGGTCGAGCGGTATGCCCGTAAAGGTAACACGCTGACCTACGAAGCAACTGTGGAGGATCCCATGGTCCTGACGAAGCCGTGGACAATGACTCCGCAGACCGTAAGGCTCGAAGAGGGAATGGTGGTGGAGCAGCCCCCCTGCGAAGAGCGCGACGAAAAGCACCTCGTGAATGAGGAACACCACACGCGTGACTTTTAGGCGGTTCGCAGAGCGAGTAAGCCGGAATATGACCCGCTACCCCAATCAGTCAGTAAGGTAGTGGTGATTGACGTATAGGGTCTCGAAATCTGGTTTTTGCGGGCATGGCATCGCAAGAACTCCTCCGCTGGGGTTTAGCGAGGCGGGCGGGTGAGCTAGCTCGATCGGGAAACCATAGGGCAGCAGTTTTCCG
>QHYQ01000286.1 GCA_003224175.1 Acidobacteriota bacterium
TGGCAAAGTTATGCCGATCTTCCGCGATTGTTTCGAGCATGGAGAGGATTTGAAAAGGATGCAGTCTTCGGGAATATCGAGCTAGCGGCGTTCAACGTCGTTCAAGTGATAGGGAGAGGTAAAGTAACGATGGTCGTTAGTCCTGGCGTCCGGACGCTCGATGGAAAAGAAATTCTTCAGATGAATGTGACGGCAACCCGAGTTCCTGATGGTTCCGAAGACAAAGACCTTTTCGCGGGGCTGGACGACTGCCATGAGATTGCCTTAAAGGCTTTCAATGGTTTTGTGTCAGAGGAAGCGCTGCAGAAGTGGGGGAGCAAGAAATGAGTCCTGCGTATCAATCACCCAATTGGACACAGGTGCAGCGCATCGAGCGATCTAGAAGCAACGCCAGAATGGATGTCATCTCGCGGCCTTTTTTCGGCGCTTCTCCGCGCCTGGCGCGAGTTATGGAGGTAGAAGAAGCTCCTTGGTTGGCGGGCGCTTTGGAAGAATTAAGGGCATTGAAGGCTGCTGGTAGAGATGTGCCAGGCTTGGGAGATTTTAGAATCGCCGAAGAGACGATGGACCGTGCGCGACAACTCCTGACACTTGAACCTCTGAGGAGATTGGCGGCTCCGTCGGTTGTTCCATTCTCGGGCGGAGGGCTGGCGCTGAGTTGGAATGCGAAGGGACGAGATCTCACGCTTTCGATATATCCCTCTGAACGAGAAATTACATATGCGCGAACATCCCAAGACGATGTGGTACTTGAAGACGGAGTGATTGCCGAAGAGGCGGAGTTGGGGAAGATTGTAGACCGGTATCTGTCGAGCTTTATTTGATGAGCGGCGATGGCCGTCGTCAACGACTCCTCGATACCCAATGATGCTATCCTGCTGCGAGTGTTGCTGCCTGGTTGGACCTGCCTGAAAAACAGTCGATATCGCCCTACCACACACGCATTCATCGATGGACGAACAGGGGAAGTCTCGTGCTTTATCGTCGGTCCAGGAGTCGAGGCCGAAGTTAGAAGAATGTTTCCGGATTTCGAAATCGCTACGGTCCCAGCCAATGTTATTCGAGGAAGCGGGTTTGCGATCGAGCGAAGACCGGGCGAATGCACAGGGTTTAACGGAGACCCTGGTGCTCACGTTGTGATCGGTGCCCCAGATGAGGTCACAAGGCGAGAATATGAAAGACGAGCAAAGAAGATCGCAGTGCATCTCGAAACGACAATTCTTCCGAGCAAATAGACCAGAGATCAAGTGGTATTGCGACTAGTCTTGCTACTGTATTATTGTCCCTATTTGACCCTCGTCCGGTCCGCCGGTCCGCCTATAATAAACATTCTATTTACCGGAACCCGCGGGCTGACCGCTCGTCTCGCAATTCATTTGCAAGCTGATGGTTATTGGATGCGATCTTGCTGTATTCAGTGCGAAGTTCGTCACACTCTCCCTTAAGCGCTCGGTTGAGGACCTTGAGACCGTGGATCTCGTCTTCGAGCTGCCTCACTCGCGTAGAAAGTTCCGTGAATTTACCTTGAAGGACTGAGAGTTCATCGTCCTTCCACATCCTGATTTTCTCTTTGTGGGCGACTGCATCTTCCACAAGTGACAAATAGAGACTTCTGAATTTCTTTTCGTCCTCAAATCTTGAATCGATGTCTTCAGCCCTCTTTTTCATTGTATCGACGATGGACTCGTGAGCTTTCTTAAGATCAGCCAAGTTTTGACTTAGCAAGTCGCCCCGCGAAGACAAGGCACGGTACATAAAAACGATCCCGGCCCCCACGCCGCCCAGCCCGATCGCATTGAGAACTTGGAACAGCGCACTAGTCGGGCTACCGGCTCCTGCCTCTAACATGTGTAGAACTCCTCAGAAAGGAGGACAAACGGCGATGCTCATTGCCTATCCCGGTATTTTCGCTAATTATAACCCAAAACGTTACAACAACAAGCCTGTCTCCACATGGAACGGTCCGGAAATTGGCTTTCTTGTACACGTCGGCAGATTTCGTAGACAAAGTTGCTGAGTCTTAGGTTTCCGTCTTTTCGGCACAGCATCACGCTACCAGTCTAGGGCATGCGTACGCAGGCTTAGCGGAGACCCGCCTCGCCATCGAGTACTACGAGAAGACGCTGGCCATCGCCCGCAAAATCGGCGACCTACGAAGCGAGAGCAACACGCTGGGGAACATGAGCCTGGTGCTGGACAAACTCGGCGACCGGAAGAAGGCAATCGAATATGCCGAGGCATCGCTGAAGATCCGAAAACAGATCGAAGACCCCAACGCCGCGGTAGTAAGAAAGCAACTCCAAGAGTGGCGAAACGCCTGAACAAACTAACCTGGTCGTATAGTCGCGGGGCGGCTGCGTCAGCAGGAATACGAAGTACAGGCAATTTGTGTTGACGATCAATCTTTACTGAACTAAATTTATACGTTAATAACGAGCGTTATATTTGCCGATCGGGCAAAGGGAGAAGGCTGATTGGACATCAGTAATATTAAGCATATTTTTGTGCTTATGCTGGAGAATCGGTCCTTTGACCACATGTTGGGTTATTCGAATCTCCCGGGCATAAACGGTTGTGCGGGCAAGAGCTTTAGCAATTCCGACGGTTTGGGTGAGAACGTCCTTACCACGCCGGACGCCGACTACTCGGGTGATTTCGACCCTGATCCGGGTCATGACTTCGACGACGTAACATTGCAACTCTACGGCACGCACACGCCCGCATCTGGGCGCCAGCCAGATATGACGGGATTCGTGGAATCGTACCGGGAAAAGTGCAAGGGGGACATTCCCTCCTCACATCGCATCATGAGCTGTTTCGACCAGGGCAGACTGCCGGTGCTCGTCACGCTGGCCGCCCAGTACGCCGTTTGCGACAGCTGGTTCTCCTCTATTCCTGGACCGACCCTGCCCAATCGTCTGTTCGTCCACTGCGGAACATCGGGCGGGAGGTTAGATATGTCCCCGGAGTACTTCGCGGGATTCCATACTATTTACGAGCTCTTGGACAAGGCCTCGGTGGCAAATACCTATCCGAAGGGCGTGCCTTCGACGATCTATTCAGACGGATGGACGTCTGCTGCGACCTTCCCTTACCTTCTCAAATATCAAGACCAATTCTTTGGAACCCTAGACGACTTCTATTCGGACTGTGCCCGCAATGAGCGGGATGTGCCAGCCTACTGCTTTATCGAACCGCGTTACAGCTCCGGCTTCGTGGACGAGACATTCTTTCCTCAGAACGATCAGCACCCTGACAGCGACGTGCGCCAGGGCGAAAAGCTGATCTATCGGGTCTACCAAGCCATCCGCAAAAACAAGGAGCTGTGGGAGAGCTCCATCTTAGCCATCACTTACGATGAGCACGGCGGTCTCTACGACCATGTCGCGCCGCCAGGTGCACCCGCTCCGGACGATCTAACGTCACCGAATCCTGTCTTCGATTTTACGCGACTTGGTGTGCGCGTTCCGGCCGTCATCGTCTCGCCATATATCAATCCCGGGACCGTCAGTCACATCCAGTTTGACCACACGTCGATCATCGCAACGGTTCGCAAGGTGCTGACGGGCGTTTGGCAGGACAATAGTCTCGGGCGGCGGGCCGCGCAGGCAAACACATTTGACGACGCTTCAATTCTCAACCGCGACGGTCCGCGCCAGGATCAGATCGACATTCCCGCCCCTGCACCGCCCGTGCCTTCCACCAACGCCCTCGCCATAAACGGCCTCCAACGCGAACATGTTCGCCAAGCGGCGTATTTGGACGGTCAGTTGGCGCCCGGGAAGCGCACCGGAGTGGATCTGGCAACCATCACGACAGATCAACAAGCAGACGCATACATCGCTCGAGTCTTTGCCGCCGCGCGCAGTGCCAAGAGAGGTGGGTGATGAAGGTGGCGGTGAAATGCTGCGTTCTTTGTCTCGCTTTGGTTACCGTTAGCGGGGT
The DNA here is from genome assembly GCA_003224175.1 of Acidobacteriota bacterium. GTDB lineage: Bacteria > Acidobacteriota > Terriglobia > Acidiferrales > UBA7541 > Palsa-189. Next base: position 3,946 of record QHYQ01000286.1, read on the forward strand.
GCAGGCCGGCACCATTGACGATCTGAAGCGCTCGTGCTTCGAACGGGCGAGCTTTCACGAGGGCAAGCATTGGCTCGAGGAATGTCTCGAAGAGATCATAACTCTCCAGCCCGCACATCCGGCATTCCGAACTATTGCACCAGGCAGCGGCGTGGGATTGGGAATCGGCGTATCGCGACTCTGGCACCGTGGAGAACGCGAGTTCCTTCCATCTGGCGTTATGTTAGTCTCACCGGATGGGTCACTCCTGGCGCGGGCTGATTTTACAATTGCCCTTCCTCCAATCTCTTTTGTGCAGGTACCGGTCGAGGACCAGAATGGCCCACATTTGCACGGCAAGACGCGACTGGCGCTCGTGGTGGATGCCTTGGACATCGATGCCAAGGCATCCATCTCGTTCCGCAGCTACTGGATGGATGCCAAACGCCAAGACTTCTATGGCATCGGACCGCTCACCACTCAATCAGGTCTTGCTTTCTACGGCTTGGAACAAGGGTCTGCCGGTTTTACTGTAAACGATCCCGTCACGCCATGGGCGGAGGCTGGTTTCTCTGTTGACTTCTTCCGTCCACGAATCATTTCTGTTCCCAGAGCCAGTCGGCCCTCGATTGAGCAGGCATACAACGCTGCGACTGCTCCCGGACTCGGGCAACATTCCGACTCCATGTGTTACGAACCCTATGTGCGTTTTCGGTTCAAGTTCCTGGGGCACCGAACGCACTTCACCGACTTGAAGGTAGGCTACGGTTTTTATCAGCAACTTGGACAAAGCACTTTTTCTTTCCAGCGGCTGAGTGCCACGAGCAAGACTGAGTATGGCATCGAGCTTCCGTCTGAAGGCACGGCAAGTCATCGGCCAGCATGGAAGAACTTTCTCTGTTCTCCCCTGCGTGGCGCGCGTCATTGCTCGATGGGCACACTGACGTTCGTGGGGCACGTTTCTGCCGCCTACACGGGGGCAGGCAGTCAAGTGCCGTTCTATTTTCAAGAGACGCTCGGTGGAGCTGATATCAATGGCAACGACACTTTGCGGGGATTTGTCGACTACCGCTTCCGAGGACCAAGCCGGATTCTGTTCCAGGCTGAGTACCGCCATGGGATTTGGGGACCGCTGGGATTTGTCTCGTTCTATGATGTAGGCAGGGTCGCACAACGGCCCTCCGACATAGCATTCGAGCACATGCGTCACGATATTGGAGTGGGAATGACTATTTCGGCGACAAACCGCGTAGTGATGCGCATGTACG
>QHYQ01000287.1 GCA_003224175.1 Acidobacteriota bacterium
CTGTAAAGATGTCAAACCGCGGGACTGGTCCCAACGTGTAATGGTGTTCATGTCAACCTCCTTGGTTGTCATGGCGGCCAAAGGCCAATGTTAGATAACCCGCTTTAGTTTAGATTACCTTATGATTTCCTTCGGCCCATTAACTATATTGAGTGAATTAACCATACGTGTCAAGCAGAATCTGGAATTATCTTGCAGTATTAATTTGACACAGTTAATCTAGAGGAGGCGGGCCGCGATCCCGCCATCTTCAGCCGTGCCGCTAAGGGCCCTCACGGGTGCCCCATCCTCGCGCGCCTGTCCCGCCTGCCCTGAGCGTAGCCGAAGGGAGCCTGCGCAAGTGGTCATTGCTTCAGGTAGCACAGCCTGTGCGCTTCAAATGGAACATCCCTGCACAGCCAAGAGTGGTTGTGCTACCAGACGACGGCATGCAGACAGGGGCCGTGCCGGGCTGAAGCCCGGCGCTACAAAAACGATGTAGCGCTGCCCTTCAGGGCAGCAAGGCTTGTCACCGAAGGGAGCCCAGCCGAAGGGAGCGTGTGCGAGGGAGCGAAGGTGGGTCATTAGGTTCGGGTAGCACAGGCACTCCTGCCTGTGCGCTTTAAATGGAACATCATCAGGTACGGGCCTTGACAAGTTCGGCGAGTCGCTTTGGCGCGATTAGCCGGTAGCTGCCGAGCACCAACTCGGCCACTTCGTCCCAATCAACATGGCCCACGTCCAGGCGAAGCGCGACCCAACCTCTCGGCCCAATATACGCGGGCAGGTAAAATCTGTCAGGCTGAGCAGCGGCCAGGGCAGTGTTATCTCCGGGCAACACCTTGCAGGTGACCGCGACGATGCCGTCGCCGTGATGGTCGCTTAGGTAGTATGCGAAGGTCCTTTTCCGAACCAGAAACGCAGCGTGTTGCTCGTGACACTGGCGCGCCGTCTCCGGGAGCGCGAGCGAAATCTTCATCAGGCGAATGAGACGCGGATCTTCCGCAAAACGTTTGGCCATACCATTGCCGCTCAATCGATACCCAAAGGCCTCGCTCAGAAGGCCCACAAGCAAAAGAACGTATCAACTTACGTGTCTCACTCGGGCAAGTCAACGCGCCGCTTGACACTCGCGCGCCGGACGTGTAGGGTGCGCGGGTGCCTCACGCGCTGGCATTGCGCGTGGGAATTCCCCCTGAATTCAAATCACACTGGAGGATTCATGAAATGCGCAATGCTGTTCGGGGCGCTGCTGTGCCTCGCCGCGCTGCCACTGGCAGCGCAAGACCCCGTCAAGGTTGACCCGAAGCACTACAAGGTCGAATTGGAGAACGCGCAGGTGCGCGTGCTGCGCATCCACTACGGCCCGCACGAAAAGTCAGTGATGCACTCGCACCCGAACTTGGTCGTCATTCCTCTGGCCGACAGCCGCGTGCGGTTCACCACGCCGGATGGCAAAGTCCAAGAGCGCGAGCTGAAAGCCAACGTCCCTGCGTGGGAAGCGGCGGGAATACACAATCCGGAGAATCTCGGCGATAAGCCAATCGACGCCATCTTGGTTGAGTTGAAGGGTACAGCCGCGGCGCCGGCAAAGACTCCGCCGCCACCGCCGAAAAAAAAGTCCACGATGTAACGCGCTTTGCAGAGCGGGAGCCTGCCCGCCTATGACGGGCTCTGCTCCCGCTCTGGTGGTATGAATTGGCGCCGGGCGAAGCGATCGCCCCGGGGCGTATTCGACGGAGAGAAGGCGGCGGCCGAGCCTACCTGCGACAGGCAGGCCGCGGCACTCCACAGCGCTATTCGCCGTACTTGCGGTTCATCGCCGCGAGCCATTCGGGCGAAGAGAGTCGCTCTAGGCCTGCGTCGGTCAACTCCGCCAATTCGAAAAGAGCAATCAAATGCTTTAGTCAAATTCCACAGTCACGCTCGCGGTGCTTGATTGCGCGCAACTTGGGAAGGCTGCATCGCTAGGCCGTCTAACGTGTCTCGTGCACTGGGGTGTTCCTGCAGTCGCGCCCTGACGAAGCCGTGCCCTGAGGAAAACTGCCTTTGAGTTTGAATGGGCCGCCATCTTCAGTCGTGCATTGAATGGCTAGAATTCCGCTCCCCGCTTCTCAAATCGATGGCGCCTCACGGTGTGAGACTCAGTGTGGAACATGATGCGGTTTACGCGGTGTACCTTCAGGCTGGAAATGTCCAACCTGAGCGTCGGTACTCGTCCGTTATAGTCTTCGGGCTCGCGTGCATCGAGCGGATCCCGGTTCGAAGTGGCAGATGGCAATTCTGGGGGCACTTCCTCCCACACCGAGTAGTCGATCTCCAGGCCGTCTTCAGTCTCGACGTAGAGGTCAGCAGAGATCTCCGCGCCTTTGGGGATATCCAGTGCTTGCACACACGCAGCCTTGTGGAACAGAACCACATTGAGCTTGCCTTCACTGCCCTGCACAGAGGGATAGAGAATTCCGTCCAGAGAAGGATTCGCATCAGTCGCGAGGAAGTCAGCGATTGCCTGCGTCGCGAGATAATCAAGAGGTTCGTCGTCCGGCATCACGGGCATGGTAATGCGCCGACTAAGCCATTTGAGGAACTTGGCTCGCTCGAGACGCTGCATGTAATCTCTGTCGAAGATACTGCCGGTTACATTGACGGATTGCAGGGCTTCGACGTCGAGCAATCGCACCGGCCGGATCAGTTCAAACCGTGCTACAACAACGTTGCTACCGACGGGAGGGCGTACCTCGGCGAGAGCGACGACCGGGTCTGAGGCTCCATAGAATACCGCGACGCCATGAGCGTTCATGCGTCCGTTAGCCGCAGCCAGGGGGGGCGGCGGACCAACCTCCTTATCAGGTCTCTTCAGGGCTTCTTCGAGCTTCTCGTTTGATTGAAAGACCCGCGCACGGTAGAGCGCGGCGAGCTGCATTCCCGGCCCCGCCTCGACAATTATCGGGCGCCCATCGCGCGTCTTGTGCTCCCCCATCCCCTCGAAGATGGATGTTAACGTCGCCTCTGCCGTCCGGCTGAAATACCGGGCCTGGGTTTTTAGGGTTTGTTCGAAACGCCGCCAACCGGCTTGAGATTCAGCGTCGTCCACCCCTCTTTCGGCGTAATGCGCGTCGCCGCCAAAAGGGTTTTCGTCGCCCATCTGCGCAAGTTCCATGTCGAAATGGCGCTCTGCCAATACTTTCCGAACATCCTCAGCGGCGTCTTCGTCGATTTCAGCCGACGAACTGATCACTTCGGCCACTGGATCGCCCTTGCGCTCCCACACATAGTCGCCTTCTTTTATCATGGCGTATTCCATAGCCGAGGGCTCCGTAGGAGTGCGGTAGAAATGCTCTTCGAATGCAGTCTCGATTGCATCCGCCATTTCTCCTATCGAAAAGGTCTTCGCCTGGCGACCGCAGTAGAAACATCCGCCATCGTGACCGCCGTTCTCGATTTCTGCGCGAAGGAAAGCCTCACCAACGCATGCGAAACATAAGCGTCGATCTTCCGTGCCGAGGTCTTCTGCCTGGTCTCTAGTCAAGTTTGGCTTCCTCCTTTCAAGCATCAGCATGCCATTGCTGTCATCGGCAATGAATAGCCCCATATGTCATAATGACGATGTCCCTGCCACCCGGTTCACAAGCCGCAAGTACACTTTGCAGGAGAAGAATTATGGAGCGCTACGCTAATGTCAATTGCTACTCAGGGTTTCATTTTCTGACTCAATTCGCGAATCACAATTTCCAAAACTTTCTCCGCGATGTCTGCCTCTTCAGTTGCCACCTTTTGAGCTGACTGAATTTCTTTGCCAGGATGAATCAAATTTCGATAGTTGCGAACACCGTGGCTGAACTGCTCTGCGTGTGTTTCGATTATATTTAGCTCAACGGCCACGTCTATTAGCTCACCGAGATTCCAATCAGCCAAAGGTTTGATTTTGACCCCTCCCTTTAATTTCGGCGTTTTGTTGGCGGCTCTAGCCTTAGGCTCGTCGCGCTGTAATGCGTCGAGCAGTAAGCCCTCGATTAAGCTACCGCACAACGCATATCTCGACTTAGCAGCAGCTACAGTCTTTACCCGGTGGAGTTCAGAGTAATCACGTTCAACTATCTTCTTCGCAAATACGTTACGGGAGTTCCGGCCCTCAGATTAAGAAGACGGCTCGCGATACGGGAGAGGATTTCTTTTTGCTGAGGAGTTATTGACACGGGGAAGCGTCCGCCTCTCTTTCACGCTCATTCAACATAACAATAACCATCAGGGGGGGCAATCGCTCAGCGGTCCTGGAAGGACGCGCAAGACGAGTGGCAGTTGAAGACCGAGTGGCACCCGTCGTCGCGTGGGGCTGCTTCGGCGAATTCGTCGCAGCAACACTGCGCCAAGGCGATCATGTTCTCGTCGAAGCGAGGCCTTCTCGGCCACGGAGGTCATCACCAGCAGCGAGTCACCCAGGATCAGCCGGTTCGCCCAGTTCTGTTCATGCTGGTATAACTCGACAAGTTCCCGAAATTCGACCCCGTTGAAGTCGGGATGAAGGGAAAGCGATGCGCCCACGCCGTTCTTCTGCCTGGACTCGCAGGTCCTCGATCAGTGCGTGGGGGTGGATCCTCTCCTGGATGTAGATGAGGACTGCCAGGACTTCTAGCGCCTTCTGGTCCTGCTCTTCCTTACCTTTCCAGACAAGCTGCAGATCGAGTGACGGCTCGCGGGCGTAGAGTAGACCCGGGAATACGATCGTCTTCGGCTGTTGTTCATCCTCGGCTACGAAGTCACGCAGCTCCCGCGTTGGGATATTCGCGCGCTTGTCTTTGTGCTTCAGGCTCTCGACGTGGGTCCTAGTGGACCCCTTTCCGTTTTTCTTTTTCATCGTCGCGTTGTCTCACGTCAGATCAGGTTTAAGCCGGAATTCGAGCTCGGCAAGGACTCTTTCTCCACGCTTCTCGATGAAGGTGGGGTAGTCGTCAGTCCAGATTCCGAAGGCATCCATATCGTCTATGAGGTGTGTCTTCATTGTTTCGGAGAGGTTCTTGTTGGTCTTCTTGAAATCCTTCATATAGACACTGGGCGGTTTGGCCTTGATCTCACGTTTGTTCAGGTAATCGTCGACAAGAGTGATGTTGAGAATGGAGTTCGCCTGGTCCTCACCGAATCCGGACTTCGAGAGAAACGCTTTCGGAAAGAAGTGATGATAGTTTTTGCTTATGGCAATTCTCAGCCAAGAATTGTCTAGCTTAACCAGGC
>QHYQ01000191.1 GCA_003224175.1 Acidobacteriota bacterium
CATGACGGTGCGTTCCTCGTCATTGAGCGGTCCCGGCTTTTGAAGGATTCGGTCCGGAATGGCCATCTTCCCGATGTCATGCAGGAAGGCGGCGCGCGCGATCTGCGGAAGCGTTTCGACGGGAAGGTTCATCGCTTTGGCCATGGCCATGGTGTATGCGGTCACGCGCTTGCAATGGCCTACCGTTTCGGAGTCCTTCAGGTCCAGCGCTCCGCCCAATGCCTCCAGCGTTGCATCGTAGGACTGCTCGAGCTCGCTCAGGGCCTTTGTCAACTGGCCCGTACGCTGCTCCACGAGCTGTTCCAGATTCCGCTGGTAATGGCGATTTTCGAGTAGCAGGCGGCGATGTTCCAGGGCTCGCCGGACGCTGAGAAAAAGCTGGTCTTTCTCGAACGGTTTCAAGATGTAATCGTAGGCACCGCAGCGAATGGACTCGAGTGCGGTAGACACATCGTGCATGGCCGTGACCATGATCATGGGGATCTCCACATCATGCCCACGCAGCCACGAGAGCAGTTGCAGGCCATCCATCTCCGGCATCAGCATGTCGCTGAGCACGACATCGGTGGAATTGCCCTTCAGATGCTCAACCGCCAGCCGGCCATTCTCTACGGCTGAGCAAAGATATCCCTGGTTCTCAAGCAAGGTCGAGACGACCTCGCGTATCGCCTCCTCGTCATCCACTATGAGGACTTGGGCTTTACCCATTTGGCCACTCCTGGAGGACCGGGGCTGATGCATCGGCCATTATAGAAGGCACGCGAACGATCGCTCTACGACTGTTCGGCCGCGGTGACGAACTTGCTAAGTGCGAGTATGCACACGCATTATCGCGATAGCGTTTCGGTTGCCACCGCCCTTCCAGGCGGATGTCGCCCCGTGTCGGTACACTAGTGGCGTCCGGGAAAATCTCCCTGATCTTGCCTTTAGGCAAGAAAGCGAGCTTCGGTTAACCTATCTAGGTACTTATGGAGAAAACCCGAACATTCATAGCCGCCTTCTGCCTGCTCGCCGTGGCGGCCCTGTCTTGCTGGGGGCAGCAAGAGAGCAGGCCCGGCGATCAGTCTCAAGCTTCGGGCACAGCCGACGCGGAGTTCCTGCAGGCTGCCGACGAAGTCTTGGCTGAGATGAGTAAGATCCTCTCCCTGCCGATTAAGGAACCACTGAAAAAGAGCGTGCGTTCGCGTGAGGAGATTCGGCAGTTTCTGGTCCGCCAGATGCACGAAGATAAAGATGATGCCAAACGCTATGCGGACCAGAAGGCTTTGGAGGCGCTGGGCCTGATTCCCAAGGGCTATCCGCTCGATCAGAAGTTGCTCGCGCTGCTCACCGAACAGATCGCCGGACTTTATGATCCTAAGGAGCGTGAATTTTTCATCGCCGACTGGACCCAACCCGCCGAACAACGCGTGATCATGGCGCATGAGTTGACGCACGCGCTCCAGGACCAATATTTTCACGTGGAAAAGTGGGAAGAGGAAGTTAAGTCCAATGACGACGCGCAGCTGGCGCGAGAATCGCTGCTCGAAGGTTCGGCCACCATCGCCATGGTCGACTACCTCCTGCGCAAAATCGGCAAGACTACTCGTGATATCAGCGATTTCGATCCCAGCCTGCTGATAGGGGACGTGAACGACAGTCCCGAGCTTTCACAGGCGCCCATGGTCATAAAGGACGAAATCACGTTCCCCTATATTCCCGGAGCGAGCTTCGTGCATCACGCGCTCAAGGCGTGGAATGGCTGGCCCGATTTGCACCGGCTCTTTGAAAATCCACCCGCTTCAACGCAGCAAATTCTGCACCCGGATCTTTATTTCCGCGGCGTCATGCCCGCGCGCGTCGATCTTTCGCCGGTGACCAAGGCCGTTCCGCCAGGCTGGAAGAAGCTCGATGAAAATGTCTTGGGCGAATTCGCGATCAATGAAGTCCTCAAGCAATTTCTGGGAAAAGAGCGCGCGAATGAACTCGCGCCTTCCTGGACCGGCGATCGCTACGCGATTTATCAGCGCGATTCCGGCTCGCAAGCGCTTCTGCTGATCCGTCTGAAGCTTTCAGACGAATCCGCGGCCACGCGTTTTTTTGAGGCTTACCGCAATCTGCTGGAGAAGAAGGATGAAAAGCGCACCGCGGTTTCCCGGCGCCGGAACTTTTTCTCCTTCAACACGTCCGCGGGTGGCGTTTTCCTGCGCTGCCAAGGCGACGAATGCCTGATTGCGGAGGGCACAACCCCGGATGTTTTCGATGCGATGACCCGGGCCATCCATTGGCCGCCGGCTCCGCCGGCTGTGCCTGAATCTGATCAGCCGGGAATTACCGTCATGCGGCGAGATGGCTCGCCCGTGAATCCGGCAGGGTTCCGATACGGCGCTTTACCGGTGAGCTCACGGAGTTCGATCCCGGCGTATTCACCTTACTGACTCAACACGATGTGCTGGCGCTGATGACTTGGTTCGAGCTGCCTCGCGTACCCGAACCCGAGGTGATGGACGATTCGAGTGAAGTGCAAGCCTATTCCTCGGCGGCGGCTGACGCATACCTAAGCAAAATTGACGACAGCTTCGTGGAACACGCCCTTCGCCTGATCGGTCCTCCCCCGGGTTACGCCCTTGATGTCGGCTGCGGGCCCGGTCTCATTCTCATGAAGCTTTCCGCGCGATTGCCGGAATGGAAATTTCTTGGCATCGACCGCTCGCTAGCGATGATCCGTCGCGCCAGGGAAACGCGAGATTTGTCTGCGCAGTCTCGCGTGAGCGGCGAAGTGCCATCAGCCGGCGGGAATCTCCATTTTCTTACGGGCGACGCCACCGCGGCGCCGTTTCACGATTCCAGCTTCGACCTCGTCCTGTGCAATTCGGTGCTGCACCACATCGGCGATCCTTCTCGTCTATTTGCCGAGATTCGTCGCATCGCCAAACCTGATGCCGCCATCCTCTTGCGCGACCTGCGCCGGCCGTCCCGATTTCGCTTTCCTCTTCATGTGCGCTGGTATGGCCGCCATTACGAAGGGCTGATGTACAAGCTTTACTGCGATTCCGTTCGCGCGGCCTACACGCGCGCAGAGCTTTCGGCGATGTTGCGCGCGGCGGATATCTTCGGCGCTCGCCTGTTTACGCACCGCTCCACTCATCTCGGCATCGAGCGGCGCGTCCGTGCGGTTAACTGATCGCCGACTGATTTCGTTTCACTTCCCGCGAGCGCCTCGCGTCTTTCGGAGCTCGCGCTTCATGAACCTCGCAAGCTCCTGCCGCGCTTGCTCGGCGATAGCACTCGGTAGTCCTCGCTCCAGAGCGCATTCGCAGTATCGGCGGGCCCTTGCATGCTGGCCGCGCCTGCCAAGGAATCGCGAGATACCGTACCATTCGAGCGCGCGATGTTCGTCTTTCGACACGGCGTCGTGGTGTGTGCAAAGGATCTGCAAAATCCGGACCGCCAGCGCGGCCAACCCTCTCAGGTCCATGCGATTATGGCGAAAAACGCCCTCCAGCCCGTGGGCCTTCCCGCATACGTAGTCAAAATAAATTCCGGGAATCATCGCGGAGTCGATGTCCTCGCGTCGCGACCAGCCCAGCGATTCGGCGCCCAGAACGTGCTCCTCCAGATGGCCGAGCTTCACACTGCCGATTTGTAGTTTCCAGATTTCCCGTGCCGGATGGATAAAATCGAGGTGTGCGTCTAGAACGGGAACGTTAATCGCTCGCGTCATCTGAAACCGGCTCACCAGCAACGGCCAGTCGAAGGCTTGCCTGGGGTCCGGGATGCGAGCAGAAGCTTCACGGTTTGCGCATCTGGTTCGTACATACCAGGAGTCGCATACCACTGGCGCGCCGCGACATATTCGCCGAAGGGATTGCTCGCGATCTCCGCGCCCACAGCGGCCCAGGAAAGGGCAAGCTCTTCCACCGAAGCATCCGGCAAAGGTTCGCGTTGCCAAGCTGACGAGAGCCGTGTTTCGGAAAGTGCTGCCATCTCGAGCCAAACACGGGGCGACAAACGGCTTCGCCTGCGACTGTAACACGTCTTCGCGAGCAACGGCAACGCCTTATCGGAAAAGCAGCAACCCCGAATCAATAATGGAAGCGATAGCGCACCTCGCCGTAGACCTGGCGCGGATTGTTGAAGTGAAACCCGCCGAACGTGTTGCTGTTGTCGATGAGCAAATGACGATTCGTGACGTTTAGGGCGTTCACGGACACCGAGAGGTGCTCTCCCAGCAATTCCCCTGCGGCTAGATCGACCGTCGTGTGACCGGGAAGGTAATCCGGCGGGGCTGCGCCATTATGAAATCCCGATCCGTAGTAGACGTTCCCCGAGAGGAAGGCTCTCCGAGGAAGCGTCACATCGAAGCCAGCATTCAACGTATTTCTTTGGTCATGATCGAGCGGCGAATAATCGGGCTGAAAGGAGAAATTACTGAGTCCGCCGGTGACAGCTCCCTTGAATTCCGCGATCTGGTTTGAATATGCCAGGTGCACTTGGCCGCGCTGCCACAGCCGAGGAGACCGCAGCGTTAATTCCCAGCCGCGGATCAAGGCGTCCTGCGTCGTGAGGGGAAAGAAAATATTCGTCGAGACTACGTTCCCAGCGAAGCCGTAGTTCACATTACCGTGATCCAGGAAATTGTGGCTGCGCGTGTGAAAGGTATCAATATCAACGGCCCATGCCTTATATGGAATGGTCACACCGGACTGATACTCGGTGTCCCGCTCGCCGTGCAGTGGAATGAATTGCTGGGGGTTCGCCAAATCATTCGGAGTGTTCACGATTGCAAGTAATGGACCTCCGACGGTGGCCAAGGGCGGCGGTTGGTAGAATTGGCCGTAGAAGCCTCGAAAGACCCAGTTGATGCGCGGTATCCGGAGCGCAACTCCAGCGCGCGGACTGGTTGGATCTTCTGTAAGTGCTAGGGAAGAGAAGTGCGTCTGGCGAACGCCGCCGCTCAGGGTCAACCAGGAGGTCATCGAGAATTTGTCTTCCACGAACACCGCCTCCGTGTCTCCCGTGACAATCTCGCGATCCGCGATGGGCGAATTAGCCCCATCATTGAACAACACGCCGAAGAGTTGATTGTCGTGTTGCCAGAACCCGTACAAGCCCACTTGAAAGCTGTTTCGAGCTAGGGTGGCGCCGAGCGTGGTTTGGGCGCCGACGTAAGCGGAACCTCGGTGATCGGTGATGGCGTTGGGGAAATCAAATGATGCACTATCGTAGTTTGCGCCATTAAAGTGATAGAAAGGCGAGACGGTCAAGAGTCCGTTGTGCGTAAACGTCCGAACCCAGGAGAAGTTCACGTAGCCATCGCTTTCCTGCTGGCGATCCACCTGGATCACGCCGTTGGCGATGTCTGCTGGATCGACCGGCATCTGGTAGAAATCCCTACGGAGGGAACCCACCAAGCGCAACTGATCTTTCGGGTCCGCATTGAAGATCAGCGAGCCGAATCCCCCGAATCCGTTACCAGCGTCGTGCACGATTTCCGATACCGGCGTCTCCAGGCCTAGATTGCTTCGATTTCCATTCAGGCTTCCGTAGTAGGCCAGCCGCTGGCTATGCCCGCCACAGTTAACCTGATCATTTGTTTGATAGAAACTTCCATAACTGAGAGTGAGATCGCACTCACGGTCGCGCTCGAAACCGGTTCGGGGGACTACGTTGAAGACCCCGTAAGTGCGGTCACCGTACTCGGCGTCGTAGCTGCCTCGCTGCACTTCGACATAGTCGATGTCTTTGGGGTCAACCTGGGGGCCCACATTGCTGGCGATGTTCGTGTTGGGAACTGGTACGCCGTCGATGAGCCAGCTGTACTGATGTCCCCCCCGAATGTGAAGCATGTCGTGGACCATGTACGCCCCTGGCACGTAGTCCGTGATCATCGCCAGGTTGTTAGTCTGGTCGGCGCCCGGCGTGAGCTGAATGTCCTGGCGGCTCAGCATGGTTGTGGGCGTCACGCTGTCCGCGGGGGCACTTACCGCTTCTCCCCTGACAACGGTCTTCGTTGTCACGCCGGCCAGCGTCAGCTCGAAATGAAGAACCGGACTGGCATCAGACTTCACGATCAGCGCCTGTTCCTGCTGCTGGAATCCTTCCAGCGTGACCGTAGCCGTGTAGTTGCCGATGGGCACGGCGGCGAACTCAAATTCTCCACTCTCATTTGTTTTCTGAACTTGCATCCAGTCGGAATCCTGCGCTTTCAGCGTGACCGTTGCGCCTGGAATGGGCAGGTGCTGCGAATCATGAACCACGCCCCGCACCGTGCCGAAAATTGTGGCTTGAAGCGCGGCCAATTCCAGCAAACAGAAAACAACTACAGCAAATCTCACCGTGCGCATAGACCCCCTTGAGTAGCCGGCGCGCCCTCGTCAGGATGGGCGAATAGAGAATGAGTTGTCGGGTCCGGCTTCGCTACGCGGTCACTGGCAAGCGGGGTGGAGGAGACTCAACGCGTCGTTCCACGTTGGGCAAGAAATTTGATAAGAAAGCGATTGCGGGTTCGCTCCGCGCATCGTCATGCAAAATCAAAGGAGCGAGCAGCACAAAAATAATCGCGGCCGTGTAGTGGGCCGCGGCTTGCACGGGGCAGGGTTTCAGCGCCGCGCTCGAGCCGTTTGTACCCATATCGCAGTTCGCGGCCTGACGTTGCTCAGCATGCATGGGACACATGATTCCATTGCAGCAATCGAGCGCCAATGAGATAGCATCAAGCCCACTCGGCACTATTGTCACCGCGAGCGCCAAAGTTCCCAGAACTGCGATAATCCTTCGCGCCATATCCCTTCGTTATGCTAATCCTTCGGCGAAATCGATGCAATGCCGTCGTGCCATTGGCGCATTACTCGCCTGTGGACTTGACAGGCGCCCGCATCACCGATATAGAAAACGCATGGCTCAGTCTTTTCTTGTCTTCGACTTCGGTTCTGACGAGGAATTAGCACAGCAGGCACGGCACCGGGTGGATGGCTGGAAGCAGGGTTTCCGGCTCGATAAGAAGCTCTTGCTGAAATTCGACCGCAGCGAGCCGCCTGAAGGAGAAGGGGAAGCTCAAGGAGAAGTGAAAGCCAGCGCAAAATCCCGCCGCAAAAAGCCGGCCGACACCTCCGCAAACGAAAATATCCAGCTGATTGTTCGGCTGGATTTCTCGGATCACGAGCGCCTTTCTCATCAGAGATGGCTCGAGCGCATTCCCGCCGAAGCTCCCTTTAAGGGCACGCAGTCAAAGATCATCCGGCAGAATGACGCGGAATTTGCGGGGACCGCGGAGCGATTCGATTCTTTGCCTTGAAGTCTCGCGCGCCGAGAGGTTTGTGACTCGCGGCCTAGGTCGCGGAGGCCCGCGATCTAGGGTTTAGTTCCAATATGATCTCGTGTAACCGCCCGAATGTCAGGAGTTGCGCATCAGTTATAATGAAGTTTCGGCGGAGGCCCTTCGCCGACCAGAGGTGAAGCTGCATGGCCGTGCAAGCGCACCCTAAGACCAGCACCCTCCTATCTCACAGCTACCACGGGCTCCAAGCCAGCGATCTCATTCGAATGTACCGGCTGATGTACTGCTCTCGGCGCCTGGACGACCGTGAAATCCAACTCAAGCGCCAGCACAAGATCTATTTCCAAATCAGTGGAGCGGGGCACGAAGCAGTGTTGGTGGCGGCCGGACAGGTTCTGCGGCCCGGCCATGATTGGTTCTTTGCCTATTACCGCGATCAGGCCCTTTGTTTGAGTCTCGGGCTCACGCTTCAGGAGATGCTTCTGCAAGCCGTCGGCGCGAAGGAGGATCCCTCCTCCGGCGGCCATCAAATGCCCTCGCATTGGGGCAAGCCCGAGCTGAATATCGTTACCCGTTCGTCCACGGCCGGGATGCAATGGCTGCAGGCTGTGGGCGCGGCCGAGGCCTCGATCTATTTTGAACGGCATCCGCAGGCGATCGATCAGGCTGAGCACGCTCCCTTAGGAGCATCGGTGCGGCACAGTTCGGATGAAATCGTTTACGTGTCCGGCGGAGATGGCATGACCAGTCAGGGAGAATTCTTCGAAGCCCTGAACGCGGCATCCCTGCAGCGCTTGCCCGTGCTTTTTCTGGTCGAAGACAACGGCTACGCCATTTCTGTGCCGGTCGAAGCGCAGACCGCGGGCGCCAGCATCTCGAGACTCGTTCGGGACTACCCGAGCTTGCACGTCGCGGAATGCGACGGAACCGATCCGCTGGTGAGTTATGACGTCTTGAGGCGGGCCACGGAATATTGCCGCGCGCGCAAAGGACCCGCCCTCGTTCATGCGCACGTGACACGCCCTTATTCGCATTCGCTCTCGGATGACGAGAAACTCTACAAGACTTCCGAAGAGCGCGAAGAGGAGGCCCATCGCGATCCGATCCCCAAGTTCGGCCTACTTCTGGTGCGTGAAGGCATTCTGGACGAGCAAGAGTTGGAACGGCTCGAGGCGGACGTGGACCGCGAAATTCTGGAAGCCACGGATTTCGCGCTTGCGGCCGAGTTGCCGCCCGAAAGATCGATCCTGCAATGGGTGTATTCTCCCGACGTCGATCCCTCGCCTTCTCGATTCGAGTCAGAACCGAAATACGCCGGCGAACCGAAAACCAAGCTGAAAATGATTCCCGCCACTCTAGCCGACGAGATGGAACGCGACGCGCGAATTTTGGTTTTTGGCGAGGACGTGGCCGATTGCAGCCGCGAAGAACATCTGTCGCAGGTCAAGGGCAAGGGCGGGGTCTTTAAAGCCACGGCCGGCCTGCAACGCCGTTTCGGATCGGACCGCGTTTTCAATACGCCCCTCGCGGAAGCGGCCATCGTAGGCCGCGCTATCGGCATGGCTGTGCGCGGTCTGAAGCCTGTCGCTGAAATACAGTTTTTCGATTACATCTGGCCGGCAATGATGCAGATTCGCGATGAACTGATTGTGACCCGTTGGCGCTCGGCCGGTCGCTTCAAGGCTCCGGCGGTGATTCGCGCGGCCATTGGCGGTTACCTGACCGGGGGCGGGCCCTACCACAGCCAATCCGGCGAGGTCATCTTCACGCATTTGCCTGGGCTTCGAGTGGTCATGCCTTCAACCGCGCTCGAACTTTGCGGCCTCTTGCGCACAGCGATCCGTTGCGACGACCCCGTGCTGTTCCTGGAACACAAGCACCTCTACCGCCAGCCCTATAATCGTTCGCCCTATCCCGGTCCCGATTTTACGATCCCTTTCGGCAAAGCACGCGTGGTTCGGGAAGGCGCTGACGTTAGCGTAATCACTTATGGCGCCTTGGTGCATCGTGCGGAAGTGGCTGCCGCCGAACTGCAGCACGAGAGTATTGCGCTCGAGATTCTGGACCTTAGATCGCTATCTCCTTACGATTGGGAAGCCATTGTCCGCACGGTGACCAAGACGAACCGCGTGATCGTTGCCTACGAGGACATGCGTTCCTGGGGTTATGGAGCTGAAATCGCGGCGCGCATCGGCGAGGAACTCTTCGATGAGTTGGACGCCCCGGTGCGCCGTGTTGCCTCCATGGATAGCTTCTGCGCTTATCAGCCGCAGCTCGAAGAGAAAATACTGCCACAGAGCCGGGATATTGTCAGCGCGGCGCGCGAATTGGCTGCTTTTTGACCCGCCTCCGTAACATCTCGTATTTTCGAATCTCCTTTGCTGGCTAAAGCTCCCTCACGATTCGAAGAGCGTTTCACCTGGAAGATTTCTTAGATCTGACAATAGGTATTCGAGATGTGGCGCTCTGCGCCTCTAAGCCTTGGCTCTCGCTTTGCCACCACGTTCAAACGTCGCTCCATCCACGGAAAGTATCCCGGCTCCCACTGTGAACAGCGCAAAACAGGCCACCCCAAGCATTAACGGCAGGCCATATCCTTCTACGTCGTAAATTCCCGAATGCGGTAAGCTGACTCTCCAAACCGCGATGGCCATTTGGATAGCTAGCAGCAGGCCGACAACCCTGGTGAGCAATCCCAGAACGAGTAGCACACCTCCAAAGAGTTCCAATGAGCCTGCAATGTAGGCAAAGTACGATGGGAAGCCCTGTTTGGGGAACCACGCCAGCCATTTCCCGGGCGCCCCAAAAAGCTTATCGTAGCCTGTAGACAGGAAGATTGCGGCGACTCCCACCCGTAGCACGAGCAAACCCAGCGGCTTCAGTTTGTCCAGAATTTGCATGTCATTGCCCTCTGTGCACAGATTGTAGCAAAGCCCATCTTTCATGACGGGGATGCGTCGCATTGATCGTCTGGACTTCAGTTCTGGCGCCGAGAGTCGGCCGCCTCAAACGCCACGAAGAAAGCACTGCCGTGAGGGATCGTGTAGAATTCATTGCTGTGCGCTTTAGACCAAGGATGGCCGCGACGCCGTCAGCAGCGACTCGAAATTCGGCACCAAACGTCCACTCTTTGCCAGTGAGCGGCTGATGAGTCACCGGCGCAGGCTTCTAATCTTCATTCTCGTCGCTCTTATTGGTGGAGTTTGGTGGGCGCGCCGGCATCCCGCGCATTACCCGGACGCCTACATCGCCGATCGAAGCGCCACGCTTTGGAGCGCGACCGCGCAGGTCCGTCGGCAGGTCGCGACTTTGGGCTATGGCGAGAGGGTCAGCGTTCTGGGGCGTGCGGGTGAATTGATGGAAGTGCGGGCGGCAGACGGGACTCAAGGTTGGGTTGATAGCCGCTTGCTGATGGCCCCGGCGCTTTGGAGTCGGGTGGGCCAACTCATTTCCGATGCCCGCAATATGCCTGTCCAAGCGAAGGGACACACGCGGACCATCAGCAACGTACACATTGATCCCGGCCGGGATTCACCCCGTATTTTTCAATTTGGACGCAACGTGCCGTTAGTCGTCCTGCGGCGGCACGTAACTGCCGCGCCTTCGTCCGGCGGCGAAGGGGGACGTGGCGGCGAAGAACCAGCGTCACCCGCCGAGGAGAAATCCGATCTGGAGGATTGGGCGCTGGTCCTATACTCCTCCGTCAGTACGGGTTCGAAATCAGCCTCCGCTAGAGCCCAGCCTGATGCTGGGCCAGCCTTCCCCATTGCGGGCTGGGTCCTTTCGCGATTCGTTGAACTCGATCCTCCGCCTCCGATTGGCGATTATGTCGGTGCCGCTGGCCGGCGGGTGGTAGCCTGGGTCCAACTCGATACCGTTCCCGATCCCGCCGGTGAGAAGCCCCAATATGTGGTTGCGGCTGCCAAAGGCGGAGAAGGACAGCCTTGCGATTTCACCTCCATTCGCGTCTACACCTGGGGCGCCCAGCGCAGGCAATACGAGACCTCGTTCGCCGACAACCGCGTCTGCGGCCGGCTTCCCGTGCGCGTCAGCCAGACTCCGGCTGGTCCTGAGTTCCGATTTAATGACGACAGAAGTGCCGAGCACGCTTACCGCTTGGTGCAAACGGTGGTACACCGCCTCACGCCGCCTGGCGCGGCCCGAAAGCCAAAATAATTGCAAATTCTTCCGGCCGATCGTGCCGGTTTCGCACGGGACATTGCATTTCCCTGCTTGCGCAAGGCGTCATTATGCTAATTTTGGTGCGGGTATCATTCATCCGACTTGCGTCGCGTCACACTACATTCACGCCGCTGCCTTGGGTTTTGGATTATCCTGAGCGCCATTTCCTCCGTAATTTCTGGCTGTTCGCGCGCGCACTCTCAAGCGGCAACCACACCAAAACCCCCGCCAATCGAATTCGTCCAGCAATGGGGCATTCGCGGCTCGCACCCTGGCCAATTTGAAAACCCCGTCGGCCCTGCCCTGGATCCGGTCGGCCGCGTATATTTTGCCGATCGCGCGACCAGCTTTGTACAGAAGTTTGAAGCCGCCGGAATACCTTTGCTCTGCTTTGAGCATCCCGCCGCCCGCACCGCTAATGCTATTGCGGTGGATTCCGGAGGAGCGATTTACGTTGCGAATTCGCGCATGGGCATGATCCAGTTGTTTTTCCCTGAAGGTGACCCGTTGCGCGCGTTGCGCATTGCTCCGCAGCGCAATTACGAGGGCCCATTCATCTTCAGCATTGATACGGATGGCAGGATTTACGTCCCTGACCCTGCGGGCGGAAGAGTGCAGGTCTTCAACAGCCGGGGACTCCTTCTGCGGATTTGGAGGATTCTGCCCGACGCCTCAGAGAGGGCCGCGCATCCCTTTGCCGCCGTGGCGGATAATGACCGCGCGGTATATGTCGGAGATGCCGCCGCCGGCCGCATTCTCAAGTTCACTCGCGATGGCGTGCAGAGCGCAGGATTCAAACCGCCGGATTCCGGAGATGTTTCCCACTTGCTGGGGCTGGCCGCTGCTGCTAAGCACGTGTTCGCCCTGCGAGGCTTTCCGGTGCGGCTGGAGGTTTGGAGTGAAGATGGTCGCCGCGAATTGATCGATACGCTGGGAGACCGGCTTTCTGCGGTAGAATCCGCAGCCTACCTTGCTGCCGATGCAGCCGGTAATTTGATTGTGCTTGATCCCGAGGCGCGCCGCATACTTCGCTTCCGCGCCCATTTGGATCTTCCCTGAGACGGGTGCCGCAATGCCTTTGCTACTGACGGAGCAAGACGTTCGTGCGCTGCTCGATATGCCTGCGGCCATCAGAGGCGTCGAGGAATCGCTGCTGCGGCAAGCTGCAGGCGACGGCTGGACTCATCCCCGGCGCCGCTTGGCTTTGCCCGAGCGCGTGTTCCTGAATTATATGTTCGCAGCCGATCAGAAAGCTGGCTGGATGGGCGCAAAGCTTTACTCCGTCGCGCATGGCGTCGCTCGTTTTGTGGTGCTGCTCTATCGCGCCGATAGCGGCGAATTGGTGGCTCTGATCGAAGCCGATTATCTCGGGCAAGTGCGCACCGGAGCCGCCAGCGCCGTAGCGACGAAATATATGGCGCGTCCGGAGGCGCGTGTCCTCGGAATTATCGGCACCGGTACGCAGGCGCGCACGCAGCTCTCCGCGGTCGGCCAAGTGCGTGAACTCGAGAGCATCCGCGCTTTCGGCCGCGACCGCACGCGGCTCGAGAAGTACTGCCGAGAAATGACCGACAGTCTGGGCAAGCCGGTTACCCCGGCGACATCGGCGGAAGAGACCGTGCGGGAAGCCGATATCCTGATCACCGCGACCACGGCCATGAACCCTATCGTTTCAGGCGCCTGGCTCGGCCCGGGCACTCACATCAATGCCATAGGCGCAAATTTTGCACAGAAACGAGAACTCGAAACTGATGCCGTGGACCGCGCCGCCATCATTGCCGTCGATTCGATTCAGCAGGCCAATATCGAATCGGGCGATCTGATTCAGGCTTTCGGTGACGATAATTCGCGCTGGCAGCAGGTGCGTGAGCTCTGTGAGATTGTGGCCGGAAAGCGGCCAGGGCGAAAGAATCCGGAGCAGATCACGCTTTTCAAATCAAACGGAATTGCCTCTTGGGACTTGGCGGTCGGGGCTCGTGTTTTCGAGCGCGCCGAAAAGGAAGGTCTCGGCCGGAAAATCGAATTTGGCGGCCACAGATAAATCCCAGGGTGAAGACTGACGTTAGGCGTTTGGTCTGCGTCCCAGCCGCTTGATCAAAGCCTGGTGCAATCTTTCCCGGACGTCGTTGGGAAGGGCGAGCGGCTGGGTATTGTAATAGATTTCAATCGTCTTACGGGTCGTATCCACGATGAGCCGGCAGTCCTTACAGCGCTCCAGGTGGCGCTCGATATCGCCCAGAAGTTCTGGTGTGAGCTCGCCATCCAGATAGGCAGAGATTTCGCGAATCAGTCCCTGGCAGTTCACGCCTGCTGCCTCTGTCCAAAGTATCGGGTGAGTCTTTCCCTCAGTCTCAATCGGGCCCGCAGCAGCCTTGATTTTACCGCAGGCACGGAAATCCCCAGTGCATCGGCCGTCTCCTCGGTCGAGAGCTGCTCCACATCGCGGAGCACAAAAACGGTGCGAAAGATCGGTTCGAGCTCGGCGATAGCATTGTTCAGGATCGAGTTTAGCTCCGTAACCTGATAACGCTGCTCCGGCGTCGGACCCCAATCCTGGATCTCCCGCGGCATCAGGTCTTCTTCGGTTTGCACCGGCTCGTCGAGCGAGGTGACGTTGGGCCGCCTGCGCCGCAGTCTCATCAAAGCTTCATTTACTGCAATGCGAACGAGCCAAGTGTAAAAGCGCGAGCTGCCCTGAAACTCGTGCAGATGTTGGAACGATTTCAGAAAGGCGTCCTGCGTGGCGTCTTCTGCATCTTCGCGGTTCTGCGTGATGTTTATCGCCAGGCGAAAAATACGGCGCTCGTAACGATTCACCAGCTCATCGAAGGCCCCCAGATCGCCGTTTTTTGCCAGTGATACCAGTGCGCCTTCGTCCTCGCGCACGATTGTAGAGGGCAAGTGTTTGGGTTCGGGTGAGCTCATCAGGGTCGATCGTGGTGTGGCGGCGATGCACCACTCACGCTGCAGCAGGTTAGCACAAATTGTTTCTGCCTCAATCATCCGAGAACCTTTATAGTGAAACCAATTTGCCAGTAGTGAGGACGCCTCGGCGCTGCGCCCGCCGCAGTTGCCCAGGTTGCGCGTTGTGCCCGGGAGCCAGCCCTCCTGATTGGACGCCACAGCGTTGTCCCGGGATTCACGGTTGATGGAAATATGCCAATCTTGTGCCGTTCTGCAGCCTGGATGGGTTTACTGAGATGCTCCATCGGCTTAGCGCATTTGTTTTTTGCGGGATTTCCTCATGATAATCTTAGCCCCTTCGGGTAGGCTCAGCCGTGACTTCGCTGCGCAGGACTGACGGCAAGAGTCACGAACCCGCCTGAGGCGGGAACTTTCGCCGCTAAATAGAGATGGCCATGCGGACTCTGCCGGACTACCTGAGGCGAGGAATGAAGCTGGTCGTGATCGGCTGCAATCCAGCCGATCGCTGGGCCCGTGCCGGTCACTATTACGCCGGACGCACCAATGTCTTCTGGCCTTTGCTATACGATTCGGGCATTCTCCCGGAGTCGCTGCCCTACACGGATGATAAGCGCCTGATCGAATTTGGCATCGGCCTTACCGATCTGGTGAAGCGCGCCACGCGTGACATCGGTGAGCTGGACCGGCAGGAAATTGCCGAGGGCCGGATTCTGCTGGCACAAAAGCTCGAGGAATACGCGCCCCGCGTGGTCGCTTTCAATGGCAAGGACACCTACGAAAAATTCGCCCAGAGACCTTGCAAGCTTGGCTTGCAAACCGGAAAGCTCTATGGCGCGCGAGTCTTCGTCCTGCCGGCAACGGGAATCCAAGCCTCAAAGAATCGCGGAATCCGGTTGCGCTATTTCCGCCAGCTTGCCCACGTGCTTCGCAGCTTGCCGGGTTGACCCCCCCTGAACGTACAATGTGTTCGTCTTCCCCGATAGGAGCCCAACGATCGCTCTGGAATTCACCCCCGTCCCGCTTGTGCTGAAATCCCGCTGGGACGCCATTTCCACGCTCACGTTGAATCGGCCGGAGCGCCTTAATGCGTTGAACAGCGCCCTCGGCCAGGCATTGCTTGACGCTCTGAATGGTCTTGCCGAAGACGCGGCCGTCCGCGCCGTCGTTCTGACCGGCGCAGGACGGGGATTCTGCGCCGGCGGCGATATCGACCTCCTCCGCAAAGCTCGCGAACGCGAGGACGTCACGGAAGTCGAGGCGCTGCTCAAACTGGGCAAGCAGATTATCCTGGCTATCGCGACCATGCCCAAGCCAGTTATTGCTGCCGTCAACGGACCGGCTGCCGGAGCGGGCGTCAATCTCGCGCTTGCCTGCACCACCCGCATCGCCTCCGACCACGCCAGCTTTACGCAAAGCTTCGCTAAAATCGGCCTCTTCCCCGATTTCGGCGCCACCTATTTTCTGCCGCGCTTGGTCGGCCCGGCATTAGCGGCAGAATTAATGCTAAGCGCGGAAGCCGTTACGGCTGCCGACGCTCTCAGGATCGGCCTCGTATCGCACGCTGTTCCGCATGATCGTTTTGAAGCCGAAACAGCTCTGCTCGCCACTCGCTTGGCCGCGGCGCCGCCGATTGTGGCCCACGGCATCAAACAGACGCTCTGCCTTGACGATCGCGTGCAGCTCGAAAGAGCGCTGGACGAGGAGATCCGCTGGCAGGTGGCCTGTTTTCGTTCTCAAGATTGCCTCGAGGGCCTGCAGGCGTTTTTCGAGAAACGGCCGCCCCGCTTTCAAGGCGTGTAGCAAAGCGCTCACCTGTCACAGGCACCGCCAACCGGAAAATCGGCATCTTCACCTGTTATATGAGTAGAGGCGCGATGCACCCGATCTTATGAGTGGCGATTCCATACCGTTGGTTCTGTCGCTCTCGCGCCTGGCAACCGGCTCCGAGGCCACTACGCTGTATCGCGAACTGCGCAAGCCTCTTCTTCGCTACCTAATATGTCTCGGCCTTTCGGCCGATGAGGCGCAGGACGTCTTCCAGGATGCGTTCCTCAGCCTGCAGCGCCACTTGACTTCCGGCGGCTCGCAGAAAAACATCCGCAGTTGGCTCTTCCGCGTTGCTCATAATGCCGCCAGAAATCGGCAGAATCGTTATGACCGCCGGTTTGCGGCGCCCCTGGAAGAAGGCCTGGATTCTGCGTTGGACGAAGCCACCCCCGAGCAAGTCGTGCTGCAAAAAGAAAAATTCCGGAGGTTGCGAAAGGCGATCCGCCTGCTCACGGAAACGGAACGCGAGTGCCTGCTGTTGCGGTCTAGGGGATTGCGTTATCGTGAAATCGCTGAAGTTTTGGACCTTCCCACGTCGACGGTGGGCGATACGGTCGATCGGGCGATCAGGAAATTAGCGGAGAAATGCAATGTGTGACTTTTCCGGGAAATTGACGGCTTGGCTCGACCGCGAGCTTTCGGCAAGCGATGCCGCCGACGTGGGGCGGCATCTCCGACTTTGCGCAGAATGCCGCGGCCGGGTCGAAGCATATGGTCAGGTGAGCCGCGCGTTCGAAGCATATTGTGATGCCTATTGCGAAGATGTCCTGGCGTCAAGACCTCGGCGTCAGCTGTCCCGTCGGACGCTTACGGTTTCGGCCGTGGCGGCAGTGGCAGCGGCTGTGGCCGCGCTGTTCTTGTTCGCGTCGCCGGGACGCGTTCGGCTATCGTTGGCCCGCACTCCTGCGCTGAAGGCGACCTCAAGCATTATTTCTGAGTCGGCCACGCAGGTGGCGGCGCAGGCGCAGTCCGCGTCTCCATCGGTTCAGAACCTCCCTGAGCTCGAGCGACGCCACGCAGCAGAGCCAACAAGGCGTGCCGCTCCGCGGCCGCGATTTGCCCAAACCCACTGGCCGCCCGCACCGCCCGCAGTCGAAATTGCCATTCCCGCCGATGCCATCTTCCCTCCGGGCGCCGCTCCTGAAGGCGTCAGTTTCGCTGCGGACGTCACCATTGCCCCCGATGGTTCCGCACAGCAGATTCGCTTGAGGCCGCAACTTACGGAATTTGAAAGGAGACCCACTCGGCCATGAAACCGATAACCATCAGACGCGTCTGCATTTTTATTCTGGCGGCTTCTTCCTGCGCATTCGCGCAGCAGGGCCGAAGAGTTCGGATATCTCGAAATGGCGGTTCCGGCCCCATTACCGATGCCGGTCCCGGCCCCGTTACGGTTGGGGCAGGCGGTGCCTTCGGAAGCGACTCCAGCGCTCCGGTTCAGGGCGCGCCCTATTCCGCCACCATCACGAACGAGTCCGTCCAGACGCTGGCGGACGGAAATCGCATCGTCCAGAGCGGCACCGGTACGGTTGCGCGCGACTCGCAAGGGCGCACGCGCCAGGATGCGACCCTCCCGGCCATCGGCAATCTCTCTGCTGCCAATGCGCCGCATCTGGTCTTCATCCACGATCCTGAGGCGCAGAGTTCCTACACTTTGAATTTGACCGATAAAACCGCGCACAAGATGCCGCCCATGCCTCTTCCCCCGTCAGGTGGCCCGGGTTTAGGGGGCTCGAATACGTTTTTTATACAAACGGGGGAAGCGGCGACTCCTCCCGGTCCCTTGCCGCCGCCAGTGATTGTCACCCGGAAGGCGTTCCCGAAGGCCGACAAGGGCCAGGTAAACACCGAGGACCTCGGCTCGCAAACGATGGAAGGTGTTTTTGTAACCGGAGTGCGTACCACTTCGACGATTCCCGCCGGCCAGATCGGCAATGAGAAACCCATCACCATCGTCACCGAAGTTTGGACCTCGCCCGATCTCAAGACCATCGTCTACAGCAAGAGAAGCGATCCGCGTATGGGCGAGCAAACCTTCCAGCTTACGAACATCAGTCGGGCCGAACCGGATCCCTCTTTATTCAGCGTACCGGCCGATTTCAAAATCGTCGAAGGGCCCAAGCCCATCATCTACCGCTCCACCCAATAATCCAGCGAGCTCTAAGGCCCCTCGCCTGGAGACTCGGGCACTGCTCGTTTTTCTGTTGCGGGGCCCTGGGGAATCCTCTCTCCGTACGAGACGATTCCCGTCCAGTGCGATAGGATGTCTCCGTTGCAGGAGGCGCACCATGGACGGAAATGAATTCGTCACTAGGCTGAAAGCGGAAAACGAGGCGATCCTGGCCAAAATCGATGAACCGCCGATTGCCTCAGGCACTCCCAAGGGCGAGCTTCTTGCCACGCTCATCAAAATGGCCCTCAAAAACGAAATCGAAGCGGCGGAAATCGCCGCCGAGTGGGTTTCGACGACGCACGAGGTCCATGCCAAGCTGGCATTGGCCCGCCATGCCGGCGATGAGGCCCGGCACTATCAACTTATAGAGGAGAAAGCCGGTGCCATGGGCATTTCGCTCGACGGCTTTCGTCCGCTCGATCCGCCCAGCCCGGTGCTGACTTATCTTCGTACGCTGACCACTACCCCAGAACGCATCGCCGCCGCGCTCGTCGCCCGAGAAGCCATGGGTGGCCGCCGGAACGTGCAGTTCCTTGCTTTTCTCGACCACATCGGGCAGCGCGAATTGGCCGCGCTCTATCGTGACGTCATCAATCCCGACGAGGACCGCCACCACCACTCCGGCTGCACGGTCCTGGCAGAGTTGGCCACCGCGGCCGAAACGCAGCAAGCCGCCCGCCGAGCCGCCCTGGGCCTGCTTGAAACCGGCGACCGCGTCCGTTCGAACGCCCTGCAAAGCACTGGCGTCCCGGTCATCCCTGGTTGCTAACGCCTCGTCAGCCTGGTCATCGCCGGCCTATGTCGCTGGCTAAAAGCTGGAACTCAGCTCTGATATCATCACGAGAGCTATGAGTATCGCGGAAAAAATCATCTTGCAGCAAGGCGATCTCACCGAGGCGGACGCCGACGCCATCGTCAACGCCGCCAATAACGATCTCAAACTCGGCGGAGGCCTCGCCGGTGTGATTCGCCGCAAAGCCGGAGACGCAGTGCAGCGGGAATGTGACGCCATCGGCGCCATTCCCGTGGGAGGGGCGGCGATCACTTCGGCGGGGAAGCTGAAAGCGAGGCACGTCATTCATGCGGCGAGCATGCAGCTTGGCGGCTTGACTACCGGCCGTGCCTTGCGCAGTTCCACGGTGCATTCCTTGCGCATCGCCGCCGAGAATGGACTTCGCACCATCGCGTTTCCAGCCATCGGCACGGGCATCGGTGGTTTTCCGCTTTCCGAATGCGCGGCCATCATGCTGAAGGAGGCCGCGGAGCATCTGAAGAGCCCCACCTCGCTGGAACAAATCTACTTCGTTCTCTTTGACAAGACAGCGCTGTCCGCGTTTGAAAAGGCTCTGCGCGAAATGAACGAACGTGGCGATCTGGAAAGCGGCAGCCATTCGGGAGATTCGCAGTGAGCGGTACGAGTTCGTCTTCATCTCGCCCGCAGCCAGCTTCGGCGGAAGAACTCCTGGAAAAAGTAAAACGGGAATTGGAGCGCTACGAGCATCCGCTTTTTGATTTCGACGCGCGCGCCGCTTCCGGCGGAATCCAAATCGAGATCCGATTCAAGCCTGCGGGCGTTGACGTGCACACCTACTATTTCCTGCTTCAGCCGCGCGAGATCGAGCATTCGCAATTTCCCTGGTCATTTCAGCGCCAGCTTTACGATTGCCTGCACGACTACGTGATCGAAATGTTTATTCGCAACCCGCAAAGGAGGGACGCTTGACCGCGTCTGTTAGTGGAGGGCGAATAAAAGCAGTCCTCGCCACGCCGCTCGCTCGAGCGCTCGCCGAACGCATTCGCGCTGCAGGGCCGATTCCTTTCGCTGAATACATGCGTGAATGCCTCTATCACCCGCAGTTTGGCTATTACAGCAGGCCGGAAACGCGTCGTTTCGCGGATTTCTACACCAGCGCGGACGTGCATCCGATTTTTGGCCGGTTATTGGGTCGGCAGTTCGCGGAGATATGGCATGCGCTAGGCCGCCCGAGCGAATTTGTTGCCGTGGAGGCCGGTGCGGGTACAGGCCGCTTGGCTCGGCAAATACTCGATTTCGCCGCGCAAAAGCTCCCCGAATTTTACGGCGCTCTCCCTGAAGAGCCTGGCCCGCTTACTTCCGCCGAAATCGAGGAATATTTTCAGGAGCAGCAGATCACGCTGCGGGAGGGCCAGCAGGCGGAGGTAAATCTCGACGGCTGCGAATGGATCATGGACGTAGGCCGCCGGCTCGGTCGGGGCTTTGTGCTGACCGTGGATTACGGGCATGAAGCTGCCGAACTTTACAACGAGCGCCACATGCGCGGGACGCTTTTGGCTTATTCGGCCCATCGCGCCAGTGAAGACTTCTTCGACTGTCCGGGCGAGCAGGATTTGACCGCGCACGTGAATTTCACCGCACTCGATTTGTGGGGCCGCCGCGCAGGTCTCGGGCGCACAGGATGCGTTTCGCAGATGGCTTTTTTGGTTGCGCTAGGTCGCGGCAACCAGTTCGCCGACCTTTACGATGAGGGCGCAAGCGAGGTCGAGCGCATTCATGCCCGGTTGTTGCTGAAATCCTTGATTCACCCGGAAGGGATGGGGGAGACGTTTCAGGTTTTCATCCAGCACAAAGGTGTCGCGCAGCCCCAACTCACAGGTCTGGCCGGCTTGTGATTGGCCGCACAGAACTCAGATCTTCATGTAAGGGCTTACGCGCCTTCTTTGTAGGGTTGGGCTAGGTACTTCTTGGCTTCGTCTTGAGCGCCGCCGGTGTCATCGTTGGTTTGCTGCGCCTTGCTGTACTCGTTGACGGCCCGGGCGCGATCGCCGGCGATATCGTAAACCTTGCCGAGATAAATGTGAGCCCACACCTCGACCCATTTGAAGTTGGGATCGATATTGCCGTCGAAGGAGTCTCGAAAGGCGTTGGCTGCGGCTGAGTAATTCTTTTGATAAAAGAAGGCCTCGGCCATGCGAAATTCAGCGAGCGCGTTGTCTTTTTGCTGATCGAGCGCCTGCTGGTACTGCTGGATGGCATCGTAATAACGCCCCTGCTCAGCAAGAGCTTCGCCGCGAGCAATGATGGCGCGAACGCGAAGTTGCAG
Source organism: Acidobacteriota bacterium (assembly GCA_003224175.1). Classification (GTDB taxonomy): domain Bacteria; phylum Acidobacteriota; class Terriglobia; order Acidiferrales; family UBA7541; genus Palsa-189. The sequence continues at coordinate 21,446 of QHYQ01000191.1, forward strand.
ATTGGATTTCAGAATGTAGTTATGGGGGTCCAGGATGATGCCGCCGGGCCTGGGCCGGCCGAAAACTTCCGTGCTGAAGCTGGAATCGGTACCGCTGACTTCGATCGTTTTAATCTCGGGATTTCCTTCGGTTTGGACCTCAATCTCCACGGGCATGTGGAAAAAGTCGAGGTTCTGTTTCACCCTGCCATCGAGACGGAAGCCGGTTTTGGTTCGATAGACCGTGTACGTAATATTGAATTCGGGAATGCCGGTGGAGTTGATCCACTGCGCAAAAAACGACTGGACGTTGGCCGGTGTAATCTGCTCCGGTTCCGCCGGCTTGGCGCTGGAAGGTGCTGCATTCCCTACAGCGAAGTTGGCGGGCTTCGCCGGAGCCTGTGTGACGTGCGCCTGCGCCATCTTTTCGAAATCGGCAAGCGAGGCTGCTTTGCCGGAAAACTGCTTGTAGTAATCGCGCAAGAGGGAAGAGAAAGCCGAATCGCCAATCTGCTCTCGAAGCATGTGAAAGACCATGGCGCCCTTGTTCACAACCACGGAGGTGTAGTTTGGCGTGAATGGTGCTAGACGGCCAGCTTCGGCGATGGGTGCGCTATCGTCGTACATCAATGCGCCGATGGCAAAGTCGTTGAGGGCCTTGTTCATCCCGTCGTGTCCGGCGGTTTGCTCGACGTACAGCGCTTCGGAATATCGCGCCAAGCCGTCGGTGAGCCAGACGTCAGATGGAGATGAGGCCATGACCTGATCTCCCCACCATTGAGAAGCTACCAGATTGGCCAGTTGCCGCGCGTTAGCCGCCGGCCCCCATTGGCGCTGGCTTACGAGCAGCAGGCCCGGCGCGCCATAAGCGGGCAGTGTGCCGTCAGGAATCTGCGCGATTGCTAAATTAGGCTTGGGCAGCGGACCAAACTGATCGGAAAGGACGTTGACGATGCGCCCGACCGCGCCGCCGTATTCCTGCGCCGTACTCGCGGCGCTGGGAGGCAGGTAAACGGAAATGTTCAACCCTTCTGCTTGTATCGGGAAAAGCTGCACGGCGCTGGCGACAAAAGTCCCCGCCGCTTCCGGCTGATTGACGCGGAATGTGTACACAATTCGCGGACCTGAACTGCTGATAGCTGTGGTCGTACTCGTGGGAGCGTTCGACAGTGGCACCGTCGGAAGCGCGTTATCCGGACGGCTGCCATCCGGATTGCGGCGCGCTAACCGGGGAGCCCCGCTGTCTGCACTTCGGTTTCCGCCCTCTGGATTTCGGTTGCCAAGCATCGGCGCTGCAGACGGGGCTGCGCTTACGGGTACGGGAGCTTCGCTCGTTCCCGTGCCGATCACGGCAAAGTTCTGCGGCACCTCGAGATGGAAAACGCCGGTAAAGCGGTTCGATGGATAGCCGGTCAAGGGGAACCAGCGAGCGGGCAGCAGAAGATAGGTGCCATCTTTTCCGATGGACGCCAGGCGAACGCCGGAGATGGGGCTGTTCTCCTCATTAGCCAGAACCCCGCTGTAATTAAAGGTCAGCTTGATCCGTTGGCCGGCCGGCACCACATCGGGCAACGACACCGCTACATCAAGTCCGTTTTGACCACCGCGGTCCATTTCGAGGACTTTGCCGGAGGCATCGCGCACGTCGCTCAGGCTCAGGTTCGGGTGCAGCTCACAGTCGACGACGCGGGATGGCGATTGCGCTTCAAATTCCACGATCGCACGCGCCGTAAGCATCTGGCTCTCAGGAACCAGAGAGGCGGAAACCTCGTAAGAGACAGCGCGAAATCCGGTCTTCTGCGGCGCTTGACTTGTGGTCGTCGGCGGACGCACCGGCGCCTCTACTTGCCCGAACGCGGCGCACGCCGCGAGGAGCAGGCAAACAGAGAGGGCACTCAGGTAACAGATTAGGTTGATTCGGAGAGCTCGGTTTTCAGTCATCTTCTTCTATGTTCTATGGCCCGTCCCGGAAGGCTACCGGGGCGATATCTTTAGGATAGCAAAAATGGCTTCTCGAGTTGCCATTGCTCTAAAAGAGAGTTGTCATGCGACGGGCTGAATTCGGATCATTTCCGCAATGATATCGGCAGCGCGCTCGATGGCGCCGGGCGGCCCGAGCTTCTCCCGGACGCTGGCCAGCTCCCGCCGCATCGTTTCGCGAGCTTCCGCTGAGGCCAGGAGCCGTTCCGTCTCTCGCACGACACGTTCGGGCGTGAAGGCATCCTGGATGAGCTCCGGAACGATCTCTTTGCCAGCGAGCACGTTGACCATGGCGAAAAAGCGTGTATGCATCAGATGCCGAACGACCCATGCCGTGAAGGGCGCGACGCGATAGACGACCACCATCGGAACGCCGAGCAACGCGGCTTCGATGGTTGCCGTGCCGCTCGAAACGATGGCTACCTGGGCGGCTCCGAGCAATTCGTATGTCGCGTTTTCCACTGTCGTTATGACCAGACCGTGTGCAGCCATATGCGCCTTCAGTTGAGCCTGCGTAAGTCCGGGCGCCGCCGCGAATACGAATTGCCGTTGGCCGGCGGCATTCATCTGCGCTACAGCTGCAATCAACTGTCGCATGTGATGAGCCAGTTCGCTTGGACGGCTGCCCGGTAGGACGGCGACGATTGGAAGTCTCGGATCGAGTCCGTAGCGCGCGGCGAAAGTTTCGCGGTTTTCCGGCGCCCGTACGGTATCGACGAGCGGATGACCGATCCAGTCCGTTTGCACGCCGGCCTTGCGATAGAAC
>QHYQ01000192.1 GCA_003224175.1 Acidobacteriota bacterium
CGCCGAGAATCGGCCGGGCAGAGGCGCCCCGAAGGCATAGATCATAGAGTCTCGCCAGCCGCCGCGGCGTCGGGATGGAGATGGTTCTCGATACCTCTTAGACGTCTTGCACCCCAAGCCGTTTATATTGAAGTTCTTACGTAAACACAGGCCCGGAGGTTTTCCGCGGACCTGCACCTAAGATTTTATTGTAACATGTGGATTTCGAACGAAGGCGCTCTGGTGCCAGCGAAGCCATTTGAGGTGAAAAATGCCCGGTTATACCGAGGAACACGCCAAAGCCGGCATCCGGGCCCGGTTGCCGGAACTGGAAACTTGGCCCAACCAGTTTCCCGGCTATTCCATCCGCACCCGTTTCCCGGAATACACCTCCATGTGCCCTAAAACCGGCTTACCGGATTATGGAACGATTACCATCGAGTACGAACCCCGGCGTCACTGCCTGGAGCTAAAAGCCCTGAAGCATTACCTTTTGGCATACCGGAATCTGGGCATCTTCTATGAGAACGCCGTCAATCGGATTCTCCGCGACATTGTAGCGGCCACAAAGCCGGTATGGTGCACTGTACGCGGTGAATTTTCCCCTCGTGGAGGATTGACGACCACCGTTGAAGCTCGCTGGCCGCGCCGCAGCCGATAAACCGGCATCTAACAGGAGCACAGGCGCAGAAGAGCGTTTCAAAGCGGCGAAGCCAGCGAAGGCGCGCGCCGCAACGTGCGCGGTAATAAAGCACAGCGCGAAGTGCGAGCATGGACAACTCTAAGGCTCTCGGCCATAATTATTAAGCGAACGATGGTGAATCCCGGAAGTATCGGGGCAGTCCATGCTGCCCGTGTCTTAAAGGAGAAAAGGCCATGAGTATTACGCCCAATATTCCGACCAATGCTCCTCCCTCGAATGGAGGATATGCTTACGAGCCGGCGCCGACACCCCGCTGGATTCCTCTAGTCATCATCGTGCTATTTCTAGGCGTCGGCGTGCTGGTTTATTTCGGCTACAACGCACGCGTGCAGTTACAGGGCGCTCTGGACAAGGGCAATACGCACGCCGACGTGCTGAGCAAGGAGTTGGAGCAGACGAATTCCCGCGTTGCTTTGCTCCGCGCGCAATTGGACGTAACCTCGCAGAAGCTTGGGCTCACGCAGGCGGAACTGGCGCGAGCCCGCACCATGGCCCAGCAAATCGAGCAAGAACAGCAGGATAGCGACGCTAAGCTGGTGGCCCAAATCGGCCAGGTGCAGAAGGAAAATGAAGCAAAGATCGGGCAAGTATCCACTGATTTGACCGGAGCCAAATCCGATATCGCGGCGACCAAGAAAGACTTGGACGAGACCAAGAAAAATCTCACCAGCGCGGTCGGGGATTTGAACGGGCAGGGCGTGTTGATTGCGCGCAATCATGAAGAACTTGAGGCTCTCAGGCGTCTGAGTGAACGCAATATCTATGATTTTAAGCTGACCAAATCGAAGACTCCCCAGCATGTGGGGCCGATCCAAATTCTGCTGCGCAGCACCGATCCCAAGCACTACAAATTCACCATGACCGTCATTGCGGACGATAAGTCGATCGAGAAAAAAGATCGCAACGTGGATGAGCCGATGCAGCTTTACGTCCGCGGCATCCGTGCACCCTACGAAATGGTGGTTTTTGAAGTGACCAAGGACGGCGCGAATGGCTATCTTTCTACGCCCAAAGAGACAGCTTCGCCTGCTCCATCAGGAGGCGCCGCTTCTGGCGCCGCCCCGGCGAACGCTCCTGCCGGCAACGCGGCCCCAGCCAGCGCTCCCGCCGCAGCGAACGCTCCTCCGGCAGGGCCGCCGAGATCGCAGCAGTAACGGCGATCGGCGTTTTGCTTCGTGTTCCTCTAGGTTAGCGGCGGGATTCTGCTATTCAAACTGCTTGAGCGTTTCTGCCATTTTGCCGAGCCGCTCGTTAACACGTCCAAAGACGCTTTCGCGCGAAAATTGGCCGCGGCCGTCGCGAGAGCCCGCCTCGACCCCCGTGAGAATCTCGATACCCTCTTCGATATGGGCCACCGGGTGGACGTGGAACATGCCGTTCGCGACAGCGGCAATCAAATCTTCGCGCAACATCAAATCCTCTACGTTCTCGATGGGGATCAGGACCCCTTGCGTCCCGGTCAGGCCGCGCACGCGGCAGACGTCGTAGAAACCCTCCACCTTTTCGTTCACTCCGCCGATCGGTTGAATGACTCCTTGCTGGTTCACCGAGCCGGTCACGGCAATGTCCTGGCGAACGGCCAGCCCCGAGAGCGCCGAGAGCAGAGCATAGATTTCCGTGGAGCTGGCGCTATCTCCATCGACCCCGGAGTAGGATTGCTCGAAACAAATGCAAAGTGCCTTCGGCAATCATTTCGCGAATCTTCGTTTCGATCAGATTGTGCCGCTCGGTGCGCGCCTCACGCGCGATGCGCAGGTGCGCCGCGGTCACTGGTGATTCGCCGGCCTGCCGGGCCACGTAGCAGGCTTCTCGCGCCAGATCGGCCAGGTCCACGAACCGGGACGTTACCTTATTGCGCCGGCCTGCCAGGCGCACGCCATACTCGATCATTCCCGCGACGGCGGTGCGGTCGAAGGGGCACAGCCCTTCGTCTTCGCAAAGCTTGTGCAATTGCCCGCTGTACTGCCGGATGACGTCGTCGCTCATTTCCATCTCTTCGTCGAACTCCACGCGCACTTTGAAAATCTTTTTGAACTCCTCTTCATGCGCATAGAACACTTCATACAGATTGCGGTCGCCGATGAGGATGACCTTCACCGTGAGATCGATGGGTTCGGGCTTGAGCGCGGAAGCTCCGAAGGGGAAAAGAAGCTCCATGGGCTGGATCTCCAGCTTGGCGTGGTTCAGCGTGCGCTTGAGCGTCCGCCAGACGCCCATTTCCGTTAGCGCGTCGAGCGCATACATGATCAGAAAGCCGCCGTCGGCGCGCAGCATCGAGCCGGCACGCAGGTCCATGAAATCCGAGGACCACACGCCGCGTGAATCGTAGCTGCGTTGGATCGTCCCGAAGAGATTCGCGTGCGTCGGAGTAGTCTCGAAGATGACCGGAGAGGCGTCCTGCTCGTTGTGTCCGAGAAGCACATTGACCCCGTAGACGCGGAAAGGATCGCGTTCCGGATTGGATGTCTTGGGCAAAGCCTCGCTCGGAGGAACAGGGCCGGGCTCCTCCTCGTCTTCCCTTTCCTTCAGGGGATCGAGATTATCGAGAATGTTGTGGCGTACTTCCTCCAGATATTCGGCGACGTTGGTCGCCGTATATTTTTCCTTGAGTTCCTCGATAAAGCCATCCACCAATACCGAAGCCGCCTCCTGCTCGAGGTAGCTGAGCTCGCTCGCGAGCTCGCGGGAAAGCGTCAGCGTTTTGCGATAAACGACCGTAAACTCCTGCCGGAACTGCTCGTATTTGCGCTCCAGTTCCTCCGCGGCGATATTTTCGAGTTTCCCTTCTTGCACCAGCTTGGGTATATCTTCGATCGGCACCATCTGCCCGTCGAGAACCGGGAAAATTTCCGGCAGCGCCACGGCGCCCACCTGCATGTGTCCGAGCGCGAACTGTTCCCGCGCAATACGGCGAGTGAAATCATCCATCAGCTCTTTTTCCCGCAGGGTGTAACGGTCGACGATACGCCCCTTCTGTCGCTGGAAAGGCTCGCCTTCGAAAACCTGCGGAATGCGCCGGCGTAGGAAGTCGATTCCCGACTGCATGTCTTTCCTGAAGTTATTCGCTTGGCCGCGAGGCAACGTCAGCAGCCGCGGGCGGTCGGGATTCTTGAAATTATTGACGTAGCAGCGGTCGGGGCCGGACTCCGTTCGTGGCTGCAATTGTTCGATCAGCCTTTGGATCATCCCCCCGCGGCTCGTGCCCGATAGGCCGCACACAAATATGTTGTATCCGGGCGCGGCCAGCTCAAGCCCCATGCGCAACGCCCGCAAAGCGCGGTCCTGGCCGACGGGGCCTTCGATGGGCTCGGCCTGCGCCGTGGTCTCGTACGGAATTCGCGCCGGGTCGCAGCGCCAGCGCAGTTTCTCCGGCGGCAATTCCGTAAATCGAATGGCAGGTTTCGTGGCCATAGGCCGCTTCTGGGCGAAAAGGCTACCTACAGGATGCGCTTTTCGCGCTTGAAAAAGTCCGGGCTACTCTAGCACAAGCCGCAAAAGGCCGCAGGCCGCACGGTCTTCTGTGTGCGAAGGCACAACAAATCAGAGCAAATGCTTCGATCCGCGGGGCTCGAACCCGGCGTGGTATGATTCTCTAAGCGCAAAATTACCTGTGGATCAAGCTTCTGTGACCGAAACTCCTGCCTGCAAACACGAACACATACGGCTGATCGCCAAAGACAATGAAGCCGAATATGTCGAGTGTCTAGACTGCGAAGCGATTCTGGAAACGCACGAGCTGGCGGAAGCTCCAAAGGCCGCGAATCCTAAATCCAATCCGCCCGAGCCCGCCAAATCGAACCCATTCGACGAATCTCTCTCGGACGCGTAGAGCCAAACGAAACGCGGGCTAATATTCCCCGAAAAATCATCCGCGTGTCATTCTGAGCGAAGTGAAGAATCGCTCTGAAAAAAGCGCGACTCTTGTTCAGTGGATTCCGATCTTCTCGATCAACCGCTCGAGCTCGGCTGCCGAAACGTCGTAAAGCGCCCGCTCGTCTTCCTGCTGCAGCCGTTCTCGAAGGTATTCCGCGGCCACGAAGCTGGCTTCGCGGTCGCTAAGGTCGCGGCCCGCGCGCGCCCGGAATTGTACAAATCCCGTGTGCGCCAAACCCACGATCGTGGCCCGGCCGTCCACCAGGAATTTCGTATCCACGGTATCGCTATGGCGCGTGGCAATGCCGTTCCAGAGGTGCGAGAAGCGAACCTGATAAGACTCCCCCGTCAACGTCGAGGTCACGTCAAACGGGCCCATGAATTCGCTCATCGCCCCTTCGTTCGGAATCATCCCTTTCGCGGCGGCTGCGGTCATCGCTTGGCTTCGTCTAGCTTCGATGTCCCACTGTAGCGGGCTCTGCATGCGAATAGACCCGGATGGCAGCTCCCACGCCGGCTCCGGGCGAAACGCTGAGTCCCTGGTCCAGCAGGACCTTTTCCAGCGCCGCCAGGAAAAACAAAATATGTTTGGCTTGGCTCACATAGCCCATCAGGCCGATGCGCCAGATCTTGCCTTTCAGCGGCCCAATGCCTCCGGCGATTTCGATACCGAATTCATCGAGCAACTGCCGCCGCACACGCCCGTCTTCCACGCCCTTGGGCACGTAAACGCTGGTCACCGTAGGCAGGCGGTCCTTTTCATTCGGAACAAAAAGTTCGATCCCCAACGCCTCGAGGCCCGCAACCAGCGCCAGCTGATTCTGCCGATGCCGTTGCCAGCCCGCCTCCAGTCCTTCCTCGAAGACGATGCGCAGCGCTTCCCGCAACGCAAAAACGATGGAAATCGGCGGCGTATGGTGATACGTCCGGTCTTTGCCCCAGAAATTCATGGTCGTGGTGAGATCGAAATACCAGCTCTGCACCGGAGTCTTCCGCGAGCGCAGCACTTCCTCCATCCGCGGCCCCACCGTGATCGGAGACATCCCCGGAGGAGCGCTGATGGCCTTCTGCGTTCCGCTGAAGCACAGGTCGATCTTCTGGCGGTCCACGTTCAGCGGCGTTCCGCAGAGCGTGGCCACCGCGTCCACCACCAGGAGCGCGCCGACTTCATCGGCCACCTTGCGAAAATCGTCGATCGGGCTGATCACGCCCGTGGACGTCTCCCCATGGCAAACGCCAATAAACTTGATCTTGCGGCCCTTGGCCGCCTTGCGCACGTCGTTCGGGTCGACGGTTCGTCCCCAGGGAGCCTCCACGCGATGGATCGTCGTCGTCGGCACGCGCGAAGCGATCACCGCCATGCGCTCCGAAAAATTGCCGTTCACGCACACGATGGCTTCGTCGCCCGGCTCCAGCGGATTCACCACCGCGGCTTCGATGCCCCCGGACCCGGACGCGGAGATCGGAAAAGTCACGCGATTCTCGGTCTGAAAGGCACGCCGCAGCAGCACCTGTACTTCCCCGATCATCTCCGTGAACCACGGGTCCATGTGGCCCACCAGCGGAGTCGCCAGCGCACGATAAACCCGAGGGTCGATCGAACATGGCCCTGGCGTCATCATCAACCGATACGGAGCTAGAAGTTCGCCTATTTGCTCGCTCATTTCTATGCTTTTCCTCGAATCCATTCAGATTGGTGGAGTCCCACCGGTGCCACCAGTTCCCCAGATCGGGAGCAGATCAGCTCCCCCACATCAGATGAAGATCACCCCAAATCAGGTCTCCGGATCAAAAAAATCAAGGCCCGAGTTCAGGCCCGGATCAGGCCAAGTCAAGAGAAGCTCAGCCCGGATCAGAAGCCCAGACCGGATGCCCAGAGTGGGAGCCCAGATCGGAAGCCACATCAGAAGCCCGTCAAAAACTGGACCAGGAGTCTAGACCGGCACCCACCCCAGACCGCCTTCTGCGCGGTCACTGGCACATCAACACACATCTAGTTTCGCCGAATCCCGCCCCTCTTGCAACGCGAATCTCCCTCACCGTGTCGCCCATGCGCCACGCCCGATGTGGAAAAGAAAGATGGATCTCCGCCTCGCGCAGGGCCACTTTGCACTCTCCTCCGCCGTGCCCGTTTTTTGTCATTCTGAGCGGAGCGTCCCGGCATTCGTTTCTTCCGGAAATCGTGCCCTTACGATTTCCGGTCGGGACACGAAGTCGAAGAATCCAATCGCTTTCTCGGAAACCTCGTCAAGCAGGTCACCTTGAAACGCATCCCGCGCCGCGACGCCATCACTCTGGCCTATATCTGCCAGTTGCTTCTCAATAGCCTCGGCGCCATCAATCGAGAGGAGTCTTTGCGCCTCGAAGAATCGCGCGTGCAGCCATTAAATGCGGCGAAGCGCCCTCCCAGAATCATTTGGGATATTCCCGGTTCGCCATACGAACCGCCCGATCCTCTCGAAAATCTCGCTCATCACAAAAGCGAGGAGTGATCCACGTGGCCGGACGTAACGCGAAGATTTCGATGCGGAGTTCCCAAAAGCGGCACTTTGTCGAGCGCTAGAAGGCCGCTCTTCGCGCGAAAGTCATGGGCATCAGGAGCTTTCGCGGGTTAACAAAGTCCACGCCGCTTTTCCGCCTAAAAAAGTCTCGGAAGAAATCGCAACGGGCCGCGGAGCTTTCGGTAGAATGGCTATGACGCTGCGCACCCCCGATTTCGCCGTGCGCACCCAGAAGGAGGCTCCATGACCGCACCCGGACAGGCTGCGCCCACTTCGGCGCTGCTCGAACAGCTTCGCGAGAAAGCTCGCCTGCTTCGCATCCATTCTCTGCGTTCGACCACGGCGGCCGGCTCCGGCCATCCCACCTCCTGCCTTTCCGCCGCAGAGCTTGTCGCCGCCACGTTCTTCTACGCCATGAAACTGGACGTAGCCAATCCCAACTCGCTGGGCAGCGATCGCTTTGTCCTCTCCAAGGGACATGCCGCGCCGGTTCTCTACGCCGCGCTCGCGGAAGCGGGAGTCTTACCCGTTTCCCGCCTGATGACTCTGCGGCAATTTTCGAGCGAACTCGAGGGCCATCCCACACCCCGCATTCCCGGCGTTGACGCCGCCACGGGCTCGCTGGGTCAAGGACTCTCGGTGGGCGCGGGCCTCGCCATCGGTGCGCGGATTGGCAAATCGTCCGCGCGCGTGTATGTCTTGACGGGCGACGGAGAGTTGGCGGAAGGAAATATCTGGGAGGCGGCGGCCTTCGCGGCGAATTACGGGCTCGATAATCTGGTCGCCCTTGCCGATATTAACGCCTTGGGCCAAAGCCAGCACACCATGTACGAGCACGATATGGAAGTTTACCGGCGCAAATTCGAGGCGCAGGGCTGGGCCGCGGAAGTGATTGATGGACACGATCTGGCCGCAGTCGTTGGCGCGCTCGATCACGCGCGGGCCACGCGCGGAAAGCCGTTCGCGATTATCGCCCGCACCGACAAAGGCCATGGCGTCAGCTTCCTTTCCGGCAAAGACGGCTGGCACGGCAAGGCGTTATCGTCCGAGCAGCTCGAAAAAGCGCTGGCCGAGCTCGGGCCCGCCCCACCAGTGCAAAAAGATACGGGCCGCTCTTACGAGCGTAAACCGCTTCCTGCGCAACCAGAGAATTTTCCTGCCACCGCCGCGCCCGAGTACAAAATCGGCCAAAGCGCCGCCACCCGCGAAGCTTTTGGCATTGGACTCAAGAATCTCGCGGCGGTGAATCCCAAGGTTTACGCCATCGATGGAGACGTGAAAAACTCCACGTTTACGGAAACGCTGCAAAAGGCCTTCCCCGACCGGCTCATTGAAGGCTTTATCGCGGAACAAAACATGGTCTCTGTTGGCGTGGGAATGGCCGCCCAAGGCTTGGTGCCGTTTATCGGTACCTTCGCTTGTTTTCTTTCGCGCGCCTACGACCAGGTGCGCATGGCCGGCATCAGCCGCAGCAGCATAAAACTGTGCGGCTCACATTGCGGAGTTTCTATCGGCGAGGACGGCCCTTCGCAAATGGCGCTCGAGGATCTGGCTATCTTCCGCGCGATTCCCGGCGCCACCGTTTTTTATCCCAGCGACGGCGTTTCGGCGGAACGGCTGACCGAAGAGATGGCGCGCCGCGCGGGGATTTGTTATCTGCGAACCTCGCGGCCGAAAACCGCGGTCTATGCAGAGGGCGGCCTGGGCGAAGCCGTGCTCGCGGAACTCGCCGCGGCCGGCGTGCCGTTAACGGCGGTTCGCCGCATGGCCGTAGACCGCGTGCCGCATTCGGGCAAGCCCGAGGAATTGCTGGATGCGTTTGGCATCTCCGCGCGGAAGATCGTGGCAGCGGTCGGCAGCTTGCTCGAAGAGAGGGGAACAGAAGTCGGTTGAGAATTAAGGTGCTAATCTGTGGCCAAGGGCTGCGCTACTTGGGCGCCAAGCAAGATGTGCCTCGGGGGCTGGCGCAAATCCCACACGACTCCGCACCAGGAAAGCATTTTCAAAACATAGTAGGTGACGTCGATCTCCCACCAGAAAAAGCCCTGTCGCGCGGAGGCCATGTAGTGATGATGGTTGTTGTGCCAACCCTCGCCCATGGTGATCAGAGCAAGCAGCGCATTGTTCTTGCTGGTATCCGTGGTGGGGTAGCGGCGCCGGCCAAAGATGTGCGATAGCGAATTAATTGTAAAAGAACTGTGCCATAGGATCACCGTGCTGATGCAGTAGCCCCATACAAGCAGGCCCCAGCCGCCCGCGAGGAACATGCAAACTCCGAGAACGACGGGTGGCACAACGTGGTACTTGTTCAGCCAGCGCAACTCGGGATATTTCTGAAAGTCGCCGATGAGCTCGACGCGGGTCTCGGTATAACGATCGGATAGGATCCACCCCACGTGAGACCAGAGGAATCCGCGCAAGGTAGGAGAGTGCAGATCGTCGTCCGTATCCGAATAACGGTGATGGTGCCGGTGATTGGCGGCCCACCAGAGCACGCCCTTCTGCGTGGACATGGTGGCTACGAGCGCCATCACGAATTGAAACGCACGGCTCGTCTTAAACGAGCGATGGGAGAAATAGCGGTGGTATCCGGCCGTCACAAAGAACATGCGGACGTAATAGACTGCCAGGCAAACAATTAAATAAGACCAGTGGAATTTCAAAAAGAATGCCGCCAGGCAAGCCAGATGAACAACGAAGAAAGGCAAGGAGCGTACCAGAGATATGCGGTCGCCGCTTCTCAGAGTAATCCAACCGAGTGCCATGCTCTTCCCCTCAAACCCCGGAATCATTCCGGAGTTCTTTCTGAGCGCAGGGACACACGGCAGTCGGCGCGCTCTGAATGTGTGTTGGTTCCAGTGTAGGGCGCAGGCTTGAAAGCGTCAAGCTATTCGGCGAAACGAGTTGCGAGAGGAACGACGGACCCAAAGGACAGGTCGTGCCCCTAAGACTCTTTTCGTCCCGAAAATCGCTTGTCCGAAATTCAGAGTGTGTTATCGTCGCGCCGCGCCGCGAAAAGGCGCTCGTTCATGGCGGAAAAAACGATCTTGGTTGGGGTGATTCCGGAGGCGATGGTCATTGGGCCATCGGACCAGGTGGCCTGGGTTGCCGGAGAAGGCCAGTTGAAAATCGAGTTCGATGCCAACCGTTCTCCCTTTTCCTCGAATATTTTTCAGGCTCCCGCTGGCATGCGTTTGCTGAGCGGAACTCCCCGTCCAGGCACAAAGCCCGGATCGTTTCGCTACCGCCTCTGGCTGAACGATCAATGGATCGGCTCCGGCGAAATCATTTTGCGGGAGAAGTGAACGGCCAAGGCTCTCTTAGGAACTTGACGGAGCGGTAATGCGCTTGAGGTTTTCGACGTTTAGCCTCAACTTGCCTGCCTGCCTCGTGCGATTATCGAGAGCGGTGCGGAAAGCCTCAAACGCCATGGTACGGCGCGCATCCAGGAGCTGCTGTTGAATATCCTGCTGTTGCTTGGCTAGATCCGCGGGATTTGCCGGCTGGCGCTCGAGCACGCGATAAACCGCCCAGGTCGCTCCGAGAGAAACCGCGTCGCTGGTCTGTCCGGCGGCGAGGCTGAACGCCGGGCCGAGTTGTGCTGCGCCGCCCAGGTCACTTACGGAGCCGGTACGAGAGAAAAGATCGCTGGTTTTCGCTTCGAGCCCCAGGGCCTTGGCTGCTTTTGCCAGGTCCTCGCCAGATTTGGCCCGCCGCGCCAGTTCCTCCGCCCGGCTCTTTGCCAGGTCCGCTGCTTTCTCGCGGCGGTAATCAGCCAGAACTCGATCGCGAACCTCGGCGAGCGTTGCCGGGTGGGCCGGTTGATCTTCCTTTACGGAGATGACGACGTACCCTTTGTCGGTGCGGATCGCAGCGCTATCGTCGCCAGGGCGAAGGCGGAAGATCGTCTCCGTAAGCTCCGGAGAATTGCCGACTTCCACAATGGGGCGATTGGCTTCGAGAGGCGGCGTTTGTCCGAATTTCAAGTTGAATTTCTTGGCTAGATCATCGATGGAAACCCGGCCTGACCGGCGAATCTCGGCGGAAATCTGGCCGGAAAGATCTTCGGCCGCGCGTTGCGCCTGATCTTCCTGCAGCGCGCCCAAAATTTGCGGAAACACCTCATCCAGCGTCTGAGTGCGGGCCGCTTGACGGTCAATTACTTTGATGATGTGGAATCCGTACTGCGTTTTGACCACATCGGAAATCGATCCGATGGGCAGGCTGAAAGCAGCCTGTTCAAATTCCGGGACAGTTTGTCCCCGCACAATCCAGTCGAGATCACCACCCCTCTCTTTGGTCGTGTCCTCGGAGTACTGCTTGGCCAAGTCACCGAAATTCGCCCCGCTCTTGGCCTTCTTCAGCACGTCTTCGGCCTTTTTGCGGATCTCCTCAGCTTCCGAATCCGTCTTACCCACGGTCTTAAATAAAATGTGCGCCACATGGGCACGGTCGGGCATTTTGTACCGGTCAATGTGCTCGTCGTAATAGTTGCGAATTTGATCTTGAGGAATATTGGCATGCAGGCGAAGCTGCTCGAGATCGAGAAACGCATATTGCACGACGCGCCGCTCAGGGACGTTATATTTCGCTTTGTTCTTCTCGAAGTAGGCGGATAGATCGGCGTCGCTGGCTTCGATTTTGGCCTGTAAATCATCGGGTTTGATGGCTACATAATTGATCTTGATCTTGTCGTTGCGCCGCCGGAATTCCTGTTCGACTTCCGCAGACGAGACGCTCATCCCGTCGGTCACGAGCTCTCGGAATTTCTCCTCGAGCAGGCCCTGGCCGACCAGATCCTCAAATTCCGGGACAGCCATGCCTGATGTTGCTTCCACCTGCGCCGCGTATTGATCGTTGCCCACGAAGGTGCCGCCCACAAATGCTGTGGGAATCAACAGCCGAATGCGGTCAGCACGTTCCTGATCGCTTACGGTGATTCCCAGTTGTTTGGCTTCGAGCGCCAACTCCCTCTGGAAGACCAACTGGTTCAGGACTTGCTGCGCATATAAGGGTTCCAGCGCCGCAGGGATGGCGCTGCTGCGCTGAATGCGCGCTAACTGGGCCCGAATATCCGTAACCGTTATCGATTGGTTGTCCACTGTCGCCACGACATCGGCGGCCGAGACGCTCTCGGTGCCCTGGCCCGGGATCAGATAGAGGAGCATACCCACGCCGAGCAGCCCGACTATCACGCCAAGCATGATGCGAACGCCTAGGTTTTTCTTATGCAATGATTTGAACACTTGTCACGGCCACCTTGCTAGCACGCATGGGAATCGCCCGACCATTCGACAGCGCGCACAAATTTCTCGCTCTGATACACTGATTATAGGGCAGCTTGCCCCTGGGCTCAAACGCGAAATCGTTTGTGCCTGTGTACTCTTCGTAGGCGTTCGCTCATGTGCGCCCCATGTTGCAGGGCGGAGCAACACCCTCTGGTGGCTGCCTTGCGACACCTCAGACCCTATGCTAGATTGCAAAACCAGCGTAAAAACCACGCCTTTCATGTACGATTCGAGACAACCCGGTTCTGCGAAACATGGCAAGGGGCCGACTATCGAAGTTTACTGGACGACGATCAGCTACCGAACGGTGATCGTCTACGCCCTGTTGATCGTGGTCATTATATGCGCAGGAGCGTATGTAGCTCGCCCCGATTGGCTGAACAGGACCATGGACCGCGTGTCGCACAGCCTGGGCGCCGCTCCAGGCAACGCCGCCGCACTGGCTCAGAACCAGGCGCGTTTTGTTAATCTCGACGGTAAAGTGGAAGTAAAACGAGCCAATTCCGTCACCTGGGAGAATGCCGATTACCGCACCACACTCGACAGGGGAGATCTGATCCGCACGGGCGACGACGGCGCGGCCAGGCTCACATTTGTGGACGGCACAACCTACACGGTTAAGTCGAATTCCTTTGTGACCGTTGAACAGAACTACATTGATCGCGATAAATCGACCAGCGTGGCCATGCATATCAGTTCTGGCGCAGTGGACCTGGCTACCGGGACGTGGCCATCGCCGCGATCCCGAGCCGAAGTCTCCTTTGCCAATGCCCGGGCGTCCTTGCAAGAGAACAGCCGCGCCGCGGTTCGCACCGATCCCTCTACCAATGAAAATCAGATCACGGTGTCGGCAGGCGCTGCCAATATGCAGGTGGGCAATCAACACGTCGAGATCGGCGAGTGGGAACGCGTGACCTTTAATCAATCCAGCGGCGAGTTGACGAAGACCACGGTGCTTGCGCCACCGAATCTTAGCGCGCCCTTGAACCTTCAGCCGCTGATCGAAGCAGACCCGAAGCATGCCAGCGTGCATTTTGCGTGGTCCGCCATTCCCGAGGCGGCCAGCTACAGCTTGCGGGTGAGCACGAATTCCATGTTTACGCGCATCGCCGCCGAAAAGGTAGTCAGCGGGACAAGCGTGGACCTCAGCGGATTCGATCCAGGCGATTATTTCTGGAGCGTGACGGCCATCGACGCGCATAAGAAAGAGAGCGCGCCGAGCGACGCCTTCAAGTTTACGCTTATCAGCCAAGGCAAGTCGGAAGAGATGCTTCTGGAAGTAGACGGCACGGAGTTGCATGGAAACGTCGCGGAGCTCATGGGACGCACCGAGCCCAGTGCGGCGCTTATCATAAATGGAGAGGCTGTGGCGGACATCCGGCCGGACGGCCGTTTCCGTTATTTCACGCAGCCGCTCTCGCGCGGCAGTCATGAGATCGTGGTGACGGGGCAGAATCGTCGGGGCGGTACGGCCATCAAGCGAGTGTCGATCGTGATTCCGTAACGACTGTGTCGCCTGCAAAGGGGAACCGCGGCCGGAAACGGCCCGGAAATACGAAATGATCAGTAAAAACGGCTATAACCTTCGTTCCGTCTTCAGTCTGTTTTCCTCTGACCTCGCGATCGATTTGGGGACCGCGAACACGCTGGTGTTCGCCAAGGGCAAGGGCATCGTGGTCAACGAACCATCCATTGTGGCCATTAATAAGAATACGAGCGAAGTGGTTGCGGTGGGGCGAGAAGCCAAGGACATGCTGGGCCGCACGCCGGGCAATGTGGTGGCCATCAAGCCCATGAAGGATGGAGTGATCGCGGACTTCAAAGTCACCGAGAAGATGCTGACCTACTTCATCCAGAAAGCCCATAATCGCCGCGTTCTGGTTCACCCCCGCATCGTCATCGGCGTGCCCAGCGAAATTACCCCCGTAGAGAAACGTGCCGTGCAGGATTCCGCCTACCGCGCAAGGGCCAGCGAAGTCTATCTGGTGGAACAGGCCATGGCGGCGGCCATTGGCGCCGGGTTACCCATCGAGGAGCCCTCCGGCAACATGGTGGTGGACATCGGCGGCGGCACAACAGACATTGCCGTCATTTCCATGAGCGGGATTGTCTATTCGCGGTCGGTGCGCGTGGCCGGCAATGAGATGGATGAAGCCGTGATGCATTACCTGAAACGCAAATACAACCTGCTGGTCGGGGAACGCACGGCAGAACAGATCAAGATGGAGATCGGATCAGCATATCCTCTGGAGAAGCCGCTGACCATGGAGGTCAAGGGGCGCAACTTGATTGAGGGCGTGCCGCGCACCGTCACCATCGACGACAGCGAAATCCGTGAGGCGCTTTCCGAGTGCGTCTCGACGATCTTGAATGCCATTCGGGTGGCACTGGAACGCACTCCTCCGGAGCTTTCCGCCGATATCAGTGACCGGGGGATTGTGTTAACCGGGGGCGGCGCGCTGATCAAGAATCTGGACAAGCGCATTCGCGAAGAAACCGGGTTGCCCGTTTCGATTGCGGATGATCCGCTGGCTTCCGTCGTGCTGGGCACAGGGAAGATGCTCAGCGATTTCCACCTGCTTCGTTTGGTATCGATCGACTAGGCGAGCGGAGCGGTTTGAGAGTCTACAGCACGCCAATGATGCTTGTTTGAGCCGGAAGAGAGATCACCTTGTCCATTCCTTCACGTCATCGATCTCTGACTCTATTCGCGGCTGCGATGGCGGCTCAAATCCTGCTGCTCGCGCTTCAGATCAGGCGCGGGCAACAGGTACGGCTCATCCGCGTGTGGGCCATCGAGAGCGTATCGCCTTTGGGGCGCGGCGCGGCGTGGTCCGTGGATGGAGTCCGGGGCCTCTGGAATAGCTATGTAGCTCTGCGGCATCTGCGCGAGGAAGACGATCAACTCCGCACCGAGGTCGGGGCACTCCGCATGCACAACGCTCAACTGGAGAGCCGTGCGGCGGAAGCGGATCGTTTGGCGGGTTTACTCGGCTTTCGGGATGCGCATGCGGAAGTGCAAATGCTGGCGGCGCGCGTAATCGGGGCAAGCCCTGATCCTTCCAGTCACATGGTCTTCATCAGTCGCGGGTCGCGCGATGGTGTGCGGCGGGACATGGGAGTGATCACGCCGGAAGGCGTGGTCGGGAAGGTTTTCGCCGTCTATCCAGACACTTCACAGGTGCTCCTGCTTACGGACAAGGAAAGCGGCGTGGGGGCATTGCTGGGAGAGTCGCGAGCTCAGGGACCAGTGCGCGGCACGGGCGAACCGTTGCTAGGACTCGAGTACATCAACAACGACATTAAGGTTGAGCCGGGCGAAAGGATACTCACCTCGGGGCAGGATCGCATCTTCCCAAAGGATTTGCCTGTCGGGACGGTGACGCAAGTGCAGCCTGACCGCCACAGTCCGTTTCTGAAAATATCAGTGAAGCCTACGGCCCGGCTGGATGGGCTCGAGGAGGTTCTAGTACTGCTCACCCGACAGGAATTTGCCTTCCGCAAGGATGGAGAAAAATCCGTGCCGGTTCCCGTCGCGCCTGCGACATCGCCCAAACCTGCGGCTCCGGTGACACCACCGAAACCGGCGGCTCCCCTGTCACCGCCGAAGCCTGCAGCTTCCGTGACACCGCCCAAACCGGCGGCTACCGTAGCACCGGCAGCTCCGCCGGCGCCGAACAATCCGTGATCGCAAATTCCTAGGGCTGCCATCGATGGAAATCCACACTCAATACGATCAGTACATCGAAGTTCATAAGTACTACGCAGGCGCGGTGTTCGGCGTGGTAATCCTGGCGCTGGCCCTTGAAGCGCTGCTGCCGGTGTATTTCCGATCAGCGGCGATCCTGGAACTTCCTCTCCTCGTGACCATCTACTTCGGCTTGAGCCGGCGAAATCCTTCGTCCGGGCTCTTGCTCGGAATGGTCATTGGACTGGCGCAGGACAGTCTTGGGCACACGCCCTTCGGAATGTATGGCATCGCCAAGACAGCGGTCGGTTTCGTGGCGTCCTCCTTCGGTTCGCGGATCGACGTGGAGCATCCGATTAGCCGATTCCTGCTAACTTTTGTCTTCTTTCACCTGCACAATGCCGTGCTGGTAGTAACCAACCGGCTGCTGCTCGGGCAGCACGAGCCGTATTTGGAAATGAAGCTGATGATTGCCTCGATCGTCAATTCTGCAGTGGCCGTTGTCTTTTTCGCCGTCTTGGACAAGCTTCGCAAGCCGTAGTGAGCCATCTGAATGTGCGGAGGGCGTGCCGGTTCCGGCAGAGGCGTCCGACTCCTTACTCGATTGGGCATCTCGGAACCGCAAAGGGTTGCGCGCCTAAATAGGCCAGTGATACGTTGGGCGAGTACATCCAAAGCGCCGTGAGAAGCTTTGAAGCACTGTCGCTAAATTTTGCCGTATCAATGTTATGGCGGTATACTTGCCGGCTCAAAATGGCAAGCTGAGCAGTACTGCCGGGCAGCGGGCGCGGAGTTTGCTTGTCCCTTTGGTTTCAAAATGAAAATCGTCTGCCGCAGATGCGGCTGACGGTCATCTCATACACTATTGTGGGGCTCATGGCCCTGCTCCTGCTTGGTTTCTGGAAGCTGCAGATCGTCAATTCCGATCGCTATACGCAGCTTGCAGAGCGTAACCGAGTTCGGTCCATTCCAATCATCGCTCCGCGCGGCGCCATGCTGGACCGTTACGGGCGCGTCATCGTTGATAATTACCCCTCCTTCAGCGTCCTATTGCTCCGCGATGATCCGCAGCAAGTGGAACGTCTGCTTCCCCAGATTGCCGATGGTTTGAGCTTGACTCTGGACGATATTCGGCAACAGCTGGACTCTGCCAAAGCACTCGCGCATTTCCAGCCAATCGTGATCAAGCCGGAAGCCACGCCGGGCGACATCGCCTTCATCGAGTCGCATCGCGCCGATATTCCCGTTTTGGAAATGCTCATGGTGCATCGCCGCCGGTATCCGCGGGGCGGCTTTATGGCGCACGTGAGCGGCTACGTCGGCGAAGTAAGCTCCGATCAAATCGAGGAGAGCGGTGGGCGCAACCGACCCGGTGATATTGTGGGCAAGGCGGGACTCGAACGGCAGTACAACGATCACCTAATGGGCGTCGACGGCATGCGGCGCTCGGTCGTCAATAACGTCGGACGCGAGGTCGGCCGACTCGAGCAGACCGATGCCGTCCCGGGCAAACCCATCCGACTCACGATCGATTACGACCTGCAATTGGTTGCGGAAGAGGCTTTAGTTGGGAAAAAAGGCGCCGTGGTGGCCGTCGATCCGAGGACCGGCGAAGTCGTGGCCATGGCCAGCCAGCCTTCTTACGACCCCAATGATTTTGCCATACGCATCTCCAAGGAAGAGTGGCAGGCGCTGAACGAGGATCCCGAGCGGCCGCTGCTCGACCGCGCAATTCAGGCGCAACTGGCTCCTGGCTCAGTCTTCAAGATTCTGATGTCTACGGCCATGCTGGAATCGAAAGCCGTACCGGCCGACTATCACGTCTTCTGCCCGGGCTCAGCGCAATTCTATGGGCGGGTCTTTCACGATTGGGAGGCAAAGGGCCATGGCGATGTGAATTTACACAAGGCCATCGTGCATTCTTGCGACGTATTCTTTTACAACTTAGGCAAGCAACTCGGAATCGATCGCATTTCGTTTTACGCCGGCAACCTTGGCCTGGGGCACAAAACGGGAGTTGACTTGCCGGGCGAGGAGCCTGGCGTGATGCCTTCGGAGGCCTGGAAGCAACGAGTCTTTCACCAAAAGTGGTATCCTGGGGAAACAATCTCAGTGGCGATCGGGCAAGGCGCAATCGCGGTTACGCCAATACAAATTGCTTACATGGTCGGCGGCATCGTCAATGGAGGCAGATTCCACCAGCCTCACCTGCTTCTCTCCGACAAGCCGGCGCCAGAAATTGACTTCCCCATTTCAGACTCCACCGTAGACACCGTGACCGAAGGAATGTACGGAGTGGTGAACGAGCCGGGAGGAACGGCGGGTGCATCGAGACTTCCTGGGATCGAACTGTGCGGAAAGACGGGAAGCGCCCAAGTGATCAGTGAACAAGGGCTGAAACGCGTCGGGAAACGAGCAGAGTTGAAAGACACTGCCTGGTTCGTTGGGTTCGCACCTCGTCAGAATCCCGAGATCATTGTTTCTGTGCTGGTGCAGGGCGGAGGACATGGTGGCGTCGCCGCAGCACCGATCGCGCGCGCCATCGTTAAAGCATACTACGATAAAAAGCAAGGTAAGATTCCTCCGCAACAACTGACCACGCAAGCTGTACCGCCCGGCATACCGCCGTCATTTGCCGCAGACACAGCGCGGAACAACAAGACGGATGCGGAGGCCGAAGAGGCGGTTCCGATGAAACCGGAACCTGTTTCCGCAGCTCCTCAATCAACGCCTCCAGTCACTCTCAATCCATGAACGAAGGCACAGGCATACGCGATTACGATTGGTGGCTGGTGACGATCATTTTCGCCATCTGCGGAATCGGCCTGCTGGAGATCTGGTCGGCTACGCACGCCAGCCATTTGGCAGGAATGCACTGGAAGCAGGCGTGGTGGATCGCAATGGGCTTCGGCTTTATGTTGTTGCTCTCCCGGTTGGACTATCACTCCGTGCTGGACAAGGCGCCGATTCTCTACGTGATCGGAATCATCGCACTGCTCGCGGTATTGGTGGCGGGAAACACGCGCTATGGCGCCAAGCGCTGGCTGCCCGTCATGGGCGAGTTTTTACAGGTGTCGGAACTAGCCAAGTTAATTATAATTGTTTCGTTGGCGCGTTTTTTTGCGGAGGTGCGTACCGAGCGGCTTTCGGTCGCGGATTTATGCAAAGCCGCTGTGCTCATCACGGTGCCGATAGGCTTGATTCTACTGCAGCCGGATTTGGGAACAGCCATGGTGCTGATTCCGGTAGTGCTAGTGGGGGCTTATCTGGCGGGTATCCAATGGAAACACGCGGCAGTAATGGTTTTGGCGGCTGCGTTGATGGTGCCGATTGGCTGGCATCACCTGAAGCCCTATCAGAAGGAACGGGTGACCACGTTTCTTCGTCCCGAGGAAGACCCCAAAGGATCGGGTTACCAAATCCTGCAGTCGAAAATCGCTGTAGGCTCAGGCGGATTCTGGGGAAAAGGTCTCGGCCATGGCAGCCAAAACCAACTCGGTTTTGTTCCTGTACGTTATTCGGATTTTATTCTCGCGGCGCTCGCCGAGGAGTTGGGTTTTGCTGGAGTATTCGTAACGCTGGTGCTGTACACGGCTTTGCTGCTACGCCTGATCCAGAACGCGCAACACGCAAAGGATCGCGCGGGAATGTTTCTGGTGATGAATGTCCGATTGAGGCGATTCGTCAATTGAGCCCGGGCCGGTTTGGACTCCTGCGCTGCGGAACGATCCAGCGCAGGAAAAGTAAATTTAGGATTTTGAGAGTGCATCGCGTGACTAAGAGGCTGTACCAATCAACCTTTTCCGGGCTTCCGGCGCCGCAGAGGTGTGCGGGAATGCCGCGGACTGGACTATGGCGGTGCGCTCTGAGGAGCTTTCATGCCCAAAGAGCTGGTAATTTCAGCGGCCCCCCACGAGACGCGGGTCGCGATTCTGGAAGATGGTCAACTTTGTGAAATTTACATCGAGAGGGAAAAGGAATTTGCGTTAGTCGGCAGCATCTACAAAGGCCGAGTTACGCGCGTGCTTCCCGGCATGCAATCGGCGTTCGTAGACATCGGTCTTGATAGCGATGCCTTCCTTTATGTGGGCGACTTCCTGGAAAATCTCGAAGATTACGACCACGTCGTTACCACTGTAGAAGGAAAGGTCCAAAAGATGGAACAGCAGGGCGGCGAGGTGTTTGCGCCACCCTCGAGCGGCGAACCGTCGGGACAAGAGTCATTTCTTCGCGCGGAGTTTCCGGCAGCGGAAAGCATTCCGCGGGAGCCCGCCATGGAGGCGGAGTCGCCGAGTCCAGCTGAACCGTCAGCCTTGGAGACCCCGCAACCCTCCCAACCCCCCTTTCGGGAAACGCCGCCTCCTCCCGTGCCCTTTACGCGACAGGAACGCCGTCCGGGCGGATTCGGACAAGGCCGTCGCGATCAGGGTCGGCAGCGCGGCGGGCGCTGGCGACAAGGCCGTGGAGGTAATCGTTATCAGAGCCGGGACCTGCCTCCCTCAAAGTACGCTTCGCCGCGTCCCTATTCACCGTCGGGCGGACAGCATGGTGAGGAGTTGCCGGCAGACTATGAACCCGTCATTTTGCCGGGTGAGTCTTTAGCCAAATACAAGGACCGCATACCTCGGGCGAGCGGCACAGGTTCACCCGGAGCTTCGGCATCGCCAACATCGCCTGTGGAGGCGCCGCCACCCGCAGCACAAAAATATCCGGGTGCCGAGGATCACGAGTCGGAGCCCAACTCAAGTTCCGGGAAGCACGAACCGGAAGAGCCGGGACGCGACGAAGCTTGGACGGCAACCCATGAGATTGAGAGTCTGAGCGTCACGCCGGATTCGCACACGTTCTCGGAATACCAAGCCCTTCCCGAGGAACCACCGCGCGCGGCCTACGAAGCAGTCCAGCCCGAAAGTACCGCTGCGCCCGCTGGTCATCAGGATCTATCCGAAGAAGAAGTGAGTTCTCTGGCGGAACAGCTCGCCGAAGCACGGCACGAGGAAGTGAGCGCCCAAGCGGAAGCCGATTCGGAACTCGGCCTGCTCGAGGAGGAGCCTCACCATGTGCCGGGAAGCGCCGCGGAAACTGATGAATTTATCGCCGAGGCGGAAGCGGAAGAGCACGAGGAGGCGTCCACAGGCCTTGCGGCGGAATCCGCAGCAGGACTGAACGAACCGGAGATTTCCGAGCCGGCGAGCGCGCCGGACCGCCCCATGGCGGCGCGCATCTCCGAACCGCACCGCGCACGTTTCCAGCGGCCCATGCGCCGAGGCGGCCGCCAGCGCGGCCAGCGCAACATGCGCCGCCCCGACCACCGGCATGAGCCGCGCAAACCGCAACTGATTTCCGAAGTCCTGAAGCCGGGCCAGGAAATCATCGTACAAATCGCCAAGGAACCTTTGGGCAAAAAGGGCGCCCGCATCACCAGCCACGTCGCGCTGCCCGGAAGATTTCTGGTTTATATGCCGACGGTCAACCACATCGGCGTCTCCCGGCGCATCAATTCCGCCGAAGAACGTTCGCGTTTGCGCCATCTGGTCACGGAAGCCAAAGGCAATTTCCCCGGCGGATTCATTGTGCGCACGGCGGCCGACGGCGCTCCGGAGGACGAAATCCGGAGTGACGTCGAATTTTTGGGCCGCACCTGGGAAAAGATTCGCACGCAGGCGGAGCCGCGCAAATCGCCGGCGTTGCTGCATCGCGACCTCAATCTCGTCGAGCGCATTCTGCGCGACTACGTCAACAACGATTACGGCTCGATCTGGATCGATAATGAGGAAGAGTTCAGCAAAGTAGTGGAATTCGTCAGCCGCTTCCAGCCCAAATTGGTTGGACGTGTCAAGCTCTATAC
This sequence comes from Acidobacteriota bacterium, assembly GCA_003224175.1. Taxonomy (GTDB): domain Bacteria; phylum Acidobacteriota; class Terriglobia; order Acidiferrales; family UBA7541; genus Palsa-189. The sequence goes on from QHYQ01000192.1 coordinate 21,881, forward strand.
CAAGAGTTCTCCGATCTTCGAGGAATTTGGGATTCAGCAGGAGCTCGACAAGGCTTTGCGGCCAAAGGTGTGGCTCAAGTCCGGTGGCTACATCGTCATCAACCACACCGAGGCTCTCGTGGCCATTGATGTGAATACGGGCAAGTACGTGGGCCGCGGCTCAACTCGCCTGGAAGACACCATCGTCAAAACCAATCTCGAGGCTGTGAAAGAAATCATCCGGCAAATTCGCCTGCGGGACCTGGGCGGAATCATCGTGCTGGACTTCATTGACATGGAGGAACGGCGCAACCGCGATAAAGTGATGGCGGCTCTCGAGGCCGCGCTGCGCTCCGACCGCGCGCCTTCCAAGGCGCTGTCCTTCAATGAATTCGGCCTGGTGGCCATTACTCGCAAACGCACCAAGCAGGCGCTCGAGCGGGTCCTCACGCAGCCGTGTCCCTACTGCACAGGTTCCGGCATGGTGAAGTCCGTGCCCACAATCTGTTACGAGATACAAGCGGAAGCGCGCAAGATGGCCGGAGAGCTGGAAGCTTCCAGCCTGACCTTGCGCGTCCATCCGGAGATCGCCAAAGCGCTGAAGACGCGCGAGGCGGTCCTCGTCGAAGAGCTCGAACAGCTCACGCGCAAGAGCGTGATCATCCAAGCCGATCCCACGCTGCACTGGGAGCAGTACGACATCTACTAAACTGGCGAATCAAGCCGCGTGAAGCTGCTCGCGGCGGAACCGAATCGCCGCAAAAACCGAAAGCATCACGAAAAGCGCCAGAACGGCGATTTGCGCAACAACGAACGGCGGCTCGGACTGCGTCGGAGCCATCGCTTTCAGGACCGGCACTTTTTGGAAGAGTTGCACGACGAGGACGAATACATTCAGATAAAGCGCGACCATCGCGGCGACCACGTAAGTGGTACGCCACGCGCCTGCAAGTTTGCGGCTATATCGTGCGAAGATGGCCATCGCCAAGATGACTAGGGAAATAATGCCAACTCCGTGCGATGGCAAAAAGTGGTGAAACGGAAAAAGAAATCCGGTCACACTCGTCAGAACGGTGCTGGCCAGAAAGGTTGCGGTCCAACCGTCGAGTCGTCTCGCTGCCAGAAACCCATACGCAACCACGAAGCCGGAGAGTATTCCGATCAGGCTGATTACCACGTGCACCAAAGTGAATATCGTTAGCCCGAGGGTCATAACGCGTTCCTCCTTTTTGAATATTTGAGGCCGGCTTACTGCGAGTTGTATGGACGAAGAGGGATTATTTCTTCCCTTTCGAGTTTGGGTCGTTAGCCGCGTCGAAATAATGCGTGTCAGTTGGTCCGTATCCGGAGATCTCCACAATCACTGCGGTGGCGTCCGTTCGAGCGAAGTGATTGTGGCCCAGGCCGCCGGGTTCCGAATACACAATTCCCGGCGGAAGTGTTTTCAGCAACTTGGCATCGAAATGGTCGCCATAGCCAAAATGCCATTCGCCAGATACTACGGTTGCGATGCGATCATCGCGATGTGAGTGCGCTTGGATCGCGGTGTGCGCGGGCACGAACAGCAGAATCGAGTAGAAGCCTGCTTTCTCGGGATTGCCGAATAGCACTTTGGTATGAACGCCCTCGAGACCGGAACTTCCGATCTGGTTGTTGTCGAGGGTTTTGGCGCCGGCCGCAATTTCCGCTGGCGTCATTCGCATTTGTGGGAGGGATTGACCGTTTATCGCGCACACAGAAATAACCGAGAAGGCTGGGATCAAACAGCTTTTGAGCATAGCTCGCATAAACATGTAGCCTCCTCTTCTTTCGAGCGGGTTATATATTAGGCATTTATTCGTCAATCCATCGGCATCCCCGTCTTGATCTCAAAGGAACTTCACCAAGGCATCCGTGGTCTCTTTCGGCCGTTCTTCCAGCACCCAGTGTCCCGTGTCCTTCAGGACGACGACGGTAACGTTCGACGCCACCTGCTTCGTTTGACGCGCAAGCACGTCGCCGTTTGCTTTTTCGCCTCCGATCACAAGCACCGGAAATGGCAGCTTCGTTTGAGAGAGCTGCGCGAAATCCTTGGCCGCCTGCTGAAAAGAAACAAAGTAAGCCCAGCCCGCGCGCATGCGTCCCGGGCGCGCGTATGCCGCTGTGTAAGCAGTCCGATCGGCTTGTGGAATGGAATGAGTTTTGTCGGCCGCAAAGTCGTTCCAGAAGTAGTCGAAATAGGTGCGTTCACGTCCGCGCACTAACGCCTCTGGGGTTGGCCCGTTGAAACGGAAATGCCAAATGCTGGGACTGTTGTATACGTCCTCCCATCCGGCCACCCCCGGTAGAAAAGCATCCATTAACACCAGCTTTTCCACCTCCATGGGAAACTGCGCTGCGTACGCATACGCGACCATCAGTCCAATGTCGTGACCGACGACTCTCGCTTTCTGCACGCCGAGCGATTTGGCCAGTCCGTGGATGCGAATGGCAGCATTCTTCATATCTAAGCCGTTCGCCGGAATCTCCGAATCGCCGATTCCGGGAAGGTCTGGCGCAATCACCGTGAACTTCTTGGCGAACAGAGGGATGACCGGCTTCCACATCAGGGACGTTTGCGTGTAGCCGTGCAGCAGGATCAGCGCCGGACCCGTGCCGGCTGTGAGGTAGTGGAGCTTGACGCCTTCGACGCTCGAAGTTCGCGACGCGATCGTATCGGTCCCGGGCGCAGTTTGACTGATGCCCGACAATGGAACAAATGAGAGGAGCGCGAGGACGGCGATATCAAGCCGATAATTCCAAATGCTTCGCATGGAGGATCTCCTGAGTAACGGCTCGCACTTCTTCGAGTAGAGGGCCGTAAGGGTGTCCAATGAGTGGACTATTATCGCCATAGCCCCCGATGTGTCAAACGACGGCAGGCGCACCATTTGATTTGGGCTTCCGCGCGGCAGGCCGTAAACGATCTTTGTACGATATCTGTTGACGGAATACGCATTTTGCCTAAGCATACTCTCGCCTTAACCGTACTTTTGGAGACGATCAGAAGGGGCCACAAATAGCGATGCCGCCCATAATACGTTCCCGGCCATGGTTCTCGCTCGTCGTGGCGCTCGCATTCTGTCTTGCAACATGGACGAGCTTCGCGGGGCCGAAAGAAAGCGATCAAGTCTGGGTGGCCACCTGGGGCGCAAGCCCGGTAGCTCCGCTGCCTGCCAACACCGCCAATCCGGGATTCACAAACCAAACGGTGCGCCTGGTCGTGCATACCAGCCTCGGCGGCAACGAAGTGCGCGTGCGTCTCTCCAATGCCTTCGGAACGGAATCGCTGGTGATCGGCGCGGCGCACCTCGCGCTCCGCAGCATGAATGCGGGCACGGTTTCTGGCACGGACAGGGCTCTCACGTTCGCCGGTTCAGGTTCGGTGACCATCCCACCCGGAGCGCTCGTC
>QHYQ01000193.1 GCA_003224175.1 Acidobacteriota bacterium
TACGTGGTGGGCGTCAAATAGGAACACAAGGGAAGCTTTGGCAGCATTCAAGTTTTTGGTTGTGTCAACATCGTACTGAGGTAAGCGACCATGATCGGAGGAAGGGTTAATAGTTGTCCGATGTGCGACTCGTATCAGCCCGACGCTTGCTGGCCATGTCCTCATTCATATAGCCTCGGATTGTGAAAAATACGGCGGGCAAACACCCTCTGAAGGTTTGTATCTTGTCTCCGCATCCTTTGGTGCTTGCCGAGTTTTCCCGCGCGCTCTCGCCGCCGATTTTCCAGGCGTTGACACCCCGCTTAGACTCGATGCTCGGGCCAGAAGTGAGGGGATTAGCGCTGCCGCGAGCACCTGTCTATGTTGTCGATGCCTGTGGTTCGCAACACGCGACGGCCGCCCTCATCGACAACGCGCTGGAGCGTTTTCCGTCGGCCAAGCTGTTGATCGTTTCCGAGAAATTCAACACCGTGGAAAGCCACGATCTACTGCGTCTGGGCGTGAAGGGCTTGCTTACCTACGCCGAAGCGCGCGAACAGTTGCCGCGTGCTCTGCCGCCGGTAGCGGCCGGCGGCTTCTGGATTCCACGGGCGCTCTTGTCGGCATTCGTGGACTCGGTTCTCGAAAGCACCCGTGGCCGGCGGCTCGAAATGGGAAGCGCGGGCAAATTGAGCCGGCGGGAGCAGGAGGTGCTCGATGCTTTGCTGGAGAACCTTGCCAACAAAGAGATCGGGAGTAGACTGAATATCTCCGAACGCACCGTGAAGTTCCACGTCTCCAATCTCCTCAGCGAGTTTGGTGTGAGGCGCCGAGCCGACCTCATTCTCCTCTGTTACCAAACGCGGAAGTCTCCGGTCAGCGTCTGACCGACGCGCACGAATTCGTGTGCAGCCGGGGGTAGACGCTGGACCCATTCAGAGCGACGTCGGCGGCGATCAATTGATGCCATTGAAGAGATGGTAGGCAAAAGCGACCCGTGGGGTTCTTCTTTAGCTTTGACCGCGTGAACTAAGAATCAGTGGCCCGGTTCCTGGGTCACGTCACCCGGGCGCCGCGCCGGGCCGATTTATTTTCGGCCCCGGTCCCTAACACTCCCGTCTCTCCGGTGACGCACACTACGAACGGAATCACCGCAGGAACTCGCTCACACCGCGGAAAGCGCCTTTCAGTATTTGGCTTGAATCAGACGCCTCAGGGCAGGAATCAGTTCGGTGCCGGCCGCCGATTTTGTGACGTACCCTTCGGCTCCCATCAAACGGGCACCTGATATAGCTTCGTTATTGTGAATGGTGAAAAAGAGGATCTTGGTGGATGGCGAGATTCGGCGTATTTCATAGGCGGCCTGGATGCCGTTCATAACCGGCATGTCGATATCGAGGAGAACCACCTCGGGCCGTAGCTCTTGGACCTTTTCGACAGCCTGCTGGCCATTTTCCGCCTCGCCGCAGACGGGTACAGAATTCAGCCTAAGGAATGACTGAATTGTGCTTCGCGTCACGTCGTGATCGTCCACGACGAGCACGCCGGACGTATGAACGCCCGTGGAGGGAGAGACCTGGGCCGATGGTAACGTTAGGGGCTCAGGCGTGAGTCGTGTCGTCACCTTTCCGGTTTCGGCCAGCTCAGCAAGGCGCTCTTCGAGACCTGCCCGATCGATGGGCCCAAGATCGGTGAATTCAATCCCGACGCCATCATCCCGTTGATTAGCGACCCGACCCAACGTTGAAAAGTGCGACCCTGAATCCGTGATCGTCAGCTTAACCTTAGCGCCCATCTGGAATGACCTAGTTTTGACGAAGCACCCGAATAGGCTCAGCGTCCGTACAAGGGCTACGATCATTGGTCCTGATTCAAGGTCGGTCAGTTCGGCGGCCCCGCCAAAATAGTAGCGAGGCGCCCGGCGTGGGTCAGTGAGTGGAGGTGGCTCGAATTTTGGCATTGGGGCCTTCGTTGCAGTACGCCGGAGAGTCGTTACACCATCTATAAGGTGAATGTTGGATCGTACCTATACAGGAACTCCCCTAGGCGTGGCCTATCGGTTACCGCTTGCGAACGTAACTGGATCATTATCAGCGTTAGCTCCCGGACCATTCCCAAAGGTCTGGACCCCGCAGCGCCGCCAGGCGTGAAATTTCCTCCCCCGGCCGCTGGAGACTACCCCAAACCCGAACATTGGAAGGACCGTTCAGGCCTCCGCGTGGTAATTCCGTTGTCAGCTCTATTTACGCGGGGGAGTAGCTAGATGCGCCAAGATTGGCGTATTTCCTTGTGAACCTACCTTCGGCTCCCTCTGCGGTCCTGGTGCGCCGCAACTAACCAGCGGCGGCCATAACCGATCGGGCATCGATGGGCCGAGTGCTTATTACCTTACAGTTCGCCCATGCCAGAATAAGAATCGCGTGGGGAGCCTAAAGCTTATCCAGTCAGGATAATAATCCGTACGCAGATCGGCGCCTTCGCAGGGCGGGTGCCCTTTCATCTGAACGCTTCGCCATAAGAATGGACGAACAGAGTTCGGTCGTAGAGTTCAGCGCTAAACCCGCGGCAGAGATTCAGCTCACCATGCGTCGGATGGACCGGCGCCAGTGGTGGCTGTGGTCGTACGCGATCATCATCACGCTGCTGCTGCTGATGGCCGTGGCCTCGTTTGCCTTTCCCGCGTTGCTCTCGGAGGTGGGCAGCGACTATTCCTTCCTTCTGAACCAGGCGGTGCGCGGGCTCGTCGGCCTGGTGCTGATCTTCAACGTTTATGTGATCTATCAGCAATTGCAGATTAGCCGCATTCGGCAGCAGCTTACCGACCAGGTTTTTGCGGTGGACAAGGCGGGGACGCTGGCGCACGAGGTCTACAGGATGGCGCTTCTCGACCCGCTCACGGGCCTTTTCAATCGCCGCTACATCGAACAGCGCCTGGAGGACGAGATCGCACGCTCGCAGCGGAACGGGCAAGCGCTTTCCGTGATCTTGTTTGACCTGGATGAATTCAAGCAGGTGAACGACACCTACGGCCACGGCGCCGGGGACGCGCTGCTGAAGGCCTTTGCGGAGAGGCTGAGCAAGGCCACGCGCGGCTCCGACGCCGCGGCGCGCTACGGCGGGGACGAGTTCCTGGTGGTGCTGCCGGAGTGCAAACCGGAAAACGTGAAGGCCGTGCTCCAGCGGCTGAGGGGAATTCGCGTGGAAATCGAAGGGCACCACCTGCCCATCGCGCTTTCCGCGGGCTGGGCCGACCTTCGCCCCGGTGAAGCGGCCAAGGACCTATTGGCTCGCGCCGACGCCGAGCTCTACGCCAACAAGCGCGCGAAATCCGCAGCGCAGTCCCAACCGGTAGCCAGCTAACGGCTGCCAGGCCGCTGGCCCTGGGAACCAGGCCCCCAACCGACCATTTGGAGGCCCGTTCTCGCCTGCCGATAGGTAAACCACTGCCCGCCTTTGGCTTCCCGCCGTTAGCGGTTATCCTGCCGCTTGCCTGTCGATGTGAGGAGGACGTAATGGCCGAACGAGTGACGCCTACCCAACCTGTTCAATCTGTCAAAGTTCCTGAGCCACCCGAGGTCCTGTACAAGTATCTCCCTCCTGAGCGAATCGACATTGTAGAGAATATGGAGCTACGTTTTAGTCGCCCGTCCGAGTTCAATGACACGTTCGATACGCATTACCTCGTTCCGAGGAGCCAAGGAGCAAAGGCAAGCACCGCTCGGGCGGTGCTGAGGAACCAACTGGGGATTTTCTGTCTTACGGAGCGACCGAATGATCACCTAATGTGGGTTCACTACGCTCGGAACCACACCGGTTTTGTCCTGGGCTTCGATGCCAAGGCCTCTTTCTTCCGAGAAAACGGCCGTATATTGGACAGGGTGGTTTATCGAAAGGGTCCCAAGGTGTTTGGCGATGCCGATGTGAAGGTGTGTTTTTACAAATCGGACACCTGGGAGCATGAACGGGAATGGCGCTGCGTTCGCTCGTTTCCTAGCTCTGAACCGAGGGCCGTTGGAATTGAGCCCGGGCTTATTACTCAGATCATTCTTGGCTCGCGAATGGAAGCATGGCAGATTGCTAGAATTATGCTGTGCAAAACGGCTTACGAGATGAACCGCACTCAATTCCTGCTTTCCGTCCCATCCAAGAAGTCTTGGACCTTTGAGAATCGACTTAAGACGATGTCTTTTTGCGATAATTGTGGTGGCAACGGATATCTGATGAAGGATCAGACGTAAAGGGAGTTTCCAGTTCCATCCAGCGGAACCCGAAACACGGAACCCGGGAAGGTTGAGCGAGGCTATATGAAATAGGCGGCGCAGCGAAAGAATACCGTAGGGAAGGTGAACGAGTCTGGTCAATCGAAAAAAAGGTGGCCATTTGAAGGCCTGTTTGGCCGCTTTTTTAACGAGCCTCCCATTTGAGATTGTTTTTGCTGAGGAGCTCGGTTACGTAGCGGAGGGGGACAATGTTGGCAAGCCCTGAATTGTAGTATAGAGGGCGATTTCCAGTACTTGCTGGCTCATGGTTCCCATCGCCGTATACAACAGGGGCCATGTCGAAACTAACGCAAACACCGATAACTTTGCCCTCCGCCACGGTATAGATGGGGCCTCCGCTGTTCCCAGGATTAACGTGTATGTCCCCAAGGTAGGAATCGGCGACGTCGGGCCTCGTAAACCACGCGGGAGCCCCTGGAATCTGTACCTCTTCCGTCTCGTAGCTCCAGGACGATGCCAAGTTACCCGAGGTTGTGACGAGCACGGTGCTGCTAAAGGGATAGCCGGAGACGGCGATAGCTTCACCGTCTTGCGGACGAGCGGTCGAGGGCGTTGCAACCCGGCGCGGTATATCCATTACCTTGTCTCCGACTTTCATGAATGCTCCTACTTCGCCTTTGAGCGGGTTTTGCTTTAATTTCAGCAAGGCAAGATCATGACGGGAATCTTCGTCGATGACGTCGCACTCCGTCAGTGTAAAATTGCCTCGAACGGTTAGCGTTGCGTTTTCCAGATTCGGAAGAGCCACACCCACCATGAGCCTCTTGTTTCCTGCGGTTTGGATATTCCGAAATGCCTGGATAACGTGACGTGCGGTGATAGCATACCCGTCGGCGCTTACAAAAAATCCGGTGCCCAAAGGAGCTTGCTGCGGTCGTTGCGGCATTTGGATTCCTCCGGCGATCTGGGTGGGCGGCAGTCGAACCTCGACCAAAATCTGCACAACGGAGGGGCGCATAAATTCGATGGCTTCAGGCAGGGTCATGAGTTTCGAAGTAGCCGCTTTGCTCCTCGTCAACTGTCCAGCCTGTGAATTCAAGGAGAGAAAGACCAGAAGGCTTGCAACCGCGACCAGGATCCCCTAATGTTCGTGTTCTCATCTAGTTAACCATTTCATTTTTTGTGTGTACCTTGGATGTACCCTTTTCCGAGCGGAGTGAAGTCACCAGAGGGTCAAAATCCCACACTCGGGACACCTCGTTTTCAAGCTGTTGCTGCCTTCGATGAACCCAAGGTGCGTAATGTCTTTCCGTAACCTTGATGCTCTGGTGCCCAAGTAATATGGACACGTTCTCCGACTTCCTGTGGAATACGCACTGTCCTGCGGTGATTTCCGATCACGATGCAGTGACGTAATACCGGAGTTGTTCGTCGGCCTCGCGCGCGTTGCGGGAGCATCGCTTGGCTTCCACGACGGCGAGCACGTTGCCGGTTGCGTCGTACAGGCAATAGTCGGTGACGCCGTTCCATGGCTCCGCATCATATCTGCAGCGTACGGGTTAGGGCTTCGTTGAGAGTCACGGAGTTAAGTACCGGCTAGCGCCGGTTGTGTCATCGTTCATGGAATAGAACTGTACGTTGCCGCTGGCGCTCGCCGAATCTGCCGTTCCCGTTGTTGTGATCCTCTTTTCTTTTGCCGCTTTGTTTAGGACATTTTTCGACTGTACACTGTTCATTGAAGCAGAAACGCTTGCCGTTTCCACCGCGGCGGAAACATCTCGTTTTGGCGGCCGGAAAACTGCCCTGATCTACAAGCACTTACCGCCTCGACATCAATAGGGTTTTTGGCGGGATCCCATTACGTGCGTTAACCTGCGAAAGAATTTGGCCCGCGCGGACGCCCTCGGGTGTATAAGCGTGCACGCTAGACGGCGCAATGGATTTGCCGGCTGAATTGACTGGCGATTATGAGGACGACATGAACATGAAGACAAAAACACGTTCTTTTGGCACCGTGGGGACATGCGCGGCATTGGCGATCGCGGCTGGAATTCTTTGTTCGCCCTCATTGCGGGCGCAGAGCAGTGCGCCTAAATACGAGGTCGACCTGTCTTGGCCGAAGCCTTTCCCCGACCGGTGGATACTGGGAGGGCTCGGCGGAGTATGTGTGGATGCCCAAGACCATGTATTGCTCCTGAATCGGCAGGACGTGCAGGACGGAGACTTGAATGCCGGGCATCTGGCTCCTCCGATGATTGAGCTTGATCCTGCGGGCAACGTGGTTAATTCCTGGGGCGACTTGAGCGTGCTCGACCCCCGCCTCCACAGTTGTTTCTTCGACAAAGACAACAATTTCTGGATAGCGAGTGCGCCGTCCGGCATGGTTCAGAAATACACGCACGACGGAAGCAAGCTCCTGTTCCAGATCGGGGAAAAAGGCGTCTTGGATTCGACGGATGGCACGGAGAAGGGTAAGCCGCTTAATTCGAACGCCGCGCAATTTTTCGCGCCCTCCAGCATTTGGGTCGACCCACAAAACGGCGACGTTTACGTGTCCGACGGCGAAAGTCGCGGTACTAACCGCCGCGTCGCGGTGATCGATCGGACTGGAAAATTCTTACGCCAGTGGCAGCCCGAGGAGATGGAGTCCGTGCACTGCTTGATCGTGGACCGAGATGGTCTCGTCTATGTCTGCAACCGAGAGGGATCTCGGATACAGGTGTACGATAAGATGGGTCACTTGATCAAGAACATCGAGGCCCCATGGAAGCCGTTCACCCCGCCACCTGACCGGAAACTGAAACAGAGTGGGGGCTCCGCGGTGGCGCTCGCCCTCTCTCGCGACTCCAATGAGACGTTCATGTACCTGATCAACCAGAACAATGCGGAAATCGAAATCCTGGACCGTCAGACCGGCAAGATCCTGTCGAGTTTCGGCCGCGCCGGACACTTCCCGGGGCAGTTCGACCAGGCTCATGGCATCGCGGTGGACTCCAAAGGCAATGTCTACATAGCTGAAAACCGTGGCAAGAGGATCCAGAAGTTCAAGATTGTTGGTCAATAGCGCGACAATCACCTTTCACCAGGCGAGACGTAGTACCGGCGATTGCGGGGCCAGTGGGCGGATTCTCCATTAAAATGCAACATTATGTCACCTGGGGCCTTGCTATCGATCTGCATAAACCCCAGAAAAATAAGTGTCGGGGCCTACTGTAACGCAACAGAACCGACATTCTGTTGACTTGTGGAAGTTTGACCGCTTTGCCCGCTCGGTCTCTCATTTGCTTCGGGCACTGGAGACGTTCAAATCCCTCGGCATCGAGTTTGTAAGCCTAACATCAGCTTGCGTGTTCCGAAAACCATACTTCGCAGGCGGCCCCCAACTGATTCATTCGACGTAGCCGAAACGTGCCCTTTCGATGTTACGAAATCAGATGATTTCGGGAGCCCGTAGGATTCTGCAGATCCCTCGGAGAGCAAATTGAGGGATTGTTTCAGCGTACGACTACTAAAACAGGCTCCCGACCGCTGAGTTAGAAACGTCTGAGGCTCTGGATTTACCGACAGTCTACTCCTGCACGTCTGACCGCAAGATCACGCGGTTTCATTATTAACGCCGCCTGCCACCTCATATGTAGTTTGGTCGCAGGAGCAAGGCGGACAGCCGATGAATGAGGGCGTGCTGCGGGTAGGCGACGATCAGAAGAGTGAACTCAAACTGACGACAACTGCTTCGCATTTCTCCATCTTCGTGACAGCGGAAGACGACCCAAAGGCTAAGGCTCCGTCATAATGTAGGCTTGGCCAGATGTTCGGCCTTCAGTGTTACCTGTGTATTTCCTCCGTTCTTATCCGCCCGGGCGTCAACAGTTCCGACAGCTCCCGGCACTAGTGGCGTCGCTTGCATGGTGTAAACCTTTGCCCATCCTGTCACAGCTAAGAGAAATGTCGCGACGCAAACCAAAGCCAATCGGTAAGACGTTTTATGTGTCATTTTCAGCCCCCCCGTTCTGGTGCTCTTTATGCGTGTGCGGTAAGCGGGCCGTCCTTCGAGGCGGCGGCATCGATCCACGAAACGAAAGCGCATCATTGGCATGATCTAAGACCCCCACCTACAGGTGAATACTTCCAGTTCCCCATGTCGGTAGGGGGCTAATGGTAAGAGGCGCGGTTATTTGCTTGGTGGGCCGTACCCGGTCTCTGAGTTTTTGCTTTGTGGAAAACTGAGAACGGAGTAACGTTTTGCTCTTATCCTAAGACTCGCGATTTGCAACTACCCACCACAGCGAATACCCATAGTGCCTTATATCAAGACGGATGTGGAATCGGTATGCTTGCCTGAGTCGGAGGCCTCTGTAGCTTCTCAAGCCCTCAGATACGACTTGTACTTCCTCCGTTCCGAAAAACGAAGTGAAAGGATTAAAACATGAAGGCATTCACACTGAGCACAACGTTGATCGTTGTCTGGCTGTGTAGTATCGGCCTGCTTTGGGCGCAACAGCCGGGTTCCACACGTCAGGCTCCCGACAACACACAGATCAATCGACGCGACCGCAACCAGAGCGAGCCTACTGCAGACCGGCAGAAGGAGAATCAATCTGACCGCGAACTTGCCGCCAAGGTCCGCCAGGCACTCGTAAAAGACAAATCGCTGTCAAGCTATGCCCACAACGTAAAGATCATTGCCCAAGACGGGACGGTGACCCTGAAGGGTCCGGTCCGTTCAGAAGAGGAAAAGCAGGCTGTTGAAGCAAAGGCTGCAGAAGCCGCTGGCGGAGCCGATAAGATCAAGAACGAACTTGACGTTTCCAGGAAGCCAACCACGAAGTCCTCACCCAACAAAAATCAATATTAAGGAGCTTTCCATGAGGCCACTGCGTATCTGGCGGGCCTCTTCGGCGAGGTCGCCTTCGCGCTCCAGAACGATGCTCTCGCCGTCCTGGAGCTTCACGACGCGCTCGCCGAGGCGTTTCACAGTCATTTTCTCGGCGCGCCGGAGTAAAGAGCTGAACGCATAATCAAGGGCCTGCCGTTCGGCCTTTGTCCATGGTTTTGCTTTCATATGTTTAATTCCACCTCCGATAGCGCATCTCGTAGCAGCTCACTCCACTCCCGCGACTGTCTTCCGCCATTGTGCCCAGCCCCCTAGATCAGCGTGAGGGACCCGGGCCTCCGACTCACTGTTAGCGTCACATCTACCCCCTACAAGATGAAGTACGGCTTAATAACGTGTTTTCTCAGCGCCCCGGAAGCCTAAATTCCTTTGGCAGAGCCCGGCGCACCTCTGAATGCTTCTCTGTCAACACGGGTCGTGACTTCTTGTAATGCCGGTGTCTTTGTTGATCCTTGCCGCGACCGCCTTCACAAGGGCACCATAGGTCCTCGAACATGTGGTTATTTTTGGAGTGAAAAGGAGATGAAAATGAAACTTGTCTCGATTGCTGTTGCGGCAACAATTCTACTTGGAGGATGCAGCGTGTACTCGCCGGATGCAGGCCATGAAGTCGTGCTCGTGGAGAAGCCGTGGCTCTTTGGACACGGTGGCGTCGACGCCGAATCGGTGAAGACCGGCAGGACCTACGCAGCGATCTCGACCGATGGCGTCGACGTATATATGCAGCCTCAGAAGTTTGAGACAGAAATGGCGGACACGATGACGTCGGACGGTGTGCCTATCACGTTCCACGCGATCACAGTTCTCCAGGTCACAGACTCCGTGAGCCTAATCAAGAACTTCGGCCCTGACTGGTATAAGAACAATTTGGAGGAGCCGTTCAAGACTATGGTGCGGCAAGCCGTACGTAAGCACGGTATGAACGAGACGGCCATCTCGACTACCGCGCTAGATGCCATCGATGCTGAGATACGCGATCAGATCGTCGCGTTCATCAAAGAGAAAAGCCTGCCCGTAAAACTCGTGACCATGACGGTGGGAAAGGCGAACCCGCCGGACGCCGTTAAGAATCAGCGTGTCGAAACGGCCACGCAGGAACAGCGCATCCAGACCGAGAAGCAAACGAAATTAGCCGAAGATCAGCGTCAACAGGCTGAACAGAGCCGCGCCAATGCCGACAATGCCTATCGGGAAGCGATGCATCTTTCTCCGGAACAGTTTATTCAACTGGAAACGATCAACATGCAGAGGCAGGTGTGCGGCGACAAAGGTAAGGCTAATTGCACGTTCATCCAGAACGGTGCTACTCCGGTCTACAACTTAGGAAGGTAACGCCGATGGGCAAACTGACAGGAGTGACAATAAATGCAGGGGGGCTCTCGGATCGGTTGGAATGCCCGGACGTGAGGCACGTCAAGAAGCCTGCCGCTTAGGTTTCATCCCAGGCGATGATGGTTCCGCCTTCTTTGGCGGGCTTTTTTCAATTTCTGGCCAGCGCTTCTGTTTCCCGCGCCGAATGGCGCCTTCGTCCCGATCCCGTGTCCCGTCCGTCGGTTTCTGGCAGCTCCGTACCAGGTCCCGAACAATACGCCATGCGTGTGCGGGATGGTACCGTACCCCGCATTCGCGCTCGATCAGGAGCGCCACCCGCGCCGATGTCCACGGGCCGCTCTCGTACCCCAGCGCTTCCGGCCCACGCCTCAACATGCGCTCGATCCGCCGCAGCTCGGCTGTACCCAATCGCGGCTTGCGCCCAACACGCCCCGATCTGGCGTCGGACTTGCGTTTGTCTGTCATCGGAGTTATCCGCAGGCGTTTGAAGGGGATGGTATGGAAACCGCAAGAAGAGTTCCTTGTCCCAGAGCAAGCGGTTAGCGAGATCAATCCTGCAGCTGTAGACTTTAGGAATGACCCTTCCGTGCATCGCCCCCATCAACCCCTCCGCCTGCCGCGTCTTTGCGCGACTGGTTAAACGTTGGTTAACCCAGTTTGATGATATCTACCTGGCAAACATCGCAGGGCGATAAAATATCCGTTGTGAATCTCCCGGACAGCCAACACGCAGGACAAATGACGAAAGAGGGGCGCCGCAGCCCGCGAATCGTCGCTCGCATTCCCCTCGATGTGGAGCCGGTTCAGGAATCCATACCCGCAGTCACTGCGGTAATCAACCTTCACGGCGCTTTGATTCTGTCCTCGGTGCCGTGGCCTTCAGGAACGCCCGTCAACATCCGAAGCCAGAAGACCAACCGATCCATCCGAGCGCGGGTGGTTTGGACCGGCCCGGACGATGGCACGGGATCGTTTAAGCTGGGCGTCGAATTTGAAGATGCCGAATCGGGATTTTGGGGCGACGATTACCGCGTCACCAACGCATGAGTTTGCGCCGCTGATCCGTCTGAACGCGGGCGGCTGAGTCTTTATTTCGGCTAGCGCTGCCTAATCGTGAAACTATCTCAAGGTCGATACCTCTTCGCCGTCTGAAGCGAGGCCCTAACACCGAGCGGTAGCACAGTAACGGGACGCGCTGGTGCGTCGAAAGACCGATACGCCCCTAAATCCCAGGGACGTGTAATCTCCATGGAACCTGCAAGAAAATCTATTCCCTTCCTCGTGGAAAGCCCCGAAGTAGCGCTCAGGAACAAATTGCAACACCAGATTGGCAGGTAACGATCAGAGTGCGAAGAATAGAGGCGTCGGCAAGCGTAGTCGTTCGAGCTGGCTCTCCAGTGCATCCTTGTTGCCCATGGTGGTCCTGAGTTCAGTGACAAGCCTACGAAGGCGCCGTACACTCACGGACGTCTTCATAGCGAATTTTATCTTCGCAACGTTCTCTTCCGTTTCGAGCAATTTGTGATTCAACTCATCCATCAGTATGTTTCTATTTAGATCTCCCATTTGACCCGCCTCATAACCACGATACCCCTCCGTGGAAGAGATAGCTCTACCCCATACACCGTATCGTCGCTTAGGCGAGTTATCATTGGCACGTGAACCGTGCGACTAAGAGCGACACTTCTCACGTAGGCCTCTGTTTGAATTGCCGATTTGCAAGGCCAGTCGAGGGGAAGCAAACCGCTATCTACTTCCTGTGCGAACGCTCCCTTACTGACGGCACGTTCCTAAAATATCCCCGCCTGCCAGTATTGCGATGTTCTGGATATGCATCACGCGGGGGAGCCTGAAGCTAAAGTACCGGAACTTTATTCCCCCCCTGGCGATGAGCCCTTGAACTGTATAATTTCCGAAAGGGAGGTGCGATCATGGCTCGCCACTCGCACAAGTTCACCATTGGCGACGAGGATGCAGTACGCGCTCTCGTGGACAAACTGGTGGACGGAGGCAGGCATCAACAGCGCCGCGAGAAACTCCTTCGCGCGCTCGACGACGCAACCCGACACTATAAGGATTCTAACCAAAAGGTGCGGCAGGCGTTTTTCCATGGACTTCTGACGGGCTATGCAGTTGCGCTCAAACTTTGGTAGTCCTCGCATCCTAACCGGAGAGTGCAAAGATTAAAGGATCGCTGCCGCGAGGGAGAAGCGCGACACCGGGAGCTGGCCAGAGATAGTTCCACTCGTGGTGGTAATCACGATCACCGCAGGCACAGTGACTGTATGGAGAAAGCGGGAGTAGACTCGAACAAACCGGCAATAGGACAGTAGAGATTTGCGTTAGGCGCAAGAGAATAGCGCGCGTATGATTTTCGCGCAAAGATTAACCTCGAAATCTGAGATTCTGGATGAAATACTCAGTTGTGGCGCAAGGAGCCGGTTCAATGCTCATTCCCATGGTCATCGAAGAGACCACGCGAGGAGAGCGCGCGTACGATATCTATTCGCGGCTGCTGAAAGACCACATTCTGTTCATTGGCACTCCGATTGACGACCACGTCGCGAATCTGGTGACGGCCCAACTGTTGTTTCTGGAAGCGGAAGACCCCGAGCGCGATATCCAGCTCTATATCAATTCTCCGGGCGGATCGATTACTGCCGGCATGGCGATTTACGACACGATGCAGTACGTCCGGGCAGACGTGGTGACGACCTGCGTTGGGGAGGCCGCCTCGATGGCCGCCTTGCTGCTGACTGCGGGTGCTCCCAAGAAGCGCTTCTCGCTGCCCAACTCGCGCATCCTCATCCATCAGCCCTCGATGTCGGGGCTGTCAGGCCAGGCAACCGACATTGACATCCACGCGAAGGAGATTTTGCGGATGAGATCGGTGATCAACCAACTCCTGGCTGACCACAGCGGGCAGTCGGTCGAAAAGATAGAGCAAGACGTGGAGCGCGACTTCATTATGTCGGCTCAGCAGGCCAAGGAGTACGGTCTGATCGACGAGATCATTCACAAACACCGCTAGGGAGCACCGTTAGCGAGTACCATCAAGTCAATCCAGCATGAAAAGGAGTGGTTATGGGCAACCGAGACAGGCGCGGCCGCGAAGCAAAGAAGCCGAAGAAAGCGAAGGACCAAAGGGCTCCTGCGAAATCACGTTACGAACGGACTCCGGCGAAGCCCGCGCCAGCAGCTCCCGAGACCATACCGCAAAGCTAAAAGGGCGGTCTAGCAGGCGCGAGGGGCTTTTCACGTCACTAGCACGCGCCGGTTGTACCCGGTTGAGGGCACCTCGCGGAACACCGCACCGAAACGTTCCTTGAAACACGAGTTTGATGCCTTAATACTTGGCGCCGGGGCGGCGGGACTCATGTGCGCGGTGGAGGCTGGCAAACGTGGACGCCGCGTCGCCGTGATCGAGCACGCCGATCGTCCTGGCAAAAAGATTCTCATTTCTGGCGGCGGCCGATGTAATTTCACTAACATCTATTGCCAGCCGGAACATTTCATATCCGCAAATCCACACTTCGCAAAGTCAGCGCTGGCAAGGTATACACCTGCAGACTTCATTGCTCTGGTCGAAAAGCATCACATCCCCTATCACGAGAAGGCGCCAGGACAGCTTTTCTGCGACCGTTCGGCAGACGACATTATGAGGATGCTCGAAGCCGAATGTGCGGCAGCCGGGGTGAACATATTTCTCCGGACGAAGATTAATGAGGTCCAACGCACGACGGAGTTCGTGGTTCGTGCCGAATCTGTTGTGTTTCACGCGCCGGCTTTAGTGGTTGCGACGGGCGGACTGTCGATACCTAAAATGGGGGCCACTGCCTTTGGCTACGACTTGGCGCGTCAATTCGGCTTGAATATTCGCCAAACGAAACCTGGTCTTGTGCCGCTAGTGCTGGGGACAAGAGATCGAAGCCAGTATGGCGATTTGGCTGGCGTCTCCACGGAAGTAGCCGTTTCCATCAATCATCATGCGTTCCGGGACAAGATGCTGTTCACTCACCGTGGGCTCAGCGGACCGGCGATCCTACAAATCTCCTCCTATTGGAATGTCGGCGGATCGATCCTTATTGACCTAGCGCCTGGTCGTGATGTTGCGGCCGCAATTGGCGAAGCCAAGGTTAGAAATATGGCCGCCGTCCGGTTCGCTTTCCAGGGATTCCTACCGCATCGCTTTGCCACGCGTTGGGTTGACTTACATACACATGTCGCTTGGAACAATCAGGCATTGGCAGCACTCGATCGGCAAACGCATGAATGGGTTCTCCTGCCTGAAGGCACTGAGGGCTATGAAAAAGCTGAGGTGACGGCGGGCGGCGTAGATACCGATGACTTGTCGAGTAAGACGATGGAAAGCCGGAGAGTAGCAGGGTTGTTTTTTATCGGTGAAGTTGTCGATGTCACTGGCCACCTGGGTGGCCATAACTTCCAATGGGCTTGGGCCTCGGGCGCCTCCGCGGGCCGGGTTTTGTAATTACGCGAGGGACGCCCCGCCAATCAACTTGTAAGGATTTTTCAAAGAGAGTCAGCGGCGACGTCGAACGGCACAAAATCGACACAGGCAACAGAGTGGCTGTTCTGTTGCCTTTCGGATCACTGCACGCGAGAGGAAGCCACTTGCGAGCCCCTTCTGTTACTCAGCTAGTGACGTAATGTTGCATTTGGGCAGTTCTGTGGAATGCGACGCCGCCTTGGACGCTTTGACTGAGGAGGCGCCGATTCTTCGGATTGGCAAAGCCAG
This sequence comes from Acidobacteriota bacterium, assembly GCA_003224175.1. Taxonomy (GTDB): domain Bacteria; phylum Acidobacteriota; class Terriglobia; order Acidiferrales; family UBA7541; genus Palsa-189. Next base: position 15,182 of record QHYQ01000193.1, read on the forward strand.
GAACGGTCGAGGGTGGTGACTTGCGCTTAACGGATGCTGGATTCCTACAACCCTAGCTTAGCTAGATATGTTCATGGGCACGGTGGGGCGCGTTTCTCGCGACTGGTCCGACTGAGGGCGGAATTTCCGAATCGCCAGTCCTGGACCATACCGGACGGGCGATCGGCGGCAGCCGGGGTTTTGTAGCCAGCTGGAGCAGACGATTTACCGAGCAACGCATCGCGGGACTCTACAGCAGGCATTTGGGACAAGTTGCCACCTTGCTCACCCCGGAACTGGAAGCACGGATTCTGGAGGCCACAAGACATGTGCCAACCGGTGGAGCAACCCACTGGAGTACACGCAAACTCGGAGCGCATCTGGACGTTAGCCACATGATGGTGGCAAGGGTGTGGCGTAAGCACGGACTCCAGCCGCATCGCATGGAGCGCTACATGGCCTCGAACGATCCGTATTTTGAGAAGAAGGCCGCCGACATTAAGTGCATCCCAAAGTTCACTTGCACTTCACTCCGACCTACTCTTCTTGGCTGAATCAAGTCGAGCTGTGGTTCAGCAAGATCGAACGCGATGTCATCGCGCGAGGCATATTCACTTCCGTCTCTGATCTGAAGAGAAAGCTGTTGCGATACATCCGTCAGTACAACAAATCGCCCCGTACCGTGAAGTGGAAATATGCTGATCCATCGCGCCATATCAGTACACAATCAGTTGGTACAGGCCACTAGTAGGCAGTTATCTGCGAAGCATACAAGATCGAACGACAGGCTGCTGACGACTCGCACACTCGAAAAATGGGGAGGGATTATTCGCGTTGAAAGACAGCGGAAATACTACTTCAGCGGAAGGCGCGATGATTGAGATACGGAAACGTTGGGCATGGCTAGGGCTAAACTGGTGTCGTTCTTTCGCAGATGGAAACATGAGTTCCTAGAAAGAGGGTCATTACATTCTGTCTTCTTTTGGCTTTCATCGGGCGAGTCACTCTCGGGGCAATGGCTGACGCGGCCAAAGAGGGAGATGGCCTTGCAGGTGTACTCGGCGCGTCCGTGCCGTTTTTTCTGATCGCCATCGTGCTATACGTTTGGACGATCAAGGGTGCTCGCCGGCGAGCCTAGTTTGCGAGATATTGCCACGCGCAGATTAATCTCTCGAGGAACGACGATGGGCCGCGAGTTCATCGGAGAACGCCCAGGATGGGGAGACGATCCTGAGTCTGACGATCTTGAGACGGAACTGACGATCAATACATCAAGCAAGCCTGCGGTAAGCCTCCGCGCGGCGTGGACGTCCAAGTCACGTGGGAAGGGGACGAAGTCAGTTATCCCGTAGTCTCAGTCGTTTGGGACGACTTCGTTGCCGAATATCCCGGCGAGCATATAGGGAAATGCATTGAAGCCTTCGAACGCTTTGAACTTCCCGAAGAGATCTACCAAAAAGGGCAACAGTTTCTTGACATTTATGAGCGGATACAGAAGCTGTCCAATAAAGATTGAGATGTATTGCCCGGCGCCGACAAACGCAAC
>QHYQ01000080.1 GCA_003224175.1 Acidobacteriota bacterium
CTGCGCGCGCGAAAGTTCGACACCCAGCTTCGGAAATCCCCAACGACCCGTGTCGCAGCGCTCTGCACCTGTTCTGAATTCAGGTCCGCATAGTCTCGCCATAGCTCCGGCGCGACATCACGCGTCTGAACCGCCACGACGACTACATCGGGCGCGAAGCCATAAAGCGAGCTTTCGGGATCGAGAATCTCCTGAACATGGGCATTGAAATCTGACATGTGGACGGTTAGATCTATCCCTGCGTGGAAGCTGCCCGCCCGCAGCAATGGGACAATCGGCTCAACCGTGAACGAACGGAGAATAGCCATGCGGTAGGGAAGCAGGTTGAGCTTGGGCCGAAGCTGTTCATAGCGCGATACGATGAACGAAGCGGTTGAGACCGAGTTATCTTTCGTCCACAATTCCGAAAGCAGGTGCGAAGCGCGGGTAGCCTCGCCGCGCTCCATCAGGCGATCGATTTCCTGTCGCAACTCCGCCACGTTTAGTCGCCCTGATTGCGAGAGCGCCATTGCGCTGGTTCCACTGCTCATCGTTCCAGATACTCCACCAGAAGCCTTTGTTTGGTGTATACCCACGCGATGCGCCGTCCACCGAATGCCACGGCCGGTAACGGCTGCTTCACGATCAAAGAGCCAACGGACCGGCAGTATTCCAGCTGCTCATATAGTGATGCTACCTCGTAGCAGATGTGATGCAACCCACCACCCTTAACCAGGAATTTCTGCAGTGGAGACTTCTCAGTCTCGGGCTCAAGTAACTCCACTGCCGGACTATCGGGGCGGCCACAGCGCATGAAGGTCACTCTGGCCTGCTGCAAGGGATCGTGAATGATCTCACCCTTCCACTCCGCCTCTAGCGACTGCGCGAACTCCTTGCCCATCTGGGCAATCGAGGCAACTACAAATCCAACATGGTGGAGAGTACCTTCCCGCACCGCGGTCATTCCCGTCAGTTGCTTAGTCCCGTTAGACGCTTAAGTTTCGCTTTCACCCGTTGATGAAATTCCCCCCAAAATACCTTCGTGTCAAAGCTCCGTCCGACAAGCGCTTGGAAATAAGCATGCCTCGGCGTTCTTTCATAGCCCGGCTGTAAATTTGTCGCGTTGCCGAAACCCAAGATGCGCCGGTCTTTGTCAGTAAGATTACCGAGAAATGCAGCGTTGAGCTGCAGCGGGTGATAGCGGTAATACTCAAGATCCTCCTGCTGAAGGGGGAGCTTTGGATCGTGGTAAGCAAAGAAAACGGCCTGACGCGGCTCTAAAATCGGTACGTTTTGCCGGTGAAATCCCGAAGTGTCAAAGAGGAAGGCTAGGCCTGCAGGTCCGGATACTTCAACAAATCGCTCACGGGGAAGCGCGCGCGCCTCGTCCCGGCTCAGCGGTTTCGGGTGTTGCCGGCCATGGGTTCCTTTGACGTAAACAAAGCCTCCGCTCTTGACGTCCGTAAGATAGAGCCCGAGCTTCACCTCGCGCGGGATTCGGTCCTTAACCCGTTCCTGATCGTACCAGGCATCCCCGTGCCAGCCATGGAAGTCGCGTTTGGTCGGCAGCGACTTCCAACCCTTGGCCTCGACCAACTCGAACGTGTCGCCGAGATATTCGCGCAGCGCAGAGATGACAACCGGGTGCAGAGCGGCATCTACAAAGCCTTGATCCAGGATCAAAACGTCCTGGACCATATGACGGTACAGGTCGGTTTTTTCGTAGCCGTCGAAGTCGTTCCAACGCATGCGTCTCAACCTCGCGTTGAAACCCACCTGCATGCCCCGAAGCTGACTAGCCGTTAGCAGGTCAGGAATGATTACGATGCCGTTTTCCTCCAGTTCCTTCGTCAATGGGCTTAGCATGTCGGTCGCACCCCCTCATGGATGTTCTGAATCTTTATGCCCTGTACAAGTCAAGGACTTCAGGGACCCGCACATCCGCGGCGAACCTCTCGATCGCCCGAGCCCGCGTCTCCACGCTCATTTTCTGATACAAGACTGGGTCTCCATTCAAGAATTGAACGCAGCGAATCAGTTCACGGTAGTCCCCTGGCGAAAACAGAAAACCAGTACGGCCATCCTCGACAAACTCAGGTATCCCACCGATCCGGCTCGCGATAACCGGAAGACCGCTAGCGCTTGCTTCCAGATTCACCACTCCAGCAGCTTCCGACCAAAGCGACGGGCATACAAAACAGTCTGCTGCCTGCATCAAGGGTGCAACATTCTTTTGCAGTCCGTGAAAGAAGACCCGGGATGTCAACTGGAGCTCAGAGCATAGTTGGCGGAGACTCTCTGACTCGTCGCCTTCTCCTACAATCCACAAGACAACGCTGTCAGGTAGCTCCGCCAAGGCCTTGATGAGGACATCGATCCCTTTTGCCTTGATCAAGTGGGCGACCGTCAGGAGGACAAAGCGGCCTTCCACATGGAGTTGTCTACGAAGGTCGGCGCGCACAGTCTGGTCCGGGCGGAACCGTTCCGCATTGATGAAGGGGAGACAGAGTATGAGATCAGAGCGAATCTGCTGGCGCCGGAGCTCGTTCAGAACGAACTGGCTCACACAGAAGACTTTGTCGTAGCGCCGCATAAGGAATCGTTTCAGGACCTTCTTCAGCCCTCCGGAAAACTGCCGACTCCCAGGCATGCGCGAGATGTGGTCCGTGTAACAGTGCCTGACGTTCGGACGGAGGAGCGTCAGCCACCAGAGATAGCTATTGCGCAACATGTCCGTAAAGTTCCAATGCACCAGGGTGATCCGGCGTCGGGCGATGAGTCGCAACAGTCTCGCCAGCCGCGACCACTGAAAACTGCGCAGATCTAGGCACTCCGTTTCGATCCCAGCTTCGTTGAACGCTGTGCCTTGGTTGGCGCCTTCGCGGCAAATGAAAAGCGGATAGAAGAGGCTGTCATGAAGCTCAAAGGTTTGCGCCAGGCGAATGATCTGCTCTTCCAGGTTGCCGAACTTCGACGTTGGATCTAGCACAACCGCGTACAGAACACGGGGTAGGCTCTTCGACGACATGTCTTTGGGCAGCCCAGCCTTATTGCGTCCCTGGGGGCAGTATGAACGAGATGTCGCAATCGAAGATCGGCGTTCGCCTCCTTCCGCAACCCGGGAGTCTGAGTCTCTCAGGTCTCATTCCGCACCCGGGTCTCCAGCCGAGCGTCGGCGTCTTGGATCCCGGTTCGCCCAAGTCTACTCGACCGAGCATTGCTCCGCCTTCTCACTTCGCCTGGTACAAAATGTCCTGGCCAACCAGTCGCCTATCGATCCTCTTCCAGATCCAAGCAACAGTCGAGCTGGCTAGGATAATGCACAAGCCTTCGACCGGATAACGGAACCGCGAGGAGCCCCAAAAAATCAGTGCAGTCAAAACGAAGTGCATCACCCCCAAGTGGATGATCCATCCCGGACGATTATTGCGCAGGAACTTAAGAGCAGTGGGAAAGAAGGCGAGCGCAAACATCACCATCACGGGCCCCCACGACACCAACATGCCGAGGCGGTAGAGCCTAGGGCTGCGCGCCTCCAAAAACGGTGTCCACGACCTGATGAGCCGCGTTTCCACGAGATACCACCACTTCTCAGGGTGATCGTGCAACCATTGCAGTGCTAGTTGTAGTTCGATGCGATCACGAACCAGTTCGTTGTTGGGCGCGGTAATCCGCTCTCGGTACTCCGGCAGCTCGGAAGTCGGATACACCCAATAACCGTAGTAGAGCGGGTCGCTGGCCACCACGCGGTTATAACTGCCGAGCACTACGTCTCCACCGCCAGTTTCGAAGGGCACGAAGGTATGAAAGAGCCAATAGTTACGGACGGTCCAAGGAACCAGTGTCGCTACAGCGATCAAGGAGATGGCTAGGCCCCGAACGAGCAGCCGTGGTGTCCCTCGAAATTGCCAAAGCGCCCACGGAACGATCAGCATGACCATCAATACCGCGTTCGAACGAGTCAACATGGCGAGTCCAAGGAGCAACCCCGCCGTGATGGTTAGGAGCCAGTTCGGCTGCTCGCCAAATTTCAGCACGGTGAAGATAAACCAACAAAATAGGAAGGTATAGAGTGGCTCGGAGCTCAGTTGGCCGGAGTACAGCAGTGCGGCGGGCCACAAAGCGTATAGGACGCCGGCCAACAGTGCTACCACCTCATCGAAGCAACGACGTGCGATCTGGTAAATGAGCAGAATGGTCAGCGTGCCGAGGATACACTGCGCAATTCGAACGACACCGTAGCGGTGCCCGAACAACCGATAAAGACCTGACCAGAACACCGACGTTCCGGGAGCACGATAGGCCGTCGGATGATCCAGCAATTGGCCGTCGGGGCCTCTCACGTCAGGACTGATTCCACGGTATCCTTGTCCTTGGGCCAGATTCCACGCGTATGAATCATATTCGCTAGCATCGGAGCCGCTAGGAGGTGGCGTGCTCAGGCCGCTGTGGAAAGCTACCGCCAGACGACCCAACAATCCCACGGCCGCGAGGACCAAAAGCAGGCGCCGCGAACCGGATCCGTGCAAGCGGCAGTCTTCCGCGCCGTTCTTGGATCGCATCGCGCTCCTTTTGATCACAAACATTTTAGTGCGGCCTGCTTTTCTGCGATGATCGCGTTGCCAATGCACCCAAAACGTGGAAGGCCGAAAAGAAAATAGACACAATTTCATCTCATCACAGCGTTTCTAACGGCTCCCGCAGGAAACCTATTGACGTCCCAGAACTCGTGCGCAAATATCTTCAACACGCGAGTTCGATTGGCCTCTAGCTCGTTTGTGAGGCGTTGAATGTTAGCGATGCGGACCACAAACGGCCGTCCGTTCTCCTCAGACCAGAACTCGAAGCCCGCGGCCGTTTTGAGCATTTTGGAATTTCTAGCCTGGATTCTACGAACCAGCAGGACCATCGCCATTTCGAGAGACCTGTGGTTGCCCTCCAGAATAGCAATCCGACCCCCTGGCTTTAAGACTCTACAAAGGCTGGCAAGGGCCTTTTCCCACTGCGGGACGTGCATTAAAACACCTCTGCAGTGCACCGCATCGAAGGTGTCGTCCCGAAACGCGAGTTCCTCCAAGGCCTGACATACGAAGGATGTCCTCGATGCGAGACCGCTCAGCG
>QHYQ01000081.1 GCA_003224175.1 Acidobacteriota bacterium
CTAGATTCCCTCAAGTCGTACCATTTACTTTTCCCACCCCCCGGTGCTAAGTGAATCGCTGCCCCGAAATCCCTTACAGAAGGGTGCGGGACATGAATGGCTTTCCCCTGTAGGAGGCCCTATGGAGCGCACAGACGAAAAACCCCACTACCATATCCGTTGGTCGGGACGCACGGCGCTGGATTGGGAAAGCTTCGCCACACGTGCAGAAGCTGAGGCGAATGCGAATCAACTGCGACGTCGAGGCGAGACCTACACAATCGAAGAACACAATCAATCCTGCCCACGATGCCGCGATGCGATGAAAGTGAAATCGGCGAGTTCAAACGAAGCCAGCGTGTAGGTATTCAAATTCCGGCGCACGAATGGAGAGCAATTGCCTCGACGTGCGTCGCCTGTAATTCGGGAAAAAGGATTTACGGATTCGATGAGGCCGGGGCCGAAAGGTACCCGGCCTTTTTGCTTCTTGGGGTAGAATCCGCCGGGCATCCCCATGACGGAATCGCATAAAAGGTACCGGTTCCGTCCTTGGGTAATTGTGGTTTGGTTTGTTCTCCTTCTGCTTTTCAACATTCGCACGGTTTGGCCTCAGTATCCGCTGTCAGGACCACAGCCAGAGAACATTCTCCGAGTTATCTTCGGAGCTATTTCCATGATTCTGACACCGCTCCAAGGCACCTTATCTGCCGCCGTCGTTGTGTTCATCGGAACGAAATGGCGGTGAATCCGTGCTGTGCCGGGCCGGGGCCGCAAGGAACGAGATCGTCTTCTTCCGCGTCAAATCCACTATAAACACACAGTGCTAGTCCAGGGAGCAGCCCACGCTAGGTCCAAAACAACTGCTCCCTTTCTTATTTCACCGCTGACCGAGACCCAGGCTTATGGCCTGGTAGTACGAAATCCGTGACGGTGCTAGACGCGTCTTGCGACCTGAAGCAATACTAGCCAACACCTCGTTGATCTGCGAAAACTGTGCAGATCGGCTTATGACGGATCAGGATTTTGTCAGGTGACAGACTCAGCAGAAATGTTCGGGCCGCGCTGCCGCAGCTTGACGCTCGAATCGCCTGTTGCGATAAATACTCCGCTCATAGGGTCTTTCCCTTATTGTAGCGACAATTACCCTGCAGTTAGATTCTTGCGGTATCAGCGCGAGGCAGCCTATGGCCTCCCAACCGAAGACGACAGAGAAGACTAAGAAAGGGCCCGGCTTCGATCCCCAAGTTTTTCTTGCGACCGTCGGCCTGAAAAGAACGATTACGCAGTGCCCACCCGACCACAAGATCTTCTCGCAAGGTGATCCCGCCGAAGCTGTTTTCTATATTCAGCAAGGCAGGGTGAAGCTCAAGGTCCGATCCCAACAGAAGAAAGAAGCGGTCATTGCAATTTTGGGTGCGGGTGACTTCTTGGGTGAGGCATGCCTAATAGGTCAGACTGTCCAGGTAGCGACGGCTACGGCGATGGCACCCAGCTTTATACTTAGAATTGAAAAGAAGGAGATGCTGCGCGTCCTCCATGAGGAGCGCAAGTTTTCAGACTTTTTCGTACCGTACGTGCTTTCACGCAACATGCGCATCCAGGAGGATTTGGTCGATCAACTTTTTAACTCCAGCGAGCAACGGCTGGCCCGGACTCTTTTGTTGCTGGCCCACTACGGTAAGGAAGGCAAACCCGAAACGGTAGTTCCGGAGATAAACCAGGAAACCCTGGCAGGAATGGTTGGCACGACCCGGTCACGCGTGAGCTTTTTTATGACTAAGTTCAGGAAGCTGGGCTTCATTGACTACAACGGCGGACTGCAAGTTCACAGCTCCCTCCTAAACGTTGTCCTCCACGAGTAGGTCAGACCGCGGCTGAGGTAACCCTCAGCCGGGCGAGTGCTAAATCCCACCTATCCAGTAACTCGCTTGGGCGTGTCCTATCAGTTACTGGACCATTATCAATGTGTGAAATCTTTCACAGACAGAAGAACTAGCTTGAGATACAGACTGGCATGATGAACCCCCATTCTTTGGAAATAATTCGGGTTCAACGCGCCGATGGCGATTCGAGCTGGAGTGAGACTGTCAGCTAGAATCCTTATCGTGGACGATCACCTGGCGGTGCGAACCACCATTCGCTCGCTTCTCGATGGGCACCCGTTTCGGATATGCGGTGAAGCAAGAGACGGAAAAGAAGCCATTGAAAAAGTCATCGAGTTGAAGCCGGATATCATTCTTCTTGACATTAACATGCCGGTGATGAATGGCATCCAAACAGCTTACGAGATGCGTCGAATCGCACCGTTCACAAAGATTGTCTTCTTCACGGTTCACGATTCTCCCCAACTTGTGAGTGCAATGCGTGTTTTCTCGAATGACTTCGTATCGAAGTCCGCGGCTGGAACTGAATTGATTCCCACGCTGAATCGCCTCGCCGGAATCACAGGTGACAAGCCGCCCGATCGATCAACAAAATCGCCCCGTGCCGCAGCGTAGCTGCCCGGACAACAAATAGGGGCCTAATGGACTAGCTGAAGAGCCTGGAATAAGGATGGGGAAGCATGAGCAACTCAGTGAAGGTCGACCAGAAAGGCAGGTTGAAGATACCCGCGGCGCTTCTTTTGACGCTCCGAAAACTTGGCGACGAATTCTACATCACTAGCGAAATTGGCGACTCCGTGCGTATCTACCCACTGAAGGTCTGGAATGAGATCGTCAAACGGTTAGAACATCTGTCTTCGCAGAACAGGAACGGATACAAACTTCTTGCCCGTGCAAAGTATTTCGGCCAGACCGTTTCGATCGATAAGCAGGGCAGGGTGCTAATCCCAGCTGTGTTGCGGAAGATTGCGCAAGTGAAAGGTAAAGTCGATGTGCTCGACTACCGTAACTATTTAGAAGTCTGGAACCATATGCGGTTGCTGAACGACCACAAACGCAATCCAATTTCGGTGCACGACGAAAAGATTCTAGAGCTTCACCTCGCTGAGATCAGCCCCGTTTAGGTTTGTATAAGGGCAACTCCGGCGACCGTCACCGGAGCGATGGCCGCCGCTGCGACTCCCGCCCGCTGTCGCCGCGTCACTCTGCACCGCCGCGAAAACCAGATTGCGTGAGCTTCGCCTTAATTGCGGCAATGGCTTCGTCACGATTTGCGAATGTGGCGAGTGGAACGGCCAGGGTTGTACCTACGGGTTGAAAGAGAACGTAGTCAGGTGCGTGACCGAATCCGCGCTGGATGCCGATGCAGCAAACTCCGGCTCTGGCACAGATTTGAAATACTTGAGCTTCTGTTTCGCGGTCTTGCTGTGCTGCGGCTGCGGTGGTACTAGTTCTGATAGATTCCATCGGACTACACCTCCGTTGGGGTTTAGGGGCGTTCGGCTGCTGATACAGCCGGGCGTCCCGCTTACTTGCTTAGTCTTTCGCTCTCCTTTCTTGCGGCTATGATTTTGTCGGTATACTTCTGTCGAGCCTCGGCTACCGCGTCAAGAATCTGGCTAAGTGTCGATGAGTGACTCAAGCGAGTTTGTATAACACCAAGCGAAAAGTGTCAGAACTTCGGGCGGAAGCACAGCGGCTCAATGCACCGCCGTCGACATCAGCTGCTCAGGCCTGGGTCTGGCCCAAGTCTGTTCATCGCCAACCAAAGCCCGAATTGCGCCCAACGACTCACCAAAACCTCCGAGGACGTTCTGGTGCCCATGAAAGGCGAATAACAGGCTGACGATTTCCGCCAGCGACTGAGGTGCTCCCCAAAATTCGGACCAGTCAATAAGGTGTAAAATCGCGGCCTCGGAAACGGAGCAGGAATGAAATCGAGGCAACGGCGGAGCTTCAGCGCGGACAGCATCTTCGTGAGGAACCTGAACGATATCGCATTGAGCATTTGCTCAAGACCGCTCATGAGAACGCAATTGCATGGACCAAGGTTGCGGAGTCCAAACGTCCGCTTGGCGTCCCGAATAGTTGTTGCGCCCGTTCTCTGTTTAAGCCTGACTGGACATTTGTTCATCGTGCCTTCTCAGACCCCTATCGGTTCCTGCTACAGCGGCTTCACCAAATTGATGATTCATGTCCAGATGATTCGTGTCCTGAACTTCAGTATTTGCGGGGCATGGCGAGTCGGCACTATCTGAGCATTCTTGACCGTAAGGCTACGCTGCCGCTGACAGGAGTCGTACTTGGTCGGGGCTCCGATTATCTGCTCATGATGATGTTAAAAGATGAATGGCACGATGAGCCGCAGGTGACGATAGCGGAAAGAGTAGCCGTCAAAAAGTTTAGTGGTACTGCCGATGCAAAGATTGACTTCATCAAAGCCAGCAGAGCCGTCAGACAATCATGTGAAGGTCGGTTGGACAAAGAAGAATTGCGTCTTTGGGACGATAGGCTTTTAGAATTCGGATTGTCCAAGGAGCCGCATGAGCTCCATATCAAATGGGAGCCGCCACGCAAAACCGATACTGAAGAGCCAACCAGCGAAGAGCAAGCGGCATTTGACGAAGTTTATGAAGAACCTGAGACCAACGCGCTGGTTGAAATGAGCCGTTCCGATTACGTTCAGCCAACAGTATTTCAGCAGAACGATGACATCGCCGATACAAAAAAGCCATCAGTTCATGATGCGTTTGGCACACAGTGGATTGACTACACGCACGAGTCTCATGATAACCATCCGACCGACCCATCTGTGCTGAAACGAGAAGAGCGGAAGATTTTCAATCGTGAAGATGCCCCAAGGTCGCCTGCGATGGTTGCAGATATCAAATCGCACCCGCTCTATGAGGGTGAGGAAAGGAACTTTTATCTAACCATGACAGGGCAACCGCTCACGACTGATGCAGATGGCAAACTGAACACAATCATCAAGCGTCACCTGCGCCACGACGAGAAACGAGACGAATATCTCTCCGTCGCTGATTCAGGCGACCCAGAATTCCTATTTGCCCTGAAGAATTTTCTGCACGAGAACAAACCCCCAAGGTCTTGCCTTCGAGATACTCCATAACCAAGTAATCGGTTCCGTCTTGCTGACCGATGTCAAAAAGCGTGCAGATGTGTGGGTGATTGAGGCTGGCAACAGTGCGTGCTTCCCGCTCGAAACGCTCACGCAATTCGGCTCTATCGGAAAGGTGATCAGGAAGGATTTTGACAGCAACGGTGCGCTCCAGACGGGTATCACGGGCGCGGTACACCTCGCCCATCCCGCGTGCGCCAATTGCAGAGAGGATTTCGTAAGGGCCCAAGCGTTGACCGACCTGAATGGCCATGGGCACCTGCTAAGTTGGAATTGGCAGAGTATAACCCTGTCACTAGGAACACGCCTAAGTTCTTGTATTTGCTCTTTCCTGATGAGTAGAGAAGCCTATTCGCATCGGATTCTCGTGGTCTCCCTGTGAACTGAGGTCACGGCCGAAAGGTTCAGCCTTTAGTTTGCTTGGGATAGAATCGGCACCTTAGTGGAGGAAACTGATGATGACGAAACCCAGGGCTAAGGATCCACCAACGCCAGCCGTCATGTTCAGTCTCATCACGGGACGCTTTGTGTCGCATCTGATCGACGTTGCCGCGAGACTCGAACTTGCCGACCTTCTTAAGGACGGCCCGCGCACGGTCGAAGATTTGGCAATGGCCGCTGAGGTTCAGGCCCCAGCGCTCTACCGCGTGCTTCGCGCATTGGCCAGCGTCGGGATCTTCGCGGAGACCAAAGGCAAGCGATTCAAGTTGACCCCGCTCGCCGCTACTCTTCAGAAGGGGGCCTCAATGCGTGGGGTCGCGCTGTTTTGTGGACTTCCGTCCTTGTCGGATGCGTGGGCGCAATTGCTCCACGGAGTCCAAACAGGAGAGACACCATTTCTCAAGGTCCACGGAATGTCCCACTTCGAGTATCTGGAGAAGCACCCGGAGGAGGCCTCTATCTTCAATGAGACGATGACGAACGTCTCTTCCACGGAGATCCCGGCAATTGCGGCGACGTATAAGTTTTCCAGAATCCGGACACTCGTCGACCTAGGCGGGGGACATGGCAGTCTCCTGGCCACTATCCTCCAGGCAAATCCGAAACTGAAGGGTGTGCTCTTCGATCAGCCCTCGGTGATCGCAAGCGCCAAGCAGGATCGGCATGTGACAAAGGGGATCGCCGAGCGTTGCACGCTCGAAGCTGGAAGCTTCTTCGAGGCGGTGACCAAAGGCGCTGATGCTTACATGATGAAGAGCGTGCTGCACGACTGGGACGAAGAGCAATGCACAAAAATTCTCGCCAACTGCCGCGCCGCCATGAGTGAAAATGGAAAGATACTCGTCATCGAAAGCATCATCGTCCCCGGTAACAAACCCGACCGGGGAAAGCTACGTGACATACAAATGCTTGTCACCACCGGAGGGCGCGAACGCACCAAAGAGGAATTCGCAACCCTATTCAGGAGATCGGGATTTAAGCTGACCCGCGTTGTGCCGACCAAATGCCCGCTGAGCATCGTCGAGGGCATCCGCGCATAAAGCTCGGGTCAAGTTTTCGCGGTCGAACTGCTCGAATCTATGCAGTGGCAGCTTTAGGCAGCGACAGGACACCAAGCTGCTGGTACAGCAAGGCATTGTCTGCATAGATTCGGCTTCGAATCACCTTGCCATTCCGTAGTTCAACGAAGTTACACCCTTGGAAGTTGACCGGTTTGTTGGTGGCGGCAATTCCAAGGTAGTTTCCTTTTTGGGTAGCCGTGGCACGGTAACGGGCGACAACGAAATCTCCACTCGCAAAGATTTTCGAGTCTAAGATCAGGAAATGCTCCGAAAAGCACACCCAAGACTTTCCGCACCCCATCACGACCGCGACTCAGCGGAGATTCCGACTCCCCAACGTAGGACTCGTCAATTCGACTCAGGTATTCATCAATGTTGCGAGCGTTCAAAGCGGCGATTTGCTTTTGGGCAATCTCAATATTTACCTGTTCACTCATGGAAGGTACTCCTTTCTGCACGATCAGGACGTTGACGTGGATTTGACCAGCTTTCTACTCGTCGTCCCGTGAATTGTCAACGGTCGGATATGAAACAATCCTCAGGGCCGAGAGCGATTCTGTCCGTGCCCGGAATCGTCGACGCTTCCACTCAGTCCGCGCCTCCCACAACCGGATCCTGAATGCTTTCTCGGCGGCTTTCCGAGATCCGCGGCGCGGATGGGATTGAAGTCGGCAGACGAGAGCAGTATGCTCTGGCGACATTCTCAAAAGGAGGGCTGTCTATGTCCACCCAAGCGACCCAACCGGCCCCCAAAGATCCCGTCCAGGTCGACCCAAAGCACTATACCGTTGAACTCGAAAACGACCACATTCGAGTGCTGCGGGTCAAGTATGGTCCCGGAGAGAAATCCGCGATGCACGGCCATCCGCGAACTGTTGCCGTATTTCTCAGCCAGGCCAATTTCCGATTCACCTACCCAGGCGGAAAAACGGAAGACGGCAGCGTCAAGGCCGGAGAGGTCATGTACTTTGATCCGTTCGAGCACCTCCCGGAGAATACTGGGAGCCAGCCGTTCGAATTGATTGCCATCGAGCTAAAGCGTTGAGCACTTCTCATCGCTAAATTCTGTTGCGCATGGTGTTGCAGCACAAGCTCGCAAGACGTGCAGAATTCTTGTGGCATGGCGTCGACCAATCAATTGATAGTTGATTCGTGGATGCTGCGCGGCAGTCGTTTCGATACGATTCCTTCAATTGCACGACTGCAGGCTTGGAGCCATTGCTGATTGGTCTAACGCGGGGTCAACAGCTCTAGCGCTTCTTCTCGGCGGACGTACTTGGGTTGACTGTCACATCCAGGTCATAGGTCGAGAACAATGCCCCATCACTGGCAATCGCACGGATCCGGTAGTTGCCGGGAACACTGAAACTTACCTTGGTCTCAGACGTGAGCGGGTTTCCGTAAACAGGCGGGCTCACTTCCGGATCGAATTGCACTTTGCCCGGACCTCGATAAAGGACCCATCGGATCCGCACACCTTGTACTCCTCCTCCGATCTGGCCGTCGGAGCCGCGTTCTCCCGGACGCGGTTTCGGAAGTCCGTCATCAGTAGCCGTGACCGCTAATGTTGCCGTAGCGGGTAGAGTAATGGTTTGAGTTGTACGGCCCGTGATGACGGGAGCCATATCACCGGCGATGATGGCGTCTGCTATGGGCCGCCCCAAAACCATCAGGAAACGGTCAGAGGCGGCGTCCGCGGAATAAGTCACCAACGACATCGGCGCAACCGTGCCGACATGATGACAGACCTGGCAATGTTCCTGGGAGGATCGGTGCCACATCCTTCGTGAAGGTGACCTGCTTCTGTGCCGCGGCTGCAGTAGACATCACGGTGAGCGCAGCAACGGACGTCAACAAACTGAGTGCGGTCTTCATGGTCTCAATGCCTCCTCGCTTCGCGCTTCAACATGAATCCTATACCTACGTAGGCCTCCCGCGCTAGCCTGCCTCCCGATAAGTAGGGCGGTCTCAATGGGTCGACCCAACACTAGCTCGAAGTCTACTTG
>QHYQ01000082.1 GCA_003224175.1 Acidobacteriota bacterium
TATTTGCAGGATGTGGTTCGTGTACACGCCGAAACCGATGAGTTCAGTACCCGCTCGCCTGACGTGATCCGCAGCATTGTATTTCCTCTGCATGGAGTCAGAGTTGCACACACCATGCCAATGCTGGTCTATTCTGCTTGTGCTGGAAACGCTTACCGAAGTATGGGATAGAAAAGACGGCGGATCGATTTCGACTCAGAGTGCCAATATGCCACTGCTACCGAGGTGGCACTTTGCCTGCGATATGGCACGGCGGCACAAATTGCGAATAGCGGGATAGCGGGTGATACGCGTTCTAACCGAGGCCGAGCGAGACGGACCTGCGACTGATCGAAGGCGCAGGTCACATAGCCGTGATTGCGATCGAGGGAGAGCGATCACAGGAAGCATTGAGAAGCGCCCTTGAGGAGATCCGGAACTCGGAAGCGAAACTTCGGAAGATCATCGACACGATCCCGACACTCGCGTGGTGTAGCTTGCCGGATGGGACAGGAGAATTTTGGAACCAGCGATGGCACGAATATACCGGCCTATCGCCTGAAGCGGTTCGCGGCTGGGGATGGCAGGATGCCATTCACCCGGAGGACTTGAAGGAAATAACAGATAAGTGGCTCGGATTTCTGGCCTCTGGCGAGCCGGGCGAAGTCGAGGGAAGGCTGCGTCGATTCGACGGAGTGTATCGATGGTTCTTGTTTCGGGCTGAGCCATTGCGCGACGAATCGGGCAACATTGTCAACTGGTATGGAACGGATACTGACATCGATGACCTTAAGCGCGCTGAAGCTAAGCTCCGTCAGGATGAGGAAGAGCCGCCGCCGGAGGTTGGGAAACGCCAACCCACAATATCGGTGATGACCACGGAAGCGGCTCTAGCGCCAAGAGAACCTGTGCTACGATTGTGCACCACGAACCACGAATCATACTTGAATCTGTCATCCGCGCTGCACTCTGGCGCTTCGAGCCGCACGCGGCCACAACAATGATCAAGGAGGACGCCGATTATGGATCCGACCAGACGCAACATACTGGCAACGGGCGCCGCGGCGGCGGCGATGGCCGCCGTGCGGCGCGTGTTTGGCCAGCAGACTGGGAAAGGAGTAGCTGCCATGTCCTTCTACGAAAAGGGTCCCGTTCGCATCCACTATGAGGAGGCCGGTTCCGGCTTCCCGTTGTTGCTCATTGCCGGCGGGGGATTGAACTCGACGGTCGCCGGCTTGACGAACCCCTTTAACGTGATCGAGGAGTTCAAGAGAGAGTACCGCTGCATCGCGGCGGACCTGCGCAACGCCAATCCCGGTCAGTCCTCTGGTCCGCTGGAGATCGACCGGCCGTGGGATTCACACACAGATGACCAGCTCGGTGTGATGGATCATCTGGGCATCAACAAGTTCATGGTGATGGGCTTCTGCATCGGCGGCCCATTCATCTGGAACCTCTTGAAGCGGGCGCCCGATCGTGTTGTCGCAGCCGTGCTGGCGCAGCCCAGCGGGTCGCGTCCGGAGATGCGCGACCTTTTCTACGAAACCAATATGAAGGGCTGGGGTCCGGAATTGGTCAAGCACCGGCCCGACATCACGATGGAGATGGTCGAGAAATATCTGACCAAGATGTACCGCACCAACCCCGACTTCGTCTTCACCGTGACACGCGATTTCGTGCGCCATTGCCAGACGCCCGTACTGATCCTGCCGGACGATATCCCGGCGCATCCGTACGCCGTGGCCATGGAGGCCGCCATGCTCGCGCCAAACGCCGAAGTGAGCATGTTCCCGTGGAAGGAGCCCAAGGAGCGGATTCCCCTGGCGGTGCGCCAGATACGTTCCTTCCTCCGGGCACATCGCCCTGCTTCTGCTTAGGCGGCAGTGTCCATACGACAGGCGACACTTATTCTCTGAGCTTCACCGGATACGGGTGATCAGCACGCCGGCTATGGCGCTTTGCAGACGAAGTTTGCCGCATCATCCGTGCTGCCGCCTCCTTTGTAGGAGGCCACCTGCGGGTACGGACAAAGTGGGCGGGTACGGTCCACAGTTCGGTTCGTGAGATGAGACGCGAGGATTTGCTTCGGAGCAGTGCCACCCGCAACCCATTGCTCGATGGCCGCCATCTTGTTGAATGTGTCGGTTCCGGGACCGCCGCCGCAATGGTTCATGCCGGGCACCATGTACAGCTCGATCGATTTGCCGACCACGCCTGCACCGAGCTTTCTGACCACATCGTTGAAATAGTTAACGCTGTTCATCGGTGTAACTTGCGGGTCGGCCCAGCCGTGATACATCAGTAGTTTGGCGCCGCGATCGAAGAAGGGTTTCAGATCGGGATCTGTGAACTCAAGCAAGCCCTTATCAGTCCTGAGCGCCAAGTCAATATCAGTGGCGGCATTGAACCGGTGCCAATCCCACTTCGGATCACTGAAGACTAGGTATTGGAACGTCTCGGTGGAATACCTGATCGGTTCCGGGCCTGCCAAAATTGCCCAGCCCAACTCTGATCCCGGTTGGAGTAAGGCTGGCATAACTTCAGCCCCAGTTTTCGGATTCTTCACCGGCGCATAGAGCGATCTTGCCGTCTCCGCCTGCGCCGGGGTGAGGCAGTTGGGGCCGTCCGCACCCTTGCAAACGAGCACCTTCGGGTCGAAGTGACAGACGGTGGGATTTTCGATGACGCCATCTTTAACGCCATCGAGCACATCACACGCTTTCAGCACCGCCTCGTGAACCAATGCATATTTCTCAGGCGGGATGTAACTGTCTTCGCCTCGGTGGGCGAACACGTTGATGGCCATACGGGAGACGAGGAGGCGCATCCAGTTGATGCCAGAGGCCCCGGCCACAATCCCGTCGAAGTCAGACGGGTATTTTGCCGCCTCCGTGATACCTTGCCGCCCACCTTGGGAGCAGCCGTTCCAAAACGAAAGGCTCGGTGCGCTGCCATAATAAGCATTCACGATTGACTTCGCCTGCACCGTCATCTCGTGAACCGCACGATCAGCGAAATCGATGACCTTTTCAGGGTGGCCGATTGCAAATGCCGCCGTGTTCCCTTGGTGACCGGTGTCAGTGCTCGCGGATGCGTAACCAGCCGTCACGGCGGCCGCCAATGCAGAATAACTGATGACTCCGGCAAAGCCACCATTGCCGACTGCTTGAAACTTCCCGTTCCAGCCGGAGACCGGCAACCAGACTTCGACCTTGATGTCAGAGTCGCTTGAAGGTGTGAGGGTCGCCGCCACACGGCAGAAAGCTGGCAGATTCGAAAATTGAGAAGTGGCGATGCCGGGTAGGCCAGTTGTTGGCGGGGTGAAAGCGCGAGCCGCCACGGTATTTGAGGATGTAATCGTGGTGTTCGTTAGCTTTAGGGAAGCGAGACTCTCACAGTTTGCGGCTGCGGCCGACGATGCGGCGAGCCCAATTGTCATAAGACCCGTTAAGAACGTTAGAATCGCCTTGAGAATTCGCTTCATGCGTGTCTCCTCAAATAGATGAGGGTATAGCTGGGCCTTATAAAGGGAAACTCGAAGGGCTGCCAAAAACCAGATCGACACTATGCTTCGTCGTCAGGGGTGTCAAGGCACTCTTTGCCTTTATCCATTCCATTTCTTCCACAAACACTAAATCGAATCGAGGGGGTGTTTTGTGGCCGCCAGATGCAGCTCTCAAGAGACCGCCCGTCGTGAGGGTGACGAAGTAGCCGCCAATCTTCTGCCTTCGACCGTGGATCCGACTGTAAATACGCGAGTGCTTGCCGAAACTTTGGCTGCCTCTGCAGAAATTTCAGATCACAATGCCTTGCGTTCCACGCTGCAAGCAGCTAGTGTTGCCGCAGCGACGCCGGATCGGAAACGAGGAAAGAGCATGTCTCGCCGATCCGGGCAAGCGGGAACGGTTGTAAAGAAGGGCAAAATGTGGTGCGGCAGATATTACGAAGATGTTCCGGGCCAGGACCAACGCAAGTATCTAGCAACTCCCGCAATTGCGTCCGCAATTGCTCCCAATGCTCCCAAATCGAGCGGAGTTGCACCGAAAAGCGATGCCGCGTAAGATGGAGAAAAAGTTGGGAGTTACTGCCTTTAGGCCCGTAGCTCAGTTGGTTAGAGCGCTACCTTGACACGGTAGAGGTCTGCGGTTCGAGCCCGCACGGGCCTACCATCTTTTCCAATGGCCTTGGTGTGGTGCGATGCATTGACTCCGCCGGCGACTGGCCGCCGAATATAGACATCAGGGAGACCCGGATTCGTCGTAGTGCCACTGAATATCAGAAATCAGTTCCGAGGATGACAGCACGGCATCAATGAGCTGCACAGCGTCGAACTCTACGTTCTTCTGCTGCCCGTGAAAGAGACGACCCACAATACCTCGCCTGCGTTCAAGCAAGCCTACCCAGTCGGGGCCTCCTCGGTACCGAGCCAAGAAATCATAAGTGGCTCCGCGGAACCTGAACCGAACAATCCATCCGGCATCCTTTTGCCCAATCATAGGGTCCACGGCGGCATCGTGTCGGGCCAGTTCGTATATAAGCCAATTGGCCAAGTCACCCCCGTAAGCACGGCGGCTTACGAAATGCTTTTCAGGTGTGGACGTGTTGAATGCAGTGCTCCGGAAGGTGACGATCATGCGCGTCGATAAGGAAGGTAAGGACGCCACAGAAGGGTATTTTACAACGCGCGCCCAGGTCCGTCGGCAAGGGGCTGCCTCGATTCGAGTTGTTACGCCGCCAGCATAAATTTCGGCTTACGCATTGCAGCGATACAATTTGTACTCACTCGATCTCATCTGTTCCCAGACCAGCGATAAAATTGACACGGTAGAGGTCTGCGGTTCGAGCCCGCACTGGCCTACCACTGATCCCTCAGTGTTGAGAAGATTGCCGGGCGCGAGGGCAGTCAAGCCCCACGCGCCCGAGTCCCGCCGCTTATCTGGATCTGGGAGGACGACGCTGGCTTAGGCCCTAGATTCATTTCCTCGAAGGCTTACGTTCGGGTCGCCCCGGTCTGCAGGGCGACCCGAACGTTATCGGGAGAGCGCTTGGAATTTGTTGTTTCGGTCGCGCTCCCCAACCGTTGTTCTACGAATTTGACTGCCCGATGTCCTGCTTCGTCTGCGTGTTAGCCT
>QHYQ01000083.1 GCA_003224175.1 Acidobacteriota bacterium
GTTCAAGCGTTTCGCGGCGAATCAGGTAGCGTCCGCGCTCACCCGAGCGGATGTAGGCGAGCTCGCCCGCCCAGATCGCGCTTCGCAAGGCGCAAACCTTGAAGCCGCTCAGCGCGGCG
Organism: Acidobacteriota bacterium; assembly: GCA_003224175.1. GTDB lineage: Bacteria > Acidobacteriota > Terriglobia > Acidiferrales > UBA7541 > Palsa-189. Next base: position 120 of record QHYQ01000083.1, read on the forward strand.
CACTCATCCAAGGTCAGCGCCAGCCGCTGCGCGATCGGCACGACCTCTTTCTCTTTTCCTGGTGACGTTACTTCGGCTGGAGTTGGCACGAGGCGTCCACCTTTTTAGCTGGGGAGCACGGGTGCGAATCGCGCTCCCCCATTTTCCACTGTGGTGGGAATCAGCGCGGAGGCTGATCCATCCGTGCGTGTGCGAGGCGCACGAATACCGTATAAATTTTCAAGCTTGCTAAACTCAGGTGAGAAAAACATCAGCCGCACCACGGTGGAAAAACCTAAAAATTTAACTCCACCCTGTTGTGGCTGAGCTAGTCAGTTGAGCGGCAGGTTCGAGTCGACTCTGCGGGTCCGCGCGACTAGAAGCTATCTCTCTCGATAACAGCAACACACTAGTCATTTACCAATGTATCATACATAGCCGAGGGCTGTAAAGGGAAAACTTACGACTTAGTTTAAGAGCGGTATCCCCAGTTTACTGGTTGGTCTACTACGCCTGGCCCCATGCTGGCCCCATACCAACTTGAAACCATTGAAGCGGGTCGAAGCCGGTTACAGGCACGCGGACTGAAAACAAAACCACTTGCTCGCAAAGTGTTGATTAGATTTGGCTCCGGGGCCTGGACTCGAACCAGGATAACCAGATCCAAAGTCTGGTGTGCTACCAAATTGCACCACCCCGGAGTAGTGACTTCCTTGGATCATGCTGAGCAATCAAGCCTACCTTAAGAGCGGCGAACTGGAAAGCGTCGCGCAGTTCCCACGGGGCCGGGAGTCATGTATGAGTTTCGCTGAGTCGAGAAGGCTGGACGGACTAAAAGACGGAGGTCGGCGAAGTTCTCCCCCTACGATAAGGCAGTAGTCTGCCCTCTTAGAATGCCACCCGTACTGACCACACGCGGAACTTTTGAAACGCTTCTCAAGGCCGAAGCCTGCGCCCGCGTGTTTTCCAGAAGCAGGACCCCAGCCCGCGTCCAACCTCGTTCAATTAGCCGCAGCTGATTTGTCTGTGGCCGCTGGTTTGTCGGGCAGTTCGTGTTCGTAATCCTTCTCGTTGGAACAAGTCACGTCCTCATACATCTCCTCGTTGGGAACGAGGCTCATGTTCCAACCATATGTCCAAGGATGTGCGAACACCTTTGGGTCATCATCCGTAATTTCTACTGTGAGATGGTAAAAATCGGGACGGTGGATTCTTTCCGAAACATGCAGCGCGTCGCTATGAAACGTGCCGCTACCCTCGCCGGCATTCTTGCCTGATCCCAACCAGGACTTATCAGTGAGGTCGATGGTGTCGATGACCAGGGTATCCCCATCCCATTTCGCGACCGAATTTCCCATCCAGGATGGGTCCGCGTCTGCGGGATGAGGCCGGCCATCCGTTGGGATGATGCGGAAGGCAGTATCTCTCTCATAGAGGATGATTACCTCTCCGGGCAATTGCACTAATCTTGCCGGATGCGGGCCGCCCCAGATGCGCGGGACGCCATATGGCTCGCAATGCAACAGCGGGTCAGTGTTCTCAGCATCGCGCAATTGTCTGGCCTTCAAAGCCGCCCATGGCTGATAAGGCAGCTCATCGGACGGGTAGGAGGCGGGCCTTCTTGATCGCGCGTCACCTTCCGGCTTCCCGACTGCAGGATCGGTTCCGAGCGCTCCGTATTTCTCAATCCACATTCCCGAAAGGTCCGGATGTCCGTCGGCTGTGCGCGGCGCCGGCTTGGAATGATCGGTCGGCAACGAGGGAGGCGCGTATTTCTTAGTTCCCTGGTCCTTATCTGCCTGGGCGGAAGCCGTCGTGGAGCTGAGACCCGCGATCATCGCCGCGGCAATTAAGCAGCCGAGGAGATAACGGTGCTTCATAGATCCTCCTGTCGACCTTCGAAATCACTACGGGTTGTCGTCGCCCACCTTCGGCCCGACCGGAATCACTCGCCCGTCTGGCAGAACAAAATCTAGCCCAAACATCAGTTTTGAACCGTCCTTGGCGAGACGACCGTGAATCGTAACTTCTTTCCCTACAAGCGCCAGCATATCTGTTCTCGAAACCCCGTTGCGGTGCAGGTAGCTCGGAGGCAAGCCCTCCACGGACCAACGCGTCACACTGCCGCTTGCATCCTTGGTCTCAACGTTCCAATAAACGTGGGGATTATCCCACTCGACCTTTATGAGGATACCCTTCAGCTCTGTGGGCTTGCCCATCTGAAACTCGGCGTTAAGCGAGTGATGTGCGAGGGCTGGTAGAGCCGCCAAAAGCAATCCGCAAAAGATCACCACAATACCCAAAGTTCTGCGCATCATTTCGGGATGTTCCTCCTGTCCGATTCTCCTTTTTCGGGAGTCGTTATGGAGAGCAGACAAAAGACTGGCCGTGCCCGAACATAGCATCGCCCGCGAGAAAGTGTCAAGATGGCCAGGGGCCATCCACTTATGAGTCGAAGCTCCTGAGAATCCCGTTCCCTCGGCGTGCGATCAAGGATTTGCGGGTTTTGGCGGGAGCGGTTTTCCGAATTTGGCCGCGTCTATAGGTACGTTCGGCTGAAGTTGAGTTACCGTGTAAACGGTCTGACCGTCGAGCCAGCTCGTCGTCCATTTAAAGGGCATCTTGACTCCGGCAACGTCACGGTAATCCTCATAGTCGATTTGTGTTGCAGAGAGGCCGACTTTCGTGTCGGTATAGCGCACTTGCCGTACCAGCAGCCCGGACTTGCTATCGAAGTACAGGTTGACCGGAGTTCGACCCCCATCGGCAGTGCCTTGGACGACTTCAACATCCTTATCGTTGATAGTTATCGGCATGCTCACGCGCCATTGTGTGAGCCCTTGTTTGATGGCCGTGGGAAAACAGATGGTCGCATCCAACCGGGCGCCCACCAGATCACCCTGGATCAGCGGAAGCAGCGGGATCGGTTTGTCGTCGCTGGGCATGGCTACCCAGCCGTTGCGACCGTCGTAGGCCGTGGTTCTGTCGCCCGCCTCGGTGTGCGTGACACTCATGAGTTGATTGGGAGCCTTGGCATAGACTTCGAACGGATAAGCGAGTTCGGCGTAGGCCTGGGATGTTCCCTTAGCCATAAAGCTGGTGAGCTTGGCCAATTGCTGCGCTCCGCCAAGCGCTTGAATATATTTGTCCAGAATTTGATCGGCGGAAGGTTCGCCAGAAGCGGCCGGAAGCAGCTGATCCGGTTCGATAGGATTAAAAGTAGAATTATATACGTCGGCAATCGTCGGGGTGACTCTCGGCATACGGTCACCGCGATGGCAGGTATAACAGGTCACCTCGCGCTTCCCGCCAAAGTTGGCCTGATTGATGGAATTCATCATCACGACCATCCTGCGGGCGGCCTGCTTGAGTGGGGTGTTGTCGGCGTAATGTTCCCAACTGCCGGCGCTGGCATCGCCGTGGCAGGTGGTGCAGTTCGCCGTAAGGGAGACGGCAAAGAATCCCATGGTCTCGATGAATTCGCTGGCCGGAACTCCTCGCAGCACCTGGACGTCTTTGAACGCCTCCTCGGCCATCAGCGGTTTTTGAGCGGAGTCGGCCTGTGCGCTCGCTGACGCAACGCCCAACAGGCACACAGTGATTGTTCCGAGGGCACTCAGGAGGCGTGGCTTCCATCCCAAAGACATATCGATTTTCTCCCTTCGTTTCCAGGCGCCAATGCTGCGCGTTCTCGTTCAGCTCCGTTGGTCAGCGAGAAATCGTAGCGGATTCCGGTATGACTTCCAACCTCGCCGCCACCTAGAAATTAGGCGCCGAGAATACAATGCTCACGCCCAGTTTTCAATCTTCCAGCATATTTGCACAAGGCAACAAGGTTCCTGAAGACCCGTATGGGAGGGCGCTCCAGCGACAAGCGTACGCCAAGGACGCCCCATCTTCCAACCGGGGTCCCCAGCATGCGCCGCGTTTAGGTATGCTGGGGTGGCAACCGGGGTCCCCAGCATGCGCCGCGTTTGGGTATGCTGGGGTGGCAACCGGCACGGCAAGAGTGTATGCTACGGCCCGCCGGAGTAATCAAATTCCAGATCGCTCGGATTGAACAGCTGCGAACCGGGACACGTCCCCGACACTCGTGGGGGAGGATCATTTGATCTATGCGTAACTTACTGATTTGTATGAAAAGAATTGGCATTCTAGTGGGGTTGATGTCAACTGCGGTGCTGCTCGCACATCCCCAAGCCGCGCCACCCCAGGGCGGGCCGCCGAGCATGGAAGGAAAGGCGGCCGAGCAGTTTTATAAGAGCATCAAAGTGCTCAACGGAGTTCCGGCCGACCAGGTCATCGAGTCCATGCACCAGATCCGGGCCGCCCTTGGCGTGAATTGCGAATTCTGCCATGAGGACCCAGATCGCGCGGCGGACACCAAGGAAGCCAAAGAGACCGCCCGCATGATGATGCGCATGGTGATGGACATCAACAAGAACAATTTCAAAGGGCAGCAGGAGGTGACCTGCTATACCTGTCACCGTGGCAGTACCGTTCCAATGACCACGGTGCCTCTGCCGGCCGTCGAAAAGGGGGTAGAGCCCGAGCCCCAAGGTTTGCCGTCAGTCGATCAGATCCTGACCAAATACGTGCAGGCACTCGGCGGTGAGCAGGCTCTTCGGAAAATCACGAGCCGCGTGATCACCGGGACTCAGTACATTCCCACGGGGCCCGGTGGAACGATACCTGTGCCGGCCAACATCGAGCGCAGCCAGAAAGCACCTAACCTGACACTGAACACGTATCGCACGGCAACGTACACGGTCTCTGATGGTTTCGATGGAACGCGAGCTTGGGCTCAAGCTGCGACGGGACGCGTGACCGAGCCTAGTGCCACCGATCAAATGCGGGCCAAGCGAGACGCGGATTTTTATCTGCCGCTCGATTTGAAACAGATATACACACAGATGCAAGTGCAAGGCCTCGCAAACGTTAATGGCCACGATGCTTATGTCGTGATT
>QHYQ01000084.1 GCA_003224175.1 Acidobacteriota bacterium
GCTTTAGTGGTTTGAAACAGATTCATGCGGATCGAACACCGATCAGCAAGGAAACAGTGAAGTACTGGGCGAAGTTGGAGGAATGGCGACCTGGAGTCTTGGTGCGGCTCAGTCGTCATCGAGCAGAGCCGCAGTTGTGATTCATGACTTTCCAGCGATGGACAGACGTCGCGAACTTGTAATACCGGAACGGCATGATGGAAGCTGCGTAAATTGAGGAAATTCAAGCAATGATTTTTTATTATCTGCTCTTATTTACTTTACCGTTGAACAACCACCGTTGGCTCGCCGCGGAAGGAGCTTTTACCCCGGTCAAGTACCTTGCGCTCGTCTGTCTACCGTTTGCGCTCTACCGGTTTGTTATCCGGCCGAAACTTGATGCGCTGCTGAGATCACCAGTCATCTGCTTCTTCGGCATTTACTTTGCGGTTATGTTTTTCTCCTATTTTTCTCATGGTGGCAATGCCAGTTTGGCTACCAACGATCCCTTGTTTCACGTGGTGTCCATGCTCGTTCTGATCATCCTCACGACTTTTCAGGTTGATACACTGCCCCGGCTACGGTCTGTCGTGTGGGTCATGATCGGATCAGTCGGAGTAGCGTCTGTATACGCCGTGCGCGACTGGCTGAGTAACCCCTTTGTGGGCTACCGTCCCGGTGGGATTTCCGGGGATTCCAACTACTTTAGTGTCTGCGCCTCGACGTGCTTGGTGATGACACTCCACTTAGCGCTGGCCAGCAAATCACGGAGGGAGAAAGTTTACCTTTACGGCTGCCTCGTCACCACGTCAATCGGGCTCCTGATGGCAGCTTCTCGGGGCGCATTTGTTGGCGTGGCGGCAGGTCTGCTTTTTCTAATGCTTCGTTCAGGGCGAGGCCTGCGCACTCTCGTGCTCCTCGCAATCGTGATTGTCCCGCTGCTCTTGATCGTGCCGAACACGATCGTACAGCGTTTCGTGCATCCGGGATATGGAGAGCAGAAGGCCGTAGAAGCACGAGAAACCGCATGGCGGGGCGGACTGCAAATGGTTCGCGCGCATCCCCTCGCCGGCGTAGGTCTGGGCCGTTTTATCGACGTAGTAACGACCTATGAAGATCCGCGAGACCCGGAGATTCGGTCCCTGGCTCATAACACCTATATTGAAGTGGCTGCCGAGCTAGGCATTCCAGGATTCCTTGCCTATATTGGCCTGGCGGTTTCAGCCTTCGCGGCCCTGAATCGTACGGCTCGATCGTCTCTTGGGGGTCAGGGCAAATCGTTGTTGTTAGGTGAGCTTGCGGTGGGGCTACAAGGCGGATTCCTGGCAGCAGCGGTTGGTTCATTCTTCGTCTCCGCCTGGTTTTTCAGGTTTTTCTGGCTTGTGCTGTTTTTACCCGCATGCTTCCCGATTGTCGAGCAAAGCTTGACCTCTAGAACGTCTGTCGCTCTGATGCCGGCGACCCTAAAAATGGCGCCAAGTCCATGAGTAACGCCATTCCTGATAGGACCGCCGCCGGGTTTTTAGGGCTTAGAACACGTTTGAAGGCCCGCGCTTCAGCCTACGAGGTAGAGGGTGGGGCGTCACGCATGATTCCCATGGAGGGGCTGCGCGGACTAGCTGTGCTGCTCGTCTTTTTCGTTCACTATCACGCGCTGTTCGGCGAGTACCTGGTACGCGGTCTGTGGCTGCGCAGCATCTCGCAATTTTTGGGAACCATTGGGAATTCTGGTGTCGACCTCTTCTTTGTGATGAGCGGGTATCTGATTTACGGAGCTTTGATTCGGCGTGAGGTCGGTTATTTCAGGTTCGCCAGACGTCGAGTGCAAAGGATTTACCCCACGTTCCTATCCGTTTTTGTTGGGTACCTCGTGCTCTCTTTGGCTTTCCCACAGCAGAGTAAGATTCCGGCGGGCGCTGTCGCCGGCGGGCTATATGTCCTGCAGAATTTGTTCCTGCTGCCCGGTATTTTCCGGATCACCCCAATGATCTCCGTCGCATGGAGCTTGAGCTTCGAGTTCTTCTTCTATTTGACCCTGCCGATACTCATTGCGGCGTGTGGGATGCGCCGATGGAAGGCACAATTGCGGCTCGCTTTCTTCGCACTTTTGTGGGGCAGTGGCGGCATCGCTTTGGTATATCGCGGGCAGGCACCCCAAGCCCGTATGATTTCTTTTATCGCCGGAATCGTCTTGTACGAGGTGATATCGGTTGAGAAGATCCGCGTCTTAGTCCCAAAGCGGGGAGAAATGGGCGTATTGTTGCTAGTGCTGCTGAGCTTTTTCTTTTTCTACACCGTACATGGACCTCGTTCCCAATCCAAAATGAACGCGTTTCTGCCAGTCTTCAGTCTCGGCGTGAGCTTTTTCTTTCTCTGCCTTTACTCGTTCAAATGCAATGGCGCACTGAGCCGGGCATTCTCCTGGACACCCTTCCGGTATCTCGGAAATATGAGCTACTCGTATTACCTGATCCATGGTCTGACGCTTCAAGCGGTCGCTAAGGTCTTCGGGTTCGTCTTTCCGACAATGGATTCTACCGTTGCTTTGTTAGCACTAGTAATCGGATTCAGCGCCACATGGATAAGCTCCAGCTTCTTGTTCTTTCTTGTGGAGAAGCGATACTCGCTGGAAGTCAAGCGGCCTCAGGTTCTTAAGGCGCTCTCCGCTACGGTTGCCCTAGGAAAGGCTATCTGAAGAGCCTCGTAGAGAATTCATTAAGCTTGGCGAGACCTTCATCGCGAGCGTGGTGAAGAGATGAGCAAATCGATGAGTGGCGCTCCTGGAGCAACCGCCGAATTGATGAGCGCTGTCCCGGCGGAGGTACGAGTGCGCATCGTCTCGGGGATGCGTTTGACCGTCTGGCTTTCTGCCATTTCTCTTCCGTTTAGTTACGGCTCGACGATTCTGCTTGCGCGCACAGGGCCTGAGGCGGTGGGAACGTTTGGACTGCTGAGCGTTTACATTGGAGCCGCTCTGGGGCTGTTTTATCTCGGCGGCGATGCCCTGGCGATCAAATTTATTCCCGAGCTCGATTCCGAAAAGCGGCTCTCATTCTTATTTTCCTATTTCCTGATCGCTTGCCTGGCGGTGCTGCCATGGATCATTGCGGCTGCGATTTGGCCTCACAAACTCCATTACTTGCTTGGGGAGCAATCCAGCACATCTTTGCAGTTGCTCCTTATCGTTCTATCGCCGCTCACCATTCTAGCTTCATTGGTTGGTGCGGCCCTGAAAGGCATGCTGGAAATAGGCTTCGCCCAAATGCTCTCGAGACTCGTAACGATCGCTTCATTCCTGGTCTATGCAGGTCTCTTTTTCTTTTCCCGCTCGATACTGGTGCATTCATATCCCGCCGTTATATGGGGCACTTATCTGGCGTTCTGCGCTTTGAGCGCTGGACTAGGATTCCGCCATCTTTGGCGTCTAAACGGCTGGCGAAACAGTTGGCGTTCGCTGAGATTCTTTCTGCCTCGGGGCTTCTGGCCTTACACGCTTTCTCTTCAGCAGTTGAGCGCGCTCAATTTCTTCGCCGGCCGTTTCGATGTTATCTTGGTTTTAAACTTTGGCGGTCTGGCGCTGCTGGGGAAATACGTTGCGCTCATTACGCTTGCGGAATCGATCCGGCTTGTTAGCAGTTTTTTTATCGGCACTTTGCTGCCGTCCCTGACGAATATGGTTGCCACTCGAAACTTGGCCGGAGCCTCAGCAGCTTTTCACACCCACATGCGTATCCTCTTCCTCGTAACTGCCGGGAGTACGTATGGATTGATTTTGCTGGCGCATCCGATCACGACGTTGCTGGGAGCCAATTACACAGGTCTTCCGCTTTTGATGATCTTAATGGCGCTGTTCGTCGGGCTCTGCACTCCCGGGGGAGTTGGCGGGACGCTGCTGTCGAGCATTGGAAAACAGCAGCGCGGCGTCCCTATCGTCCTGGGACAAATTGCGGTTTATGTGACGCTATTTCTATTCTTATGGCCGCGATGGCAGTTGCTGGGAGCCGTACTCGCCTATGGCGTCGGGTGGGTAGTCTCGAATACCGTATTTATAGTAGTGGCCCGCCTGAACTCTCCGTTTCCGTTTTCAGTCATCAAAGAGTATGTCGCTTTCGCATTTGTCGCCACGGGTTCGGCGTTTGTGGCCCACTGGGAAGTACTGAGTATTGGATCAGGGCTACTCGTGTGGCTGATTGCCGTCGGCCTCTTCGTCGTGCTGGCGCGGTACAGCTTCGAAGAGTGCAGGAAGCTGCTGCATTGTTTCATTCCGCTATCGTATTTTTCATCACGAGGATCTGCAGTCTCGAGTGTCTGAGTTTTCAAAGTAGCGTTAGCGCAAAACGGGTGCTCGCGTTTCTTGGATATTTCCTTTAGCTAGCCCGGCCCCCTTTCTCAAGCCATCTCGCCATGCCCTCCAGGGCTGCGGCGAGACCCGTTTCAGGGATGATAGAGAAGCAGCTAACATATACCCCACATTGAGCCAAAAAAAGTAAACGTTACTCCGAAGGCCATGGCGCCAATGGCGCTCACGCAGGTAATAGCTGACCTGCGCATGCAGCGCCAGCCAGTGAACTGAACTCCTTCCCTCGGGACTTCGTTTATGGAGCAGCCTTGCCTTGGGCGAGATGAGTAAGATGCTCCCGTTAGGCAGAGAGGCGCAAAAATCAAGGTCTTCTCCGGGGCACGCCCCAGTCAAATTCATATCAAATTGCAATCCTCGTATTGCAAGCGCCCTGAAGCTCATCAATGCGCCAGTGAGCTGTCGTACACGAATCGGAGCCGCGTCGCGAATCTGGGCGGCATTCCAATAAACGCGCTGCCTGTCATCGAGAAAAGGACCGCGCATGAATATGCTTTCCCAAAGCAGACGCCCCAGGGGCGGCCTCTTGTAATTCGTAATGATGCCCGATATACCGGTAACGCCAGGCCTGTAGGCGGCGAGGATCTCTTCGAGAAAAGTGGGCTCCAGGACCACATCGTCATCCATAAAAAGCCAGATATCTCCCTTAGCTATCGCCATTCCCGCATTTCTCGCGGTGCTCGCTCCCGATAAGTTGGGGTCGTGGAGGTATTCAAGCGGAATGGAAACTGGTTTACTCAAGGACTTCTCCTGGCTCTGA
>QHYQ01000085.1 GCA_003224175.1 Acidobacteriota bacterium
GGGGCGGATACTCGTGCGTGATGATGTGCCACTCAGTCATGATTCATTCCAAAATTGCCTTGGACTGCGGGCTTATCTCCGGCTCTTGCGCTGTACCTTACCTGCCTGCCGTCTTGAGCCTCTGTCAGGCGATATGCAGCTCTTCAGGTTTTGGTCTCCCTAGACGCAGATGAAGTGCTGCTCCTGTCTCTGAGCTCCTCCAGGAAACCGGTCTGAATCAACATGTTTATCCCCTCGCTGGTCAACAATGGGCGGCTGGCACCCGCGTAGTGGCGGGCAATGAGCGAATCCCAGTGAAGATTGGGTTCGAGGGAGATCAAATAGCTGTCGGGCAGGTAGGCCACTCTGCGCTGCTCGCTGGCGCATAGCGCGTGTAGGGTCTGTTCAATCCACCCGCTCGGCCGGGCAACATCGGGATGAGCGAGATAGATCTCGCAGCGGGACAGGTCCAAGCTATCGCGCGTAAATAGCATGATCCCGGTATTGACCTTTGGAGCTAACTCAATGCCTAAATCGGTGAGCGCACGCTTTTCAGATAAGTTATATGCGCTGGCCAGATCACGCTGGAAGAGACTAAGCTGGGATAGCTTTTCAGCGGAAATCAGCAAGTCTGCAGGGTAACGGAAAAATAGTACGTCCGTATCAAGCGTCAACAAACGGCAAGCCTGGCTCATTGTGGGGAAATCGATCAGCTTGAGCATCGAAGGACTGCTGCGACGGGCAGCAATCAGGCGAAGAAATCCGCGTTCGGCTAACCATCCTTCGACTAAAGCATTGGCCTCTGGCTGGGGTATGATTCGTGCCATGGGAAAGTGGCTCACAAGCCGAGCCACGGCCCAGTGGGACACCTTACCCTGCAGGTGGATGACCAGCGGATAGCGCACCCCGGCAAGGTAATAGAAGCTCTTGAGCGCCCAAATCCCGCAGAGGTAGTCGCGCCTACAACAGAGCAGGTGGACCTCCACTGGCGCCTGTTCATCCACTCCGTTGGTAAAGATGGGTGGAGTGTCAAGAATCTGCAACCAGAGCCGCCAACGCTGCAGCGCCTTTCGCCACCCCTCACGCTGAATGCGCCGGAAGGTGACCCAATTGGGATTCCTCCTCAAGCGGGAACGAATTCTTTCTCGCCAACTCATCTGGATCGCTCGCATACCCCGCACCGAAGCTCCAGGGTTTTAAGAACAAACGCTGAGCGCAACTAGATTTGTACCGGTGAACGCCACGCTGCCGGCTGCGTCGCTGCCGATCTCGGTCGCCAAAGGCTACCTCGCATATGGACCCCCTCCGCCATGTGGGCGAGTTCCAGGGCATAGCGCTCCGCTCTGCCCCCGTCGTTGGAACCGAAAAGCGCCGGGACGGTGTGCAGCACGAATCCCTGTTTTTCTAGAGCGAGTCACCGCTTGTCACCAGCCTTCTTGCGCTACTGTAAGTTTAAAGTGGCGAGATAAGCCTCATACGTGCGCTGAGCCATTCGTCTCATCGTAAACTTTGCAGCTCGCTCGCGAGCCGTATGACCCAACCGCCCGCGCAACGTGGGGTCGTCCAGCAGGCGCAAAATGGCATTAGCCAGTGATTCGGGGGCTTTCGTTTCAACCAACTCACCGGCTTCCCCAAGGATTTCAGCCATGGCCGATGCATCTCTGGCAATGACACAGGCGCCGGCCACCATGGCCTCCAGCACCGGTAGTCCAAACCCCTCGTATAGCGAGGGGAAGACGAAGATCGTCGCCATCTTATAAAGACCGGTAAGTTCCTCGTCCGTGATGAAACCTGTTCTCACCACTCGATCGGTCAGACCAAGCTCCCGGACAAGATTGTTGAATTCTCTTTCTCGCTCCTCAGTTACCGCAGCTCTTCCAAACAGCAGTAGTCGAAGATTGTTGTATCGGGGACACAGTCGGGCCACGGCTTGGAGGAGTGAAGCAAGGTTCTTGCGGGGTTCGAGGTTGTAAGGTGAAAGCAAGATGGGATCGTTGGAAGAGAGTCCGAATGGAGGTGGACTCTGATTCATTACCGGACCATTCGGCCGTTCAGTGGCGAGATAAATGACACTTATTTTGTTTCGAGGGATTCCCCACAGGTTTTGAAGGTCAGCAGCGGTGGTTTCGGATATGCAAATAATGTGGTCAACCCGATTTTGCGACAACCATTTGTGAATCCTGTAGGGCCGAGATCGGCAGGCCTCGGTGTAGTCTGGGAACAGCTCGAACATCATGTCGTGCTGCGTGGCCACTACCGGACAAGGGGAAAGAAGGGGAATGAAAGTGTGAAGCGCATGAAGGAGGTTGACTCGCTCACGTTTCAGGACCCACGCATACCGCAGATGGTCAAGGTAGTAACTCCCCTTAGTCTGACACCGGGGGATTTGTCGATACCTCCATCCATTCAACGGCGCTTTGAAAATGTCCTGTAATTCGGGGAGGGGCTCCGGTCTTGAGCCTAGCAATACGAATTCTGCTTCCGCTTGAAGCCGGGCCAAACCTCGAATGAGGTCAACTGAGTAGCGATACTGCCCACAACCAAGGTTGAGACCATCGAACCATCGAAAGTCCAACGCGATTACTGGGCTCGATTTCACTCGCATAATCTTGGGCCAGCCGCCACATTTTGCTCGGCGCGAAACGCATAAACACATAGTTGGTTGTCCATGCCGAGGTTCAAAGCACGAAAGAGAAAGGGCTGCGGAGAACCGGTCGAGGCACGTACATGCACGCGGAACCCTGCCCCTTGCATGACACTCAGGAGAGTATGAATTGATTGCGGCTCGTCCCCGAAGGAGTGGTATTCCACGAACAGGTTTTCTACCCTTCCCAGCAGATCGGCACAGTCCGCAAGAACTTCCGTTTCCGCTCCCTCGATGTCCAGCTTCAAGAAATCTACTGGCCGATTCAAGTAGTCTCGCAATCGGGCCGTTTGTACTACCTGGCCCGCGTGCTCCTCAGTCCGGGCCAGTCGCCCGGCCCAGGATCCCTCGCTGACAAAACCTAAAGTCGTTTGACGAGTCCAAAGGGCCCTGCGAAGCAGTTTAATGTTTTCGTAGCCACTCCTTTGGACGTTCCTTTCCAGCACGGAGAAAATTTTTTCATCTGGCTCGAATCCGATGATCTCACTCCTCGGGTAAAGTTCTTTCAGATATAGAATGCTGAGTCCGATGTTAGCTCCGCCATCTATGATGAAAGGCTCTTCGGTTCTCGCTTGGAACCGATAAATCTGCTGTTCGCAAATCTCGTGGTACATCCCAAGAAATGAGTACGCATCCACTATCTCTAGCGGGATGCCAATCAGGTTAGTCACAGTCGCCTTGTACCGCGGAAGTGACCTGAGCCTGGCCAACTCCGCGCGCTGATGCCGATAGCTGCTATCAGTGATGCGGAGAACGAGGTCCTTCGCAACTCTCCGAAATGCACCAGCGTACTTCATACCGGCGCATCCGCTAGCTCTGTGGCATCAGCGAAACTCCACCGGGCATGCCAAAAAACCGGGCCATCGGATGCTGGCGGCAGCCGTCCACTCCCCAAAATGTCGGCGGCCAATACCTCGAACGAAATGGCCTCGTAGATCCAGTCGTAGTCGGTGAATTCATCTCCGAGGTACAAATCCAACTGGTAGATACCCGGCATTAAAGGAAGGCTTTCGAACTCGCAGCTAACTGTTCCGGCTAGCATGGCCTCGGAGGGCAAGTATTCGGTGATCACTCGGTTGCTGACACTGAAAACCGGCACGCCATAACTGTTCTTGAAGACAAGGCCGAACACCGGCCGGATTGGTCTCGCCTCACTCTGGAAAGTTACCCGCACAGAAAACGGAGCGCCCATACGCACCGAGGGACTCGCAACGTTGGATTCGGAGAACAAGGTTACCCGCCGCATGATCGGCAGCAGATTTTTCCTCCGGCCGGGATGTGACACCAGAGCCTTGGATGCTGAAGCTGGATTCGTGTGGGCAGAAAGGTGCCGAGTGATGATGGCGCTGGGCTTACCCTCCGCCAGCAATCGGCCTTGAGAGATCAGTAGGCAGCGATTGCAAAGGGCTTCTATGGCCGCCAAATTGTGACTGACGAGCAGTACCGTTCGGCCGCTACTGCTCACGTCCCGCATCTTGCCGAGACATCTCTTCTGGAAACAGGCGTCACCCACCGCCAGCACCTCGTCAACCAGCAGGATCTCCGATTCGAGAAACGCCGCCACTGCAAACGCCAGGCGCAGGTACATGCCGGTGGAATAGCGCTTCACAGGGGTGTCAATAAACCGTTCGACTTCAGCGAAGGAGACGATCTCGTCAAACCGATTCTTGATTTCCACGCGCCTCATGCCCAGGATTGCCCCATTCAAGTAGATGTTCTCACGACCAGTCAGTTCGCCGTGGAAACCCGTTCCGACTTCGAGCAGGCTTCCAACACGCCCGTACAAGTCCGCTCTCCCAGTTGTCGGTTCGGTGACCCGGGAGAGAATTTTCAAAAGCGTGGATTTGCCCGCCCCGTTGTGCCCGATGATCCCGATTACATCCCCTGGCATGGCTTGGAAAGAAAGATCATAGAGCGCCCAAATGGTGTCGCCACTTGATTTGTCATTTTTGCGCTGGAATGGCGCGCGGAGCGCCCGCATGAGGGCCTCGCGGACAGTGTCGTAAGGGGCCTCGCTGGCGCCAATCCGGTAATGTTTCCCGAGATTTTCGACGTCGATGATGGCTTTCATCGGTCTTAAATCCTATCGGCGAAGCTCCGCTCGATGCGCTGGAAGGAATACGCTGAGTACACAAGCAGGCCAATCGCCATCAAGCTGGAGATCCCCAACGCTCCCCAAGGAACGGAGCGGCCAAACAAGCAAGCCCTGAAGCCTTCGATAATGCCGGTTAACGGATTCAGCGCCAGCACCCAACTCCACTCCCGCGGTACCAAGCTCGCCGGGTAAATGACGGGCGTGACAAACATCCACAACTGAATCAAGAAGGGGAGAGCGTAGCGAATGTCGCGGTACTTGACGTTCAAAGCCGCCAGG
>QHYQ01000086.1 GCA_003224175.1 Acidobacteriota bacterium
TCCGCGACGCCCTCAACGTGGACTGCAACTACTGTCACGGCGGCGGAAGGACGCAAGAGGTAGACATCAACCCGCGTAAGGACATCGCGCGGAAGATGATCATGCTGGTGCGGCAGATCAACTCAAATTTTCCCGGCACTGGCGTCTTCCCCGTGGGGAACCAGGAGGTAACCTGCTACACATGCCACCGCGGTGACCCGCACCCGGTGAGCGTGAGCAACCGGCGATACGACCCGCCCACGCCAAAGCAGTAGGCGGCGGAAGCGCTGCGCTCCGCAAAAATTCCCACACCTAAAAAAGTAAACCCTTCCAGCCGCGGCGGGCGGTTAGCCCGCCGCGGCTGGGCGCATCCACACAGGGCGGACACCATTCCTTTCATCCATTCCCATTAACCATTCCCGTTTGGCCACTGTTGCTTTCCATTCTGTTTTTCTTTCACAAACCCAAATCGAATTTGCGGAGTGGATTTGTGGCTAACAAGTGCAGCTCTCTAAGCACGCCGGACGTTCAACGCTTCATTCTCGAAAAACTCAAGCAAGGGTACGCATGGGAAACAGCCAGCCACATGCGACACCTCCTGAGCAAGGTCCTCGGTACCGCGAAGGTGCGGCAGTCTTTGCTCGGGCACTCCACCGCAGCAATAGCGATGGATGTTTACACGCACCCTGTTTCCGAATCCGAACGCCATGCGGTCGCACGGTTGAACGAAATTCTGTTCCCAAATGTTCCCCAACTTGCACCAAGATGCAGCCGGTGTGGAAACAGGTCGGGTTGTAACAATGATTGTGTTCGATGAATTGGTCGGGGCGTGGAGATTTGAACTCCAGACCTCCTGCGCCCAAGGTAAACCCTAAAACGCTAAGTAGTTGTCTCGTCTATGACTTTCGCGCATCCTGTATCACGGTTTATGGCGGTTTTCGGCGGTTATTGTTCCCAGATTGTTCCCAACTCGTGAGGCCCTTGTCGCTGGTGAATCTTCGTCATGCCGCGTAGGTCTGCACTTTCACCTGGCGGCCTAGGAAATCGCGAATGGCAGCCGCAATTTCTTGAGCATGTGTTTCGAGCGCAAAATGTCCGGTCTCGTAGAAGTGTACCTCAGCGCTTGGAATGTCGCGCTTGTATGCTTCGGCGCCGTGAGGCAGGAAGAACGGATCATTCTTACCCCACACCGCAAGTAGAGGCGGCTGTTTGGCTCGGAAATACTCCTGGAACTTGGGATAGAGTGCGACGTTGTTCGCATAATCCAGGAATAAGTCGAGTTGGATGTCGTCATTACCTGATCGCGCAAGCAGCGCGGAGTCTAGCTGATAGGCCTCTGGCGCGACCAGCGTCGCGTCTTGGACTCCGTAGAGGTATTGTACCTTCGTAGCCTCGGGCGTTAGGAAATCGCGCAATGCGGCACGGTTCTGCTCTGTCGGTTCTTTCCAGTATTGTTGGATTGGGTTCCAACCCTCGCTCAAGCCCTCCTCGTAAGCATTGCCGTTCTGCGAAATAATGGCGATAACCCGTTCAGGATGCGCCAATGCGAGGCGGAATCCGACCGGGGCGCCGTAGTCGAAAACGTAAATCGCATAACGCTCGAGGCCGATAGTCTCTGTGAAGCTTCCAATCACTTTGGCCAAGCTTTCGAACGTGTACCGGAACTGTTCCCGGTCAGGCGCATCCGAAAATCCGAAGCCTAGCATGTCGGGCGCCACGAGATGATAGCTGTTAGCTAGGGCCGGAATCAGATCCCGAAACATATGTGACGACGTCGGAAAACCGTGCAACAAAAGAATAGTTGGGGCAGTTTTGGGACCCGCTTCGCGATAGAAAATCCTGTTACCGTTGATTGCAACGCTTTGAAATCTCGTCATAGATTCTGCCTCCTTTGTAGATGTGAACTTGCAGCCTGGAGTTTCGATCTAAGCGCCCACGGTTTGGCTGAAGGTGAACGTCTCTTCTTCCGCAATTAGAAATAACGGGGATCCGCCCGTTGAGATCTTGACCGCGTGAGCAAGCGCTTCCTGCGCACCGGGCGTAGCCGCGCAAGCTTCAAGCGCTGCCTTCGAAGGAAAATGAATCTCAGCGATTCTATAGAATGGCGGTGTGCCTTGTGGAGACGCCGTAATCTTCGTGGCGACGATCTTTGTCTTGCCAATCAGCTTGGCAACTGCCAAGGGCACGTGTTCGTCAAGATAGATTCTCTCGAAAACTTCAATATTAGTGGGCCGAGGATAAATCACGACAAGCTTTGCTTCAGACATTTTGTTTCTCCTTTTCTGGTTCTTTATCGAATTCTTTTTCCGCCCTCCGTTCTTGTGTAGACTTGAAATTCGAACGAAAATTCCCCAATCCTGACAACATTTCCGAACTTGAAACGAAGATAGGGCCGTGTTGCTATCGTGAGGTTCGGCGGATGACTTTGAACGTTCGGACGAAAGAACAATACCGGCTCGCAACGAACTCACCGCGTCGGAGGCCAGGTCTCCCTGGCCGCCTACGCGACACTTTGCTGACCTCGATCAGTTAAGCCGGGCGGCGACGCCGCACACGATTACGGGGCCAAAACTGCCGTACGGCGCACCACCGGGTCCAGTGATGTAGCCGTCTCTCGCCAGTTTCAAAATACGAAACTCCTCGGTCAGGAGACCGCGATAGCCCTTTTCGATGGCCTCCTGGGTCCACTCATAGACGTTGGCGTCCCAAACTGGGCTGTAATCAGTGGCAGTCGTGGGAATGCCGCCAAACGTGTTGTTCGGCCGATGTCCGTCCAAAAGCGCGGCGCCCAGACCCTGGCGCTGCGGATTGTTGCATCCGCCTTCCGATGCGCCGTTCGTGGCGATGAAGATCCGCTCGACAGCGCTACGATCGATATCGTCAACGCCGGTCTCGATTCTTTGCAAACGCGGGGCGAAGGTGTTGCCCTCGATTGCAGACACCGTGGGATCGCTCGACTCGGTCGAGATGTAAAAGACCGGCTTGCCGAAGCTATAGCCGTTGATCAGGGAAAGCGTGACTGTCCGATGCACCGGGTCAATCGCGACCACCTGGTCATGTACGAAAGCGTAGTTCGGGTTTCCATTTGGGAAGTTAATGTACCCATCTTCTACCGCAGCGGCAACGACAGGTGCGTCGTAAATGATGCCTCCGGCATTTACTAGTGGGCTGTAGTCCGAATCGCCGACAGAGCCCGGCTGAGCGATGCCGGGTGGGAAGAGTTTCTCTTCAGAGCCGGCCATGACCTCGCGGTTTGGGCTGAAGTCTACGAGGCCGGATTCGAAGAGAAACGTTCCATCGGCGCGAATCGTGGCGGAGCGTGCGGCATCGCCAGCGTTATGAAGTTTTTTGGAGAAGTTCACGCCAAGGCGTTCCGCCTCGGCTGGATCGCCTGCATCGAGGATGATGTACCATGCGGGCTTCAGACCAGATGACGTTTTCACTGCGCCCTTGAAGAGCGGCAACGTGATCGTGCCTCTGGGGGTACCGGCGGGGACGTTCACCTTCGTCAGCTGTTCGATTGGTATGTCGAACTTACCTGATTTCAGCAACTGGACAGGCCCTGCCAACTCCGGATCCGTAAGTGAGTCGGGTGGCGGAAACTGTGAAATGTCGACTTTCGTTCCTATCGATGCCAAGGGCGGTATGATGTTGCACCCGGGACCAGGCCCATTCGCCGCAGGCCCGGGACCGTTCCCAGCCCGTAGAAGTCTGCCTTCGTGTTGTTCTTGTCTGTCTTGCGCAGATGCCACAGTCGGACACAGCGTGATTGCCGCTGCGGCTACGTAGACGCATGCAGCGGTTCTCCGCAACAGATTCCTTACGTTGCAACTTAAGCAGTTCATCGGATCTCCTTAGCGTTAAGAATTGGGTTTCGACTTGTCTGAGGAGTGGACCTCGCAGCCTTGAAATGCCGACTTCGAATCACTCCCACATAGTGTGAAGACCAATCCACTATTCGTTTATTCCCGCGATGTTCGTTTTTTACGCGCAAAATCGCTTCAGACCTATTGCCGTGGAAGATAAGCAAATTGGATCGACATTGGTTCGAAACGCTGAAATGACAAAGACGGTCGCGGAGGGGGATCAGCCGCGCAGACTCGAAATTCGAGAAAACATTTCCAATGCTACAAAAATCCCTAAAAGCGAGATGGTTTCAGGAGGTCGACCAAATCGCTGAGCGATCTCAATGTGGCATCGGGAGTGACGGCGAGCTCCTCGGCAGGTGCGCCAGAGCGATTCAGCCAGTGGCTTCTGAACCCAAAAACCTTGGCACCCGCAACATCGAAGAAGTTGGAAGAAACGGCTCTGCGCAACAATTAGGCGAGACCCGCATTTTAGGCGGCTTTTTGAAGGACCACATTTTCCGCGGAATTGCTGTCCACAAACCCAATACTGCCTGCCTCCACGCCCATCTTTTTCGCTGCGAGCCGATAGGCTGCGGGGCTCGGCTTGTATGTTTTCACCTCGTCGACACTAATGACGTGCGAAAGAGCCCCGTCGAGCCCGGCGTTCTTCACCACCTTCTCGAGCATTTTCGGGTTTCCATTAGACAGAATGGCCAGGGGCGTCCCAGACAGAGCGCTCAGTGCTTGTTTGACATCAGGAAAGGGATTGAGGCAGAGGTAGGCTTCCATTAATTCGGCGCGGACTTCCGCGCCCAGCGGCAACTTCAAAGCATTGCAGGTCGCAATCAGAGCAGACTCAGTAACCTTCCAGAAATCCTCGTATCGGTCCATCATTGACCGGAGGCATGTGTACTCCAATTGTCTCGTGCGCCAGGCCTTGCTCACTGCAGCCCCTTGCCCGGGGACTCTCCGGTCTAACGCCGTAACGATGGAATGGACATCGAACAAGGTTCCGTAGGCATCGAAAACAACGCATTTGACGGGTTTCACCGACTCTCCTCGATTCATTAGAAAAAGCTAATTCGAA
>QHYQ01000087.1 GCA_003224175.1 Acidobacteriota bacterium
TGTCAGCGGGGAAAAGCATCTGAGCGTCGCCAGAGAGTTACCCGATTTTTCAATCGGCTGGCCGGTCGATGCGACGCCTCAGGGGACGCTCACTACAAGGTTTTACTATTTTCGACCAAAAAGTTGAACATCCCTTGGGGCGTAGGTGTGCAAGCCGTGTGTTTTCAGTGCGCGGAGTTTGGAAGGGGAATTGCGCGTGGCGCTGCTAAGAGGAGTCTACGCTATGAGGAATGTACTAAGAATTTGCGCGTTGCTCCTGTTCGTATTATCGGTGCAGACCGTCCGGGCCAGCTCAATAACCTATGACGTGATATTGACTGGTCCTGGCGAATTCCTGCCCAATGCATCTCCGGGGACTGGCTTTGCGGTCGTGACAATTGATTCGACAGCAAACATCCTGAACATTGTTTCCGTCACGTTTTCAGGTCTGCTTGGCACCACGACTGCGTCCCACATTCACTGCTGCACCGCCCTTCCGGGGGTCGGGACCGCCGGAGTGGCCACGCAAGTCCCCTACTTCTCGGGATTTCCAATCGGAGTGACCTCGGGATCGTATTCGATGAATTTTGACATGACCCAGGCTGCGACGTGGAACCCCGCGTTCGTCACCGCCAGCGGGGGCACCGTTGCAGGCGCTGAATCCGTTCTGGCGGCGGGTGCTGCCGCCGGAGATGCGTATCTAAATATTCATTCTACAGTTGTCCCCGGCGGTGAAATTCGCGGATTTCTCGTACCAACACCCGAACCCGGCACCCTGCTCCTACTCGGTACCGGCCTCCTGGGCTTGGTGGGCGCGGCACGCAGGAAGTGGCTCGGATAGTCCCGCTTCTACCATCGCCACATCAAGCTACACTCACCTGCTGCCTTTGCTCCTTTGAAAGACACCATTACCTGTCACCCCAATGTCCTAACTTTGACCTATGGGTTTGTCAAAGACATAATTCTGGTTTGAGATGACGATTGAATGCCCACACTGCAAAGTGTGGCAGAAGGTCTACGTTGCCGCGCGCACCGGATTCGCCCAGAAGGAAAGCCAATACATATCCTGCATCAACTGCCATAGCGAATTTGATGGAAACGAATGCACGATTGAACCGTGCCGGGGGCCCAAGGTCCCGGCCCTTTTTGTTGCCGCTGATTCGCCAATAGCCAGCCGGGCACCCGTGGAATACCTCGGCGTTGGCACTCCGGTACGCTGAGTCAGAGAATGGATTGGGAGGCAAGGAACGATGGCGATACGGCTATACACACCCGAAAAGGAATATTTTTATTTCGGTGCACGGATGGAATATCTCTGTGAGCACGTGAAAGCCTCGGCTGAGAACACGGCTATGGCGGAGCAATTACAAACAGAGCCGAATGGCAAATCCGCCACAGTGGGACTGTGCCTACATTGTGCCGAGAGATTGGGCAAAGGCGAAAGTCTTGTCTGGCCCGGCCAGCCTGTCTTGGCAACCCCGCTGTTCAAGGACGTGATGAGGAAGTGAAATCCCGCGACGCTGTGCCGGGCCGGGAGCCGCATCGTAGCATGGTAACTGGTTCGACATCTTTTGCTTTTTGGGTAGAATGCTGCCCTCGACTTTAGCCCCGCGTGCTACAGTGAATCGCCCCGAAATCCCTTTCTAGAAGAGTGCGGGACATAGGCCATTCCAAGGAGGCCATATGGACCCGTACCTATTTTACTATCACATCCGTTGGGCTCGGACCATTGAGGAACACGGCGAAGCGTGTCCGCAATGCAGGGCGGCAATAGCTCAAAACGGAAGTTCCGGCTTATGATGGTCCGATGTACTACCCGCGAGACCCACACCGAGATGGTCGACCTGCTCGACCGGATTTTGGACAAGGGCATTGTCGTTGATGCCTGGGGTCTGGTTTTCCTAGCTGGTGTCGACCTCGGAATCAGGGTGGAAGCCCGCATGGTGGTAGCTTCCATCGACACCTACCTTAAACACGCGGGACCAATTGGCCTCCTCGACTCAGTGCCTAAGCGTTTTGCCCGTCGAAACCTGGCGTATGCAATAACGGGCTTCGGCGGGTAACTTGTTGTGGACTGACGCCGCGCGAGGACCACTCGGCCCCCCGGCTGCGCTCTTCATTCTCTGAGGGCAGGCCGTTTTTCCTTTGTGCCGCTGATCCCGATGTCAACGTACTCGGCCAACATCCAGCTGCGATGCTCGCAAAACTCGCCGAGCTCGCGGGTTTGGACGCGCTGGTCCTGGCCGTTATTGGCCGTGCTCACTCTTGCGTAAATGGCTGCTTTCATGTATCTCCTCTCTCAGAATTAGGAGTTCGGCTTTGCGCCATTGCTCCCGAGTTGGTAGGTTCCTTGCGCTTATCCCTAGAAGCGGAGGTGCATCATGAAAACGTTAGCTGCATTTGGCATTGGAGCTTTCATCGGAGCAGCAATTGCCATCCGTTTCGCGCCGAAAGTAACTGACAACATCGAACGCGCTGCGGCCAAAGCTCTTGAGATTGCCCGTCAGACGAATGAAGTAGCGGCTCATCTGAACGATCAAGTCCAGACCATCCGGGGCGCCGTTCATGCTGGTATCCGTGCCTTTAAAGAGGCGGGGACGCAGTGGACCCACTAGGTCCGTCGCGTTCTGCACGTACGGGTCCTGGCCGTTTTTTGCTGTGATGACTCGCGCGTAGATAGCGGCTCTCATAGGAGCCATCAAGGAAGGCTGTGGACCAATATCGATTGAGGTCCAGCCCTCTCGTTTTTGCCCGCTACTTCGCTTCCGATCACTACAACGCCGATCGCCCGTCCGGTATGGTCCAGGACTGGTGATCCGGACATTCCGCCCTCAGTCGGACCAGTCTCGAGAAACGCGCCCCACGTGCCCATGAACACATCTAGCAGCTAGGGTTGTGGAAATCCAGCATCCGTTGAGCGCAAGTAACCACCCTCGACCGCTCCTGGCTTTGCCAATCCGAAGAATCGGCGCCTCCTCAGTCAAAGCGTCATAGGCGGCGTCGCATTCCACGGAACCGCCCAAATGCAACATTACGTCACTGGCTGAGTAACAGAAGGGGCTCGCAAGTGGCTTCCTCTCGCGTGCGGTGATCCGAAAAAGGCAACAGAACCGCCATTCTGTTGCAAATATAAATGACCAAGAGATTCGCCTCAGCACTCATCGGCAATGCGCTTGGTAAATGACGGCAGGTTCGCAAGCAATCGCGCGAAGTGATGAACATTTTCCTGCACGGGCGGTAGGGGTCGAAACTACCAAGGAACACACTTGAAGAGGAATGGCTGTTTTGACGCGATGTGCACAGCGAGCATGGCCTTACAACCACTTGCACCGGTTAGCACGGTAAGTCAGCCCCCGACTGGATGAGGTATCAAGGCACTGTGTGGGTGTTATACGAGCATGCTAAGAGTACCACACGGTACGCGGGTAGCGATTGTATCGTGCGGCCAACGTGGACTCCTCGCCTGATCGTGGCAACAGCGCCCGAAGGTGCGAAGGTGTGTGAGTCTTCAAAATGAGTGGCCCTGGCCTCTTGTAGGGTGCAACTTAGGAGCTATTTGGATAAGAACATTGCAACCCCGGTGCAGACGCTAATCAACAGAGCGGTCCAAAACCAAATCATGAAGTCGCTGGCGACTACGGCGACGGAGTGCCGCCGCAGCACAAGGCCCAGAAGCCGCAAATCGACGACCATTAGGCTGCCAAACAAGATGGTAAGACCCATAAGGTGGATCGTTTCGATAATCGGAAATTGCCAAATTGAATGCCTGATCCCACCGCCAATTAGACTATTTTCGCACCATTGGAAGAACGATATGGGTAGGATCTTCAGAAAAACCATCCGAAAACCTCATTTCCGGTGCCCTCTTGTAGAAATTGCTTAACGGCACGTGTATACGAACTGAGACCGCCGTACACCCACATCGCCAAATGCTTTGTCAAGAAGTATAGGCAGTCCACCGACCCGCGATGATGATTCCAAACCACAATATCAGCGAGAGAATACCCACCATTCTTGCCCGCCAGGGCGTGATGGTCGCCTCGTCCCACTCTGACACGGTGCCGAACACGCCTTTGCTGTGGAAGTAGAGTACGTTCAGGCCTGCGAGTGGGAGCATAATGGCCTTCAGCCGAAACGCAAGAATCGTATAGCACTTCAGCGGCTCCGAACAGAGCAGCAGAAAACCACTGATGAACATCACCAGAAAACCGCAGAGCGCCAATTGCTCTAGTTGTTCGACCATCTCTTTCACGCGATAACGCTTCATCGAAATGCCGATAAGCCGCAGATCCACCCATATAATGGTTCCCACGGACAGGCCGAGCCCAAGAATGTGGAAGGTCTCAATCGTGGAGAAAGCATAATCGTTCTCCCGCAGCCAGACGCTCCAGGGGGTATTGTTCAGCCAGGTTACGAAATCAATAAAGTGCATGGATTCAAAGCAAAGATGCCCCTCCCTTTAGACTGCTCCGTTCGTCGCGTGAACTTCCGCCCGAAATAGCCAACGCTGGAGGGGAAATTAGCTCATCGGGGTTTCACTGCTGTTTCGCTTCGCATAGTAGAGGGCCGGGGGAAGATAACATATGGATTTGATATTTGACTTTTGATGTCCAAGTCGAGAATGGTTCGCCCGCCAGCCTTGTATGTCATTCTCGTCGGAAATGGCACAAGATAACCCTCATAGTCCTTGTAGCCCATATAACTTGCTGCAAATACCGTGTTGCCATAGGTGCTGCTGTGGGCTTGCATCTCAATCCGCTCTGGCTGGAGCTGGGCATTTAGTAGTACTTTGACTGGTTCGTCATCTATTGAATAACTAATCGCCAGCCGGCCCCCTTCATTGGACAGGACGGCCTTATCTCCCGCCAGCATTGCGGCCCACATCGCACCCTGCGGTATGAGCCATATCAGTCGCTCACGCTCCACTGCTGCTGTGTCGGGCATAGGCGTTCCGTCGATTCCGGGTTTTTCCTCATTCCACGCCTGCTTTCCTGCCGCGACCCGTATTTCACGTTGCTTACGTATGCCGGGACCAACAAGCTCCATCTCCATACGGCAGGCGGGAATCACGAAGTCCATGCCGGAGATAAGTTTAGTGACTCGATAATCGCTCCACTTGCCATCTGCTCCCATCTCGGCCATGGTGCCGCTAGCCGTGAACTCCAGAGTAGTTAGACCCGTTGTCACACGCTGGGGAAGACGAACCATTCCCATTTCTTCAGCGGCAATGTTAACAGCAACTTTGGGTCCTCGCTTGATGAGCTCTTCTGTCGTGGGGAGGACAGTTTTTCGGTCGGCGAGCGTGTTCCCGGGAGCGCTAGGACCCAGAACTATGGCACCCTGTTGATTTTCTTTCGTCGAAGATTGTTGAGCGGCTCCTACGGATGGCAGCATCAGGATAACAGCTGCAGCTAATACAAGTCGGAGAGTTGACATTCGCTTCCCTCCTTAAAGTTTTCGCAACCGAATCCTCGCGGAATTATTCACTCCCATCGTGATCCACGGGCGCTTGCGACTACTCTGATACGACTCTGTAACCTATCGGACATCGGTGTCGTCGACATCCCTCTCCGAACAAGGATAGTCCTCCGGTAGCTTAGCGTTTGGATCTGGGTTAAGCGCCATCGTCCGCGGCTCCCATACCCATGGCTGTAGTAACACTTTTGGATCGTCGACCGTTACCTGATATTCCATCTTGTTCCCATGTCGTGTAAAGCGCTCCACGACATGCAAATCGGTGCTGTGAAAGTATCCCAGCTTCGCGGTTAGCCAGGTTTCATCATTGAATCCGATTGTGTCCACCACTAGCGTATCGCCTTCCCAATGACCAACGGAGTCACCCTTATACGTCTCCTCTTGCAATTGGCCGGCATCGTGGGGGCGGTTTAGCGGGATCACTCGGTAAGCGTTGCTTAGGGAAGGGTACCCTGAATACAAAAACACAAGCTGATTGTTCTGCTGAATGATCTGCTGAGGCTCTCCCATCCGCGGCACTCCATAAGGCAGACACTTGTATTGGGGATCTGTTTTCAGCGAATGTAGCTCTAGATCGCGCACTTTCGCCCAGTACTCCGGCTTATACATCGGTTTATTGCGGTCGCCCTTACTCACAAGAGCCAAATCGATCTCCGCCGAGTAAAGCCCGCCCTTACGAGATGGGAGGAAGGCCGCCACGGAGCCATCTTTGGCAATCACTGAGGGAAGATTACCTCCTCCGTCATTATTTGCGGTTGTGCGAATGGTCCAGACGCCGTCCAGATCTGGCTGACCATCCGTCCGGCGCGGAGTGGCCTCTTTAGGGTCCGCAGGGGAGTATACGGGATCTCGTCCAGACGAGAGCGAGGTGGCTACCCCTGCAGGCACCTGCGCCGATACACAAACCGGCAGAAACAGCGTGGAAAACACTGGGAAAAAGCAACTCCAGATGAGGTTCTTCATTTTTTCTTCTCTCTTAACGCCGCGTTCATTGTTGTCCGGTTTTGGCCGCGTATGAACCGGGGCCACCTAGTGTAAAGACCCGCCCGTCCGGAAACGTTAAAGTGTTTACTATGCCAGTCGGCTTGCCTTTCTTCGAAGGATTGGCTACGACCGTGTATGTCTGTCCCACCGCAAGCATCTGCTTAGCCAGTCCCGATTTCCGCAACACGGTTGTTCCTGCCAAAAGCATTGCCCAGTTGGTGGTCCTTCCGTCAGGGCCAACCACATCGAAGTGCAAAAATGCATGCGGGTTGATCCACTCTATACTGCTCAACACGCCCTTTATTTGAATTGTCTTGTCCGTGTTGAATTCAGACGAGGCCGCATGGTGTGAATAGACGGGCACGGCCGCCCCCCAAAATAAACCTACACACAAAATCAAAGGGGAAATGTTCTTCAGCACTCTGGCCTCCCTTTTACGTCATGACTGACTTAACAGCTTCAGGGTCACCGGAAAATACGTTATATCAAAAAAGCACTTTCAGAGCGAACAGAGCGGTCAGCAGAACGGCGAAAGGAGCCGCGTTCGCCATGCAACCGCGGCCAAGGCGATTCGAGGTTGACATGAGAGGGAGGCGGACATATCGTTTCGCGCAGAAATAGAGTTGAAATCCGGAATTCGAGTTCACCAAATCCCATTTGAGGTTGAGCAGGGGAGATATATGAAATCTTTCACGGTTACTCCTCAAAGGTCGGTGTGTTTCTGCGTCGGGAGAACGCTGCGGGTGCTAGGTGCGAGTCTGTGGTTGTTGCTGATCTGTCCGCCCGCTTTCTCCCAGCTCAATTTGGGCCGTATATTTGGGACGATTACGGACCAAAGCGGTGGCGTCATCGCGGGTGCCTCAGTGGTGGTCACGGACGTGGCTAGAGGCGTCGCGCGGCCATTGATCACGGATAGCGCCGGAGAGTATTCGGCGCCGAGCCTAATTCCGGGCACGTATACGGTCCGGGCCAGTTCCCAGGGCTTCAGAACCATCGAGCACCAGAACGTTGTTTTGGGGGTTGGTCAGGACGTTCGTGTTGACCTCGCGATGCAGCCCGGCGAGCAGACCCAGACGCTCACGGTCACCGAGTCACTCCCGATCGTGGACACCACCAGCGCCACCTTGGGCGGAGCGATCAGCAACGAGGCGATCAATGATTTGCCTCTGAATGGCCGCAATTTCCAGAACCTGATCACACTGCGACCCGGAGTGATGATTTATCCCGGTGGCGGAGCCTGGACACAGAGCACCAATGGCCTGCGTGCCGCCGCCACGGTCTATATCGTGGATGGTCTAATGAATATGGACCCGAACCTGGGCGGGACCGTAATCAACGCGCCAAGCGCCATATCGGAGGGCGCAATTATTCTGCCCATTGACGCCCTTCAGGAATTCAATGTCGAAGAAAATCCCAAGGCAGAATTCGGTTGGAAGGCGGGAGCCGTGGTGAACGTTGGAATCAAATCGGGTACCAACACCGTACATGGCAGCGCCTACGCCTACGGCCGCACCGACGCCTGGGACGCTCGCAACTACTTCAATTTCGGCCCAAACACGGAACCCTCATTTTGCGCTAGTAATCCGGCACCCTGCGCCAAGTTGCCCCTATACCTGGAGCAGTTCGGCGGTACCGTGGGGGGGCGCATCGTAAAGGATAAGCTCTTCTACTTCGTCGGCTACGAAGGTCTGCGCTCCTCCATTGGGAACGTTTTCGGCTTGACCATCCCTGAAACATGCGACAGGTCCACGTCCAATAATTGCGGTCCTGGCGATACAGCAAATAATATCGCTGATGCCTCCGCGGCCCTGCAAAACGCCGGCATTCCAATCAGTCCGGTAAGCCAGAAGTTGTTGAGCCTGTACCCGCCGAACAACACCAGCCAGAATGGTCAAACCTTCGGCTTTCCCAACACCAACACAAGTGACAATGGGGTCGCCAAGATTGATTACCACATCAATGACCACCACACGTTGAGCGGCATGCTTTTTATTGGCAACTACACAGGAGTGGGCGAGG
>QHYQ01000088.1 GCA_003224175.1 Acidobacteriota bacterium
CTGTACGTTCCCCTGTCAACGCTTCGACGCCGCCCTCGCGAGCGGCTCCGCATGACTCGGGGCCGTTGTGGTTCGCTATTCCTTCAACGTATGAAACTTCCATTCACAACACCTTGCCGGTTTAACCGGCGCACAGAGGTTCGACATGAAAACACGAGCGTTGTTCGGCGAAGCCGCGCGGCTGGTGCCAGTGCTTCTCGCTGTCGCGTTAACGCTGGGGGCCGCGGGTGGCTATCACGTGATCCAGCGCATTCCCATTCCCGGTGACTCTGGCTGGGATTACATCACCGCCGATAGTCAAGCTCGGCGATTATATGTTCCGCATGGCACCGAGGTCGTCGTCCTGGATCTCGACTCCGACAAAGTCGTCGGAGAAATTACGGGACTGAAAGGCGTGCACGGCGTGGCCATCGCTCGGGAATTTCGGCACGGCTTCATTAGTGCCACCGATCCCGGTTCGGTCATCATGTTTGATCTCAAGACTCTCGCGGTGCTGAATAAAGAAAGGGTAGGAGACGACCCCAATGGAATTATCTATGATCCACTGACCAGGCGTGTTTTCACCGCCGATCGTGGCAGCAAGCGTCTCACCGCAATCGATGCCCAGACCGGCAAAGTCGCCGGCACCGTCGAGGATTTGGGCGGCAGGACGGAGCACTTAGCTTCGGATGAGACCGGGCACGTTTTCCTGAACATGCAGGACGTCGGCAAGCTGCACAAAATTGACGCGAAAAATTTTAAGGTGCTGGAAACTTGGTCCGTTGCGCCCCCCTGCGGCCAACCCAGCAGCATGGATATCGACCGCGCGCACAGTCGCGTGTTCATCGGCTGCAGAAGCGGCCTCTTCGCAGTCGTGGACGGCTCGAGCGGCAAGATTGTGGACACGCAGCCGATTGGATTGGGTGTGGACGCGCTGGAATTCGACCCTAAAACAGGACTGATCTATGTCTCCACCGGCGCGGGTGATGGCGCTCTCTCCATTTTCCACGAGGAAGGACCGGATAAGTATGCGTTGGTGCAAACCGTGAAGACATTACCCGGAGCGAGAACGATGGCTCTGGATCATAAGACAGGCAGAATCTATCTCCCGGTCGCCGACGTTGGTCCTGCTCCCGACCCGACTCCCGACAACCCGCGCCCCAGGCCGCGCATGGTCCCCGGAACATTTTCGGTACTTGTTGTTGGGCGATAGCGGTAGGCTCGTGCGCGAACCGCAATAGCCAGCCTTGTCATTCTGAGGAATACCGCGCCTTTTGCAGTACGCCGAAGAATCTCTCTTTCGCAAAGCCGGGAAGATCGGCACGTCGAATCGCCCGTCTCAATTGGAAACTAGAGGGATAAGTCCAATTCCACGAAGCCGCAGTCCAACCCGCGCGCCAGTGATACTGCTCGTCTTCTGCACGGATTCACAAGTTGTGGGCAAGGAACTCCAGCAACTGCGGGGCGATGAAGTCGTTGGGTGTGGCCCCGCTGCAAACGAAGCGCGCCGGGGGCGCCGCCTCCTGACATGAGGGCACTCCCTGCTTACCGGTAAGCTCGCTGGACGTGAACCAGAAGTGATCCATATTCGGAACCGGCATCGCCGTGACCGCGGCGCCCGCGTCCCGCAGAGCCTGAACAAAAGCCACGGACTGGCCCTCGGGGGGAACCACGTGATCGACCATTCCCCAGGCCAGAAACCATGCCGTCTGCGTGGCCGCATTGGGCATCGCTATTTCTCCCAAGCTCTTTGCCGCCTCACGGATGTAGGCGATGGGAGAGGCCTCGAAGTAGAGGCCCGGCAACTGGTCCGGCGGCCCGCCGAAGAGCTGTTCCAGCGAACCGCGATTTGCCGAGCCGCTGGTGTATCTCTGCCAGGCGATCATGTCATACACCCCGTAAATCGGCACGGCCACTTTGACCTTCGTGCTGACAGAGGCGTAGCTATCCTTCGGATATTTGTTCGCGAAGGCTGGCGAATCTTGGGTGACGCCCAGCATCGCCGCCAGCGAACCTCCCGCGGAATCACCTCCGACTCCAATCCGGTCCGGCGCGACGCCTAGCATCGCCGCATTCCCTCTCAGGTATTGCAACGCCGCCTTGCAATCCAGCAGAGCTTGCGGCCAAGCCGTTTGGTTGGGCATCGACAACCTGTAGTCGATGGCGAACACCACGTATCCCCGCGTGGCCAAATACGAACCCCAAGTCGTCCCGTAGCCCGCTTTCGACCCCGCGCGAAAGCCTCCGCCGTGAATAAAAAGCATTGCCGGATGCGGTCCCGCGCCTGTGGGGAGGTACAGGTCTCCATACAAGGAGACACCGTCATGAACAGCGTAGGCGACGTTGCTCTGCGTCTGAATACTGCTTGGTGACTGCCCTGACGCGGCCGTGACAGCAGCGAACAGGAAAACACCTGCGGCCAAAGCGCGTTTCATGTTCTAGCTCCAGAAGCATGCATTTGCAGCCTTCCGTTCTGTAATCCCTGGCTCCTGCTGAGGGCAACCAGCACTCGGTTGCTTCCTCGCCATACTCCATGCGCACATGCCCTTCGTCCAAATGCGCCGCGGCGATCCCAGCTTCTAGAAGGGAATATCTTCGTCGGAAATTTCCGTGGAAGGCATCTCCTCCGCCGCCGCTCCCGCCGCTGCGGCTGCGGCTTGCGGCTCGGCTTCACCGGCGCCGGCGCCGGCGCCCGCGCCCACCGCCATGCCGCCTTCACCGCGCCCGCCGAGCATGCGAAAGTTGCTGGCCACGATCTCGACCGTCGTGCGCTTTTGGCCTTCGCGGTCGTCCCACTGTCGCGTCTGAATGCGTCCTTCGACGAAAATCAGCGAGCCCTTGTGCAGATATTGCTGTGCGATCTCCGCCTGCTTGCCCCACACTACGATGCGGTGCCATTCCGTGCGCTTTTGCCGTTCGCCGTTGCGGTCCCGGTAAGTCTCGTCGGTGGCCAGCGTGAAGTTACAGACCGCCTGGCCGCCCGACGTATAGCGTGTTTCGGGATCGCGCCCTAGCCTCCCCACCAGAATGGCCCTGTTCACAGACATGCCTCACCCCCGACCATGGCTCCTCAGAAGGGC
This sequence comes from Acidobacteriota bacterium, assembly GCA_003224175.1. GTDB lineage: Bacteria > Acidobacteriota > Terriglobia > Acidiferrales > UBA7541 > Palsa-189. The sequence goes on from QHYQ01000088.1 coordinate 3,060, forward strand.
CGCCGAATCGCGGCCAGCAGGCTCCGAAAGCACGGACGATAGCACGCCCACCCCATGCGCGCAAACCAGACCTTCAGACGGTAGTGAGTCATCTCTAACGACGCCGACCGTGTCAAGGTTTTTTTCTTCTGTTCTTTGCTCTCTCCGCCCACACCCCTGTATTGGCACGGGTGTGCCCTGTTCTTCGGCGGATGGTTCGCCGTCGATTACCTTGCATTCGCGTTCACCCGACTCGCTCGGCCCGTGTTCGTTCATCAATTCGGTGTTGCCCACCAATCATCTCTTCGATCACTGTGGACCATGATGAGTAATTCGAACTCCCTCCCCTTCAGGGAGGCGGGTAGCCTAATCAGTTTCGCAGTCACTGCATCGCAGGACTATGACCCACTTCTGGCATCCCCGCACGGGCACCACCGCTTTTCTGCCGCATTTGGCCGCGGCGACAGAATTCTTCGTAATCGATCTGGTCGCGCAACATGATCCACAGCCGGATCCCGAGTTTGCGAGCTGCGGCGACCCTCGCTTTCCCCAATCCCTTCTGGGACAGCTTGCGCCGGTAGAAACGCTTCAAGTCTGGATCTTGGCCTACGGCGTGGACTGCTGCCTCGCACCAGAAAAAGCGCAGAAGTGGGTTGCCTTGTTTGCTCAGCCCGCCCAGTCGTTGCTGACCACCGCTAGAATATTCGCTCGGGATCATTCCTACATAACTCACCACTGCTTTGCCGTCTTCGAACCGCGCCGGGTCACCTAAAAACACGTCCCTGGCCAACGCGGTGACCGACCCCACTCCCGGGTGAGTCATTAACAGCCTGGCCCCAGGTCGCTGCAAGGCTTGTCCGTTCACACGTTTGTCCAGTTCGTCGATCTGCTCATTCAACGTGCGGTACAACCCCTGTAATTCCGTCCGTCGACGGGCAGCATTCGGCGGCAGCGGCAACGATGCGATGGTGTGTTGGCCTATTTGGTTCCATAGGGCTCTGCCTCGCCGTAAACCACGACTGAGCGCAATGGCTTGCAGTGAGTTCTGCAGTCGCGTCCGCATGCGCACCCATTGATGACGATGCAGCAGCAAGGTGCGCAAATCTCGCAGCGCGGTTGAAGGCATCCATATCGACGGAAAGCGATTTTCTACTTGTAACTTCAGCAGCAGAGCCGCATCCCGCCGATCGTGTTTCTGCTTGCGTGTCTCAGCTTTGCGGATCTCCGATGGATGGCCTACCTGATGATCGATCCCCAGTTCGTCCAGCAACTCCAGAAACCAGTGCATCGATCCAGTCGCTTCGATCCCCACCAGAACTTGGCCGGGGAGTGCAGAATAAAACTTCCGCACTTCGTCGCCATCGTGCTTCAGGGTCTGCTCGACCAACTCTCCGGTCTCCGTATCCAACATCGCGATCGTCTGTTGTCCCGTGTGCAAATCAACGCCTATAATTCGCATCTCGGCCTCCTTCGGCCCGAGCGCTGTTAGGGTGAACACCGAAACAGTCTACTCGGACCGTTGCGAGGCCGGCGTCGTTATGACATCAGTCTCCGACAAGAGGACTTCTCAGTACTTGGCAACCTGCCGAGTGTGCGTACAATTCCAGCATCGTAGTTCTTATTTTTCGTGCAGACATGAATTCCAGGAAGCTCGCCCTGCGGAGTGTAGGAGCCATCACGTTTTGGATCGGTTTTTCCTTGGCTCGCCTAGCCTGGAGAGCAAGTCCTCCGTCAGATATGCCCGTCAACTCTGTCTGGATCGACGACCCTGGTGTTCCGCTTCGCCCCCAGTAGATCGCCAGTTTTACGGAGTTTTGGACGACGGAAACCTCTATGAGAGGTAATTGGTGCCGAAGAAAAACGCAAAAAGAGATGGCTATATGGTGGTTCAACGAAAAATCAGCTTGCAAATAAGA
>QHYQ01000089.1 GCA_003224175.1 Acidobacteriota bacterium
GGTGCCACCCTCGGTCGAGATCTGCCACTTGCCACCCGGGCCCGGATAAGGCCTCACGTAGATCTCAAAACGGCCCGACTCATCCGAAGCATAGGCGATAAAGTGGCCATCGGGCGAAAAGCGAGGCGCAGTTTCATTCGAGGGGGTGGCGAGGAACGGCTGCGGATTTCCGTCTCTGAGCGGCAACGTGTATAAGTCAAAGGTGGGATTGTTTCCCATAAAAACGAGCACCTGCCCGTCCGGTGAGAAGGATCCAGGAACATTGTTTGAATAGAGTTCGCGCTTGGTCAAATCTTCCGCAGGGCCACTACCGTCCGCCGGCTGCCAGAAAAGGCGGCTCTGATTCCCCTTGAAGACGATCTTCCTGCCGTCGGGTGTCCAGAGCGGATCAACATTGGCATTCCCCTCGAAGGTCAAACGGGTTAAGGTGTCCCGGAATCTGATGGCCGTGCCTTTTGATCCCCAGCGGCTGGTGCTCTCTGGAGCTGCCGTCCCTGCCATCGAGGGCGTGCTCACATGGCAATTGCTTAGGTTCGTTGGTCCCCGCACTTGCAACAGGTCCCGCCGCTCATCGGTCCTCAGGGACTGGGCGGCCAGCGTGGCACTCGAGCTCGTGGGAGTGAGGGCTATCGAGTAGAGAAAGAGCAAAGCCTTGCTCCCAGGCAAGAACAGCGGCAGGACATCGGAGGCTTCTCCTTTCTCAAGACGAGTCAGCGGCTGCGGATTACCGCCGCTATCCGAAACTTGCAGGATCGGACCATTTCCTCGGGGTGCGAACGCAATCATCCCTTGGCTGCTCCAACTAGCACCGATAACGCCCGCCGGAGCGACATCGCCTGCCAGCGTGACCGGGGCTCCTCCGCTTAAGAGGATCTTCTTCAGCTTTCCACCCGCGGAAAATCCGACCCATTGCCCGTCCGGTGAAAAGAAGGGAGTCGTGCCGCCTTCGGTTCCCGGAATCGGCTGCGCCTCCAGGCCATCCATGGCCCGCACATAGAGCTGGGTCGTGACACTGCTTGGGCCCGCAGAATAAACCAGCCGCGTGCCGTCCGGCGAAAGGGCGATTGCAGGCCTGACTGTTTGCAACAATTGTCATGGTGGCAGAGACATCGCAAAGCGCGTAACGGTTTTGGGTGCAGCGGGCCTCAGAAACCAGACGGCCAGGCCAACCAGGATGCATGCGGCCATTGCAGCCGCGGCTCCAAGCGCGGTCTTGAGCCAATTTTTCCCGACCGGCGCAGCAGTTGCCGCTGCGTCAAAATGCTTGCCGCCGGATTCAGAAATCCACTTCAGTTCCCGACACAAATCACGGGCTGTCTGCCAGCGATTATCGGGTTCTTTTGCCAGGCAAGTCTTCACCACGCGATCCAGTGCAGGCGGCGTCATCGGCTGAAGCGAAGACATCGGAGGCGGGTCCGTCTCTAGAATCTTCGCCATCAGGCTGGCCTGACTCTTACCCTCAAATGCCTTCTTGCCCGTCGCCATTTCGTAGACCACTACGCCAAATGCAAAAATGTCGGTGCGCGCATCCACTTCCTTGCCTTCGAGCTGTTCCGGGGCCATGTACTGCAAGGTGCCGAGAATTGTCCCTTGTGCTGTAAGGCCGCTTCCCTCGGTGGGCAGAGCCGAGAGATTTGCTACCGCTGCTTGCGGACCGCGCAACTTGGCTAACCCGAAATCCAGCAGCTTCGTCCCGGATTTAGTGAGCATGATGTTGCCGGGTTTCAGATCGCGGTGAGTGATCCCCTTGCGGTGAGCCTTGTCCAGCGCGTCAGCAATCTCGATGGAGTAGCACAACACTTGCTCAAGTGGCAGCGGGCCTTTCTTCAGCCGTTCTGCCAGCGTCTCGCCTTCCAGGTATTCCATCACCAGATAGTCGGTTCCGCCGTGTTGGCCGATGTCGTAGAGCGTGCAGATGTGAGGATGATTCAGGCTGGCAATAGTCTTAGCTTCGCGCTCGAAACGCTCGCGCAGTTCGGCTCGGCTGGCGAGGTGATCGGGCAGAACCTTGATAGCTATTACGCGATCGAGACGAGTATCTTTTGCGCGATAAACCTCACCCATTCCGCCCGAACCAATAGCGCCGGTGATTTCATAGGGACCGAGTTTTGTGCCGTTGGCGAGCGTCATTTCTTCAATCCTGCCGTCCAATTCAAGACGACCGTAATGGGCGCAGAATTCAGATCTGATAAGCCCTCATTGATAAGAAAGCGCTGGCCGTCTGCGGTGAGGTCGTATTGTTGACTGTACCGGGCAGATGGACCAAGTCCGAAGATGCGCGTCTGGAAGAGTGCCTCGGGTTTGCCAGCCTCGAAGTTTGTTCCTGCCTTAACTGCTGCTGCCATGAGCTTTCCATCTGGCGCAAGGTAGAAAAGCTCTTTGCCGTCGCGTCGCCAGCGGGGCTGAACTCCACCACTGGTCGAGACCTGCCATTTGCCGTTTCCTTCCGGAAACCGTTGCACGTAAATTTGGTTGTTTCCCGATTCATCCGATACGTAAGCCATCCAGCGGCTATCGGGCGACAGCTGAGAGTGACGTTCAGCGAAGCGGGAATTCAAGAATGGAATCAGCTTCCATTCACCAGTCAACTGCAATATCCAAACGTCACGTCCACCTTTGTCCGTGCTCATGAGCGTCAGATAGCGCCCGTCGAGCGACCAGTCCTCCAGGATCGCGAAAGAACCTAGCCCGCTCAACATCTCATCCTGACCGGCTCCATTGACATTCTTTTGATAAATGCCGTAGACGTTGTTCCGGTCGGAAAAAAAAGCGATCCGGCTGCCGTCCGGCGACCAGACGGGGCTGCTGTCGTGGCCGGAATCAAAGGTCAGTCGGGTTTCAGTGTTACGCGAGAGGTCTAAAACCCATATGTCACCGGGCGTAAAAGCGTCCGTTGCGCGTGTGAATACTAGCCTCTTACCGTCTGGAGATAGTCGGGGGCTAATGTGACCGGCTGCTTCGCCAAGGTGGCCAAGCTGCTTGCCGTTCCGGTCGAACCAAGCCAATTGAGTGTCCAAGCTTCCAGAACCGCGATATGCCAGGACACCATTGGCGGAAACTGTGAAGGCTCCTCGTCCATTCGCCGGGTTTATCTGAACGTTTTCGGCAACGGGGAAGGCGTCGCCGGTTAGCCGTAAGCTTTGGGCATCAAAGCTCTGCGCCATTAGGGTCGCGTCGCGCTGGAAGAGCAAATAACCCGGAGGCGCGTACTGAATGAATGATTGAGCGTTCAATAGAAACATCGAGGTGTTTGAATCGATCGAGCTGACGCGAATCGCGCTCTTGACTTTTTCTCGATTCAGCGCCAGATAGATAAAGTGTTTGCCGTCAGGCAAAAAGCGTGGCCAGAGATGGCCCGTTTCGCCCTGCGAGGTGTCCACCATGGTTACAGCCGTTGGCGAGCCACCAGCCGCCGGGAGGCGATAGATCGGACCACTGGCCTGATTATTCGGCGCAAAGAGAATGACCCCTTCGCGATTCCAATCGCCATTCCCGCCATCTCCGACAACATCACACAGGATTTGGGTAGGTCCGCCGCCAACCTCCTTCTTTTTGAGCTTTCCTGCCGCAAAGAAAACCAGGAATCTGCTATCAGCAGACCAGAAGGGCTGATTTGCTCCTTCTGTTCCTACGAGCGGCTCTGCGGACAAAGAGTCCAAGGGTCGTACCCAAAGCTGTGAAGAAGTTGACCCCGAAGTGCCAGTGTCTCCTCCAACTACAAATGCTAGCTTGGAGCCATCCGGAGAAACTGTGACAAAGTTGGGGTTGGGATTGAAAGAACTTTTCTCCGGGGGCAAGACGACGAAGCGCGCAACCGGCTGCGGGGGGAGTGCGGGTGAAGGCTTTAGATACCAAACTGCAAAGCCCAAAATGGCACCAAAAACCAAAAAAGCTAGTCCTGTGATTAGGTTCCGACGAGACAGTAAGCGGGCGGGGTTCACAGTCGCAACCGCAGCGGCCTGCGGACCCTCGGCAACCGATTTCAACTCTAGTTCCAGATCACGTGCTGTCTGCCAACGATTCTCAGGGTCTTTGGAGAGACATCGCTTTATCACTCGATCCAGAGCCGGAGGCATCATCGGCTGGAGCGAAGAGATCGCTGGCGGATCAATCTCAAGTATCTTCGCAATCAGACTGGCCTGACTCTTACCCTCAAACGCTTTCTTGCCAGTAGCCATCTCGTACACCACTGCACCAAACGCAAAAATGTCCGTCCTCGCGTCCGCTTCTTTCCCTTCCAGTTGTTCTGGTGCCATGTACTGCAACGTGCCCAGAATAGTTCCCTCCACGGTCACGGCACTCTTTGCCGTCGGAAGCTCCGAGAGCGGAATTGACGTTTTTGATTCCTGCCGCAATTTGGCCAGGCCGAAGTCCAGCAGCTTCGACCCGGATTTGGTCAGCATGATGTTGCTTGGCTTGAGATCGCGGTGTGTGATCCCCTTGCGGTGCGCTTTGTCCAGCGCATCGGCGATCTCAATCGCGTTCTGCAACACTTGATCGAGCGGCAGCGCTTTCTTCAGCCGCTCGGCTAGCGTCTCGCCCTCCAGATATTCCATGACCAGAAAATCGATTCCGTCCTGATGGCCGATGTCAAAAAGCGAGCAGATGTGAGGATGATTCAGGCTGGCGACGGTACGCGCTTCGCGGTCGAACCGTTCGCGCAGTTCCGCTCGGTTGGCGAGGTGATCCGGCAGGATCTTGACGGCAACGATCCGGTCAAGGCGTGTATCTCGGGCGCGGTACACCTCGCCCATCCCGCCTGCGCCAATTGCAGAGAGGATTTCGTAAGGGCCCAAGCGCTGGCCGGTGCGAATTGCCAATGGCTCCTACCAATTGCAGGATTGGGCGAACTATATAACCTTTGCTTTGCCTTTGGAAGGTGCCGTTTCTCGCGAGCCTCCAGGAATATAATCGCGGCCTTGGGCGTGTATGCTAGCGTAGCTTGCGCGGCTTCTGCCGTCACCCTGAGATCCGTGGAGGACCAGATGATGCGATGGATTTTGCGACTTGTAAGCACTGTTACAGTC
>QHYQ01000090.1 GCA_003224175.1 Acidobacteriota bacterium
GCCGATCATTCCCGTTTCGAGCACCAGCAAGCTGATAAAGAAGGCGCGCACGCGCCGCTCGATCGATTTCCAGGAAGCCAGGATGGCTATGGGCGTGAGGAAGGTAGTCAGCAGGACGAGAAATAAGCTGATGCCGTCGATGCCGAGGTGATAGTGAATCGGCGGCGAGGGGATCCAGTTGTGAAATTCAACGAACTGGTAATCCGCAGAATTCAAGGCAAAGCCGTGAAGCAGTTGGAGCGAGAGCGCGAATTCAAACAGGGATACGGCCAGCGCGATGCGGCGAATCCATTCATGATCGTCCGCACGCAGCATAAAGAGCGCGGTGGTTCCCGCGAGGGGAAGGAAGGTCAAGGCTGTAAGCAGATAGGAGGGCGACATACTAGCGCACCGCCCAGGCGAGCAGGGTTGTGAGCACCACGGCGCCCAAAATCACCCAAGCCGCGTACGTCCGCGTATTGCCGGAATTGAGATGCCGGAGGCGATCGCCAAATTCGCCGGCCTCGCGGGCGACACCGTTCACGAGGCCGTCAATGATCTCTTCATCCACCGTGCGCCAGAGGAAATTCGCAGAGATCCACAGGAGCGGCCGCACAATCAAAAAAGTGTAGAGTTCGTCGATGAAATACTTTCCCGCCAGGAGCCGGTAAGGCGCATGCAGACTTTCGGCGAGGCGCTTCGGGGTTTCCGGCCTGCGTATGTAGAGCAACCAGGCGAGCAGGAATCCTATGAAGGCCGCCACTACGGGAGGGCTGAAGGCCGTGGCGATCAATTTGCCGCTACCGGTGTAAGGTTCGGTGGAACTCGAGGGTTCACCCGCGGCGAAGAGCGGCTTCACAAAACTATCGAAGTAATTGAGGCCGCCCACCAGATGCGGCGCCGCCCACCAGCCGCCCACGAGCGAGAACACGCCAAGGGCTACGAGGGGCGCGAGCATGACGGGAGGAGATTCATGCGCGTGTGTTTTCTTCGAGTCAAAACGCGGCGCGCCGTGAAAGGTCAAGAAGAGAAGCCGGAACATATAAAGAGCTGTGAGGCCCGTGGTGAAGACACCGAGGGCGTATATCACGGAATTGGCATACGTGCCGGTGTGCGCGGCCTGGAGGATCTCCTCCTTACTGAAGAACCCGGAGAAGCCCGGCATGCCTGAAATCGCTAGCGTGGCCACGAGCATTGTGGCATAGGTCCAGGGCACGCTTCGACGCAGGCCGCCCATGCGGCGCATATCTTGCTCGCCACCGGTGGCATGCATCACGCTGCCAGCGCCTAGAAAGAGCAAGGCTTTGAAGAAGGCGTGAGTCATGAGGTGAAAAATTCCCGCGCCGGATGCGCCCACGCCGCAAGCGATAAACATGTATCCCAACTGGCTGATGGTGGAGTAAGCGAGCGTTCGCTTGATATCGGTCTGGACTAGCGCGATCGTGGCGGCGAAAAGAGCGGTGGCGCAGCCGATTACGGCCACGGCGAACATGGCCACTGGCGCGTGGATGAAGAGCACATGCGAGCGCGCCACCATGTACACGCCTGCAGCCACCATCGTTGCGGCATGGATGAGCGCGCTGACGGGGGTGGGGCCTTCCATAGCGTCGGGCAGCCAGACGTAAAGCGGGAGCTGCGCCGATTTGCCTGTGGCGCCGGCGAGCAGGAGGAGCGCAATCGCGGTGAGGACGCCGTGTCCGGACGTTTCGACGGGAAGCGCGGCGGAGTCGCGAAAGATCGGCGCAAAGTCGAGCGTGCCAAACTGGCGGAAGAGCAAGAACAATCCCAGCAGGAAACCGAAATCGCCGATGCGGTTCACCCAAAACGCTTTGTTACCAGCATCCGTGGCGGTCTTCTTTAGGAACCAGAATCCGATCAGCAGATAGCTGCTCAGGCCGACGCCTTCCCACCCGACAAAGAGCACCAGATAGTTCGCCGCCAGGATGAGCGTGAGCATGAAAAACATGAACAAGTTGAGATAGGAGAAAAACCTGCGATAGCCGGCGTCGCCCGCCATGTAGCCGATGGAATAGAGATGAATCAGCCAGCCGATGCCGGTCACGACCAGCAGCATGATCAGCGTGAGCTGATCAACTTGCAGAGCGAAATCTGCGCGCAAACTGCCGGCCTCGACCCAGGTGAAGTAAGAGCGGATCAAGGGAATCTGATCCGCGCTGAGGTTCGCGAACTCGCGCGCCACTTCGAGGGCTGCGAGAAAAGAGAGGCCGGTACTTCCCAGAGCGATGGCATTGACGGCGCTGCGCGGCCAACGGACGGCAAAAATCCCATTGGCGGCCGCGCCCAGCAACGGCAGCAGCGGAATGATCCAGAGGTGCTCGAGTATCAGCATTCCGGACTTACAGCTTCAGCAAATTGATACGTTCTACGTTGAGCGACCGCCGGTTCCGCGCGATCACGATTACGATGGCCAGGCCCACCGCTGCTTCCGCTGCGGCCACGACGATTACGAAAAATACGAACACTTGCCCTTGTAATTGCCCGAGGGCGCGGCCAAACGCGATAAAAGCAAGGTTGACCGCGTTGAGCATCAATTCGATGGACATGAAAATGGTGATGATGTTGCGCTTGAAGACAAAGCCGATTACGCCGAGGCCAAAAAGGACGGCGCTGAGAGCAAGGTAGTAGGATATGGGCACCAAGGTTTCTCTCCTTACCTTCTGCCGATTCGAGCAAACCTTCAGGTAATGGTTTCTCGCCCGCTTTTGGCGGGTACGCTTTCACCTCGCTGGGCCAGCACGAGCGCGCCAAGAATGGCGACGAGGATCAAAATGGACGTCAACTCAAACGGAAACACGAAATCCTGGAACAAGAGCATGGATAACCCGCGCGTCACGTCCTCGGCCGGCGGCTGCGGCGTCATTGATAAAGTCGCTGCGCCAATCTGATAGGCAAGCTCGATAAGCAGGAAAATCGCCAGCGGAACGCCGACGTAACACGCCATGCGGCTCATGTCGGTGCGCTCTTCGGCGCCGGCATTGAGCAGCATGATCACAAACACGAACAGCACCATGATGGCGCCCGCATAAACGATGATTTGGACTGCGGCGATGAATTCCGATTCGAGAAGCAGGAAAAGTCCGGCCAGCGCAATCATGACGGTGATCAGGGAGATCGCGCTGTGAATCGGATGGCGTTGCAGGATCACGTTCACGGCGCCCGCTATGGCAATGGCCGCCAGCACCAGGAAGATCAACAGTTGAGGCGTCATTTGCGCAGCGCCACCGCGAGGCTCGTCAATACAACGTTCAAGAGCGCCACCGGAAAGAGCACCTTCCATCCGAAGCGCATCAATTGATCATAGCGAAACCGTGGCAGCGTCCAACGCACCCAAACATAGACGAAGAGCACCAGCAGTACCTTGGCCAGAAACCAGAACGGGCCCTGTATACCGTCAATGACGCTCGGCCGTGAGCACAAAAATGATAGCGCAAAGAGAATGAGCCCCAGAACAGGCAATACGATTCGGCCGAAAAAATTGCCGTAGCCAAGACCATTGATGATCAGAGCCACTCCAGCGACGGCCAGAACCCCAGCCGGAAGATAGCGGGTCCAGTCCAAACCGGGCGTTTGAGGAAAAGGCGAAAGCCATCCGCCCAGGAAGAGAATTGAGGCCAGACACGCGACCGTAATCATGCTGGCATAGATACCGACGACCGAGAGCGTGAGCGACAATTCGTAACTGATCATTTGGGCCGAACTGCGCAGGCCCCCTAGGAGCGAATATTTGCTGTTGGAAGACCAGCCGGCCAGGGCCACGCCGTATACGCCGATGGAGGTGATAGCGAAGATGGCCAGAAGGCCGACATTGATATTAGCGATTACGAGCGGCGTGGCTACGCCAAGAATGTGAATGGACGCTGGGCCAAACGGAATCATGGCGATGGTAGAGATCGCCAGGGTCATAGTAAGCAGGGGAGCAGCGAAATAGAGAAAGCGATCGACGCCGGCCGGGGTCGCATCTTCCTTCAGGAGAAACTTGACGCCGTCCGCGAGCGGCTGCAGCAAGCCATGAGGACCGACGCGGTAAGGTCCCCAGCGCCCCTGAATATGCGCAGCGACTTTGCGTTCAAACCAGACCAGATAAGCGACGGCGGTTAAAACGAGAAAGAGCAGCACTACGACCTTCACAAGAGAAACGAGCAGGATCGAACGCGCGACGGGGTCGTTCACGGCGTCGCGCCCGCTTCCCGGAGAGAGCGAATCATGCGGCAATAAGGAGTCAAGCTGCCGCTGGTAAAGAGCGAATCGTCGCTCGAAAAGATGACGCCCTTAGCTGGGTCCGCGGGGCCACGGCCGTTTGTAAAAGCTGGGTTCGGCTGGGTCGCTTCGGCGGCGCCGGTGAGCAGGCCGGCCCAGGAGACGCCATACCCGGGAACGTGGCGCGAGATTTCCTCGAATGCGGCATCCGACGTGCGCAAGCGGACGGGCTGGCCGAGTCCCTGCTGCGCCAATTGGAAAGAAAGAATGCGCAGAATGTCGAAATCCGAGCGAGCGCCCATAAAATCCCCGCCCTTGCGCAGGAGCTGGACTTCGCCGGCAGTGTTCGTCATCGTGCCGCTTTTCTCGAAGCCTGAAAGCGCGGGCAAAATGATGTCGGCGAGCCGCGCCGTCTCAGAGAGATACAAGTCCTGAACCACAAGCAGATCGAGCATACCCATGCGTTTCGATCCGACAAAGTTCGTTTTCTTGGCGGGATTGGCGCCGACGACGTAGAGGGCTTTCAGCCGCCCGGCAGCGGCGGCATCCAGCATGACGCGCGAATCGAGTCCGGCTTTTTCGGACAGCGTCGCGCCCCAGAGTTCGCCGAAAAACTGGCGCGCCGCGGGATTCGCGATGGACGCATATCCGGGCAGCAAGTCAGGCAGAACTCCCATATCCGCAGCGCCGCGTGAATTGGCGTAGTCGCCCAGCGCCATGAATCGCGTGCGCTTTCCCTGCGCGGTGCGTTCCCGCGCGAATTCGCCGAGGCGAGCGAGCGCGGTACCTTGAATGGCCGCGCCGAAGAGCACGATAAGATCGTTTTCCCCAGCGAGCGCATCGCGGAGCGCGCGCAGACGCCGGTCCAAATCTCTTTCGGAAGTATTTGCGGTGCCGCTTCCGCTGAGGGAGAGTCTGGCTATTGCGGCTGCTTCCTGCCCTCCGGGAAGCAGGACAAAGTTTTGCGCTTTGCGGTGCAGCTTCTGTTCGCGCGAATCCAGGATGTATAGGCGGGCACGGTGGTGCCGGATGGCCGCGCGAATCTGCCAGGCAACGAAAGGGCTCTGCTCGGTGGCATCATGGCTGATCAGCAGAAGAGCCGGCGCAGACTCCAGATCGCGCATCGTGGCGAAAATTCCGCCCGATCCACCATTAGCTGAACCGGCATTGGTGGAGGTGGCGCCCCCCAAATCGGCCGCCAGCGCCATCAGGCCGGCGTAATCCGCGGTGCGATGGTGATCCACGTTGTTGGTTCCCACCGAAGCGCGCGCGATGCGCCCCAGCAAATAATTCTCTTCATTGGTGGTCCGGTTCGAGCCGTAAAAAGCGATGGCATCCGGGCCATTTTGCTTGCGAATGGCGGCCAAGCGTGAAGTCACCGTTTGCAGCGCCTCTTCCCAACTCGCCGGTTCGAGCCGGCCTCCCAGGCGGATCAAGGGTTGATTTAGCCGTTCGGGATGGCGGGTGAAGTCGAATGCGAAGCGGCCTTTCGCACAGAGAAAATCGCCGTTGTAGCCGGAAAGGTCGCGATTATTGGCACGGAGGATTTCATGACTGCGCACGCTTAGCGTGGTTTTGCAGCCATTGGAACAGTGCGGGCACACGGTCGGGACATACTGCATCTCCCAGGGGCGAGTTTGGTAGCGGTAAGTGCCGCTGGTGAGCGCGCCGACGGGACATATGTCGATGCACATGCCGCATTCCACGCACTCGAGATAGCCGTCGCGATTGGGAAGAATCACCGAATTGGCCCCGCGCTGGCCGACGCCGAGGGCTTTGACGTCCATGCCTTCGTCGCACACGCGGACGCAACGGAAGCAGAGGATGCAGCGAGGCGCATCGTAATAGACGAGGTTGGACCACTTCACCTCGGGGACGTGCAGTTTTTCTTCCACAAAGCGGCTGCGATCCGCGCCGTAGCGGAAGGTCATGTCCTGCAGTTCGCATTCGCCACCCTTATCGCATACGGGGCAATCCAGCGGGTGATTGGCGAGCAGAAATTCCAGCATGGACTTGCGCGCTTCGTGGACCTGCGGCGTATCGCTGCGCACGACCATGCCATTCACGGCCACGAGCGTGCAGGCGGTTTGCAGCTTCGGAGCCTTTTCGACTTCGACAAGACACATGCGACAGGCGGCCTGGAGCGCGAGCCCGGAGTAATAGCAGAACGAAGGGACCTCGATGCCTTGTTCCCGGGCCGCTTCGATGACCAGAGTGCCGGGAGCCACCGTCAATTCGCGGTCGTCCAGCTTGAACTTTATCTGTGCTGTGTCTGCCATGTCCTAAGATTACCCGCGTGTTGCAGTCAGCGCTTCCGCCGGCTGATAGGGACAGGCGCCTGCGAGGTGTTCCTCGAATTCGTGGGTCCATTTTTTGACGATGCTGATCGTAGGCAGGGCCGCCGCGTCACCGAGCGGGCAAAAGGTTCTGCCCAGCATGTTCTTCGATAGCTCACCGATCAGCGCGATGTCCTCGCGGCGGCCGCCTCCGGAATGGAAACGGTCCAGCATCTTGCGGAGCCAATCCGTGCCCTCGCGGCAGGGTATGCACCAGCCACAAGACTCATGAGCGTAGAAGTGCATGATGCGCCGCGCCAAGTCGACCATGCAGGTCCCTTCGTCGATGACCATCAGGCCGCCCGACCCGAGCATCGATCCAGCCTTGGCCAGCGAATCGAAATCCATGGGTAGGTCGATCTCTTGGGCGTTGAGCAGCGGGCAGGAACTCCCCCCTGGAATCACGGCTTTCAGCGCCCGGCCTCCGCGAATTCCTCCGGCCACCTCTTCAATCATGCGTCTCAAGTTAAATCCCATCGGCAATTCGTAAATGCCCGGCCGGTTCACGTGACCCGAAATGCAAAAGAGCCGTGTGCCGCCATTCTTCGGAGAACCCAGCCCGGAATACCATTCGCCTCCTCGGTGCAGAATCGAGGGAACAGCCGCAAGGGTTTCGACGTTATTGATCACCGTCGGCGAGCCATAAAGGCCCACCACAGCAGGGAAGGGCGGGCGAATGCGTGGATAGCCGCGTTTGCCCTCGAGCGATTCCATCAGAGCCGATTCTTCGCCGCATTCGTAGGCGCCCGCGCCGGTATGCGTAGCCAAGTCAAAATCGAAGCCGCTGCCCATGATGTTTTGGCCCAGATAACCGCGGGCATAAGCCTCTTCGATGGCGGCGTCGACGATTTCCAGGACGTAGCGATATTCGCCGCGGACGTAGATATATCCGCGATGCGCGCCCACGGCACGGCCGGCGATGACAATGCCTTCGATGAGTTGGTGCGGAACCATCTCCATCAGCGGGCGGTCCTTGCAGGTGCCCGGTTCGCTCTCGTCCGCGTTGCAGAGAATATATTTCGGCTTGGCGGACTCTTTGGGGACGAAACTCCACTTTACTCCCGCCGGAAAGCCAGCGCCGCCGCGCCCGCGCAGATTTGATTTTTTTACCTCTTCGATCACCTGATCTGGCGTGAGCTCTTTGACGGCACGCTCGAGTCCCTTGTAGCCATCGTGCTGCAAGTAAACGTCCAGTTTGTGCGAATCCGGTAAGCCAAAGAGCCGGCTGATCACGGGCACTTCGGCAGGATGGCGAGCGTGCACCGAGCCGGAAGTCGGCACCGACGTTGCGGGTCGTGAGCCCTTGTCTAGAGCGTCCAGCAAGTCATCGGTGCGGCGCTCTGTGAGGTTTTCGTAGAAGTCGTAATTGACCTGCATTGCGGGTGCGCCCGTGCAGGCGCCGATGCACTCCACCTCCTCGAGCGAAAACATGCCATCGGCGGTGACTTGCCTATTTCCGATCTCCAGTTTCTTCTGCACAAAGTCATAGACCTCATTGCCGCCGCGAAGCATACAGGAGACGTTTGTGCATACCTGAACGTGATATTTGCCGGCGGGCTTACGCCGGATCATCGAGTAATAGGCAAGCGTTTCGTTGACGTGCAAAGGACTCAAGTCGAGGCGGTCGGCAATCTCCGAGATCAGGTCTTCGCTCACGTAGCCGAAAACATCCTGCGCGTAGAGAGCCATGGGCACGAGCGCCGAACGTTTGACAGGATAACGCTGGA
>QHYQ01000194.1 GCA_003224175.1 Acidobacteriota bacterium
GAATGACCCAGGAGGTGCTGTAGTACGTCGTGTTCGCGACGTACATGCATCCAGTACTGCCCAGGATGATCGACCTGGGGCCTGCGGCCTTGGCCATCATCTTCATCACCAGGGCGGACTCGCAGCCCTGGCAGGTGCGATGGCCCGAGGTGAAGAACTCCTCGAGCGGAATCTTCTTTTGTCCCTTGAATGGCTCCAGCTTGGGAAGCGGATAATCTATCGTTGCCATCGCTTGTAACCTCCTCGCCGGTTGAGCGGCGAAAATCCTATTCGCGAACTCCGATCCAGTGCGTCAAAGGCTGCGGCTTTCCTGCCGCCGCGTCGTACACGATTCCCGTGATCTTCTCTACATCCGGCACCAAAACCTCGCGCCCGCCCAGGCCGCAAATAAAGCCCACCAGCGGCGGTCGTTTGGCACTCGCATACAAGGCCGCGCGAACCTCCGTGGCCAGTACGCCGCTTGAATACGGCGAGCCTAGAGAGAAATCGCGATCGATCACGCCGACAGCCTTGAAACGCGACAGGCACTGAGCCAATTCCTCGGCGGCAAAAGGCCGGAACCAACGAACACGAACGAGGCCGACCTTCTTACCTTCCTGGCGCATCTTGCGGATGGCTACCTTGCACGGCGTGGAGAGCGTGCCCATTCCTACGAGGACGACGTCGGCATCGTCGGTCATGTATTCCTCGAAAAACGGATTGCCGTAACCGCGGCCGATGATGCGCTCGTAGTCTTTATAGGCTTCGCGAATCACGCCCATCGAGCGGTCCATGGCGGCAGCGGTCTGGCGACGAATCTCCATCAGCCAGTCCTCGTTCGCTTGCGGCGCCACGGTAATGGGGTTATCGGGATGCAGAAGCAAATCGCCGCGATCATAGCGGGGAAGGAAGGCGTTCACTTTCTCCTGCGCCGGAATCTTTACCAGTGCCTGGGAATGCGTGAGGAAGGCGCCATCGCAGCTGATGGCGCACGGGAGGAAGATGCGCCGATCTTCAGCGACGCGGTAGGCGATGAGCGCGGTGTCGAGAGCTTCCTGCGCGCTATCGACCCAGACAAGCTGCCAGCCCAAATCGCGGACGGCGAGGGCATCGTTATGCTCGACGCCGAAGGCGCCGGGGTCGTCGAGAGCTCGATTACCCACCATGACGACCATGGGAACGCGGAGGGCCGGCGTGACCGTTAGGCATTCGAAGGCGTACATCCAGCCGACGCCGCTGCTGCCGCAGAATACGCGGGCACCGACGGTGGAGGCGTGCTTGACGACTTCAAACTGGGAGTGCTCGCCTTCCGCAACGATGTATTCGCAATCCATCTCTCCGTTGGAGATGAGCTGAGCGATGTACTGAATCACCGTGTCATATGGACGGATCGGATAGCCGGTGATCACGTCCACGTCGGCCAATTTACAGGCGACGGCGATGGCCTCGCTGCCGGTGATCAGGGCAGTTTGCTCGGTTCCCTTTGGGCTTTCGGCTACTGCTGTCGGTGTCATGGAAGATTCTCCTGGCCGAGCTCAGTCTCCCTCGGCGGCTGCGAGCGCCTCGGGGACCTGCTCTTCGTATTGACCGCGATATCGGAAACCGTGTGAACGCACGGGGTGGCTTTCGATCTTATCTTTCAGCCAAGTGCCATAGCCTTCTTTGTCTTTGCGCCACATTTCCCACTGGCTGTCATTATCACTGAAGCCGATTTCGTTGACCATGGTGACGCAATTGGGCACGGGGCAGACGGCTTCGCATACGCCGCAGCCGCAGCAGGACGCCATATTGGCGTCGTAGAGGCCTTCAGGCGTGACGTCAAAACAAGAATCAGGGCACTGTAACCAACAGAGGGTGCACTTGATGCAGGTGTCGAAATTGACCACCGGCCGCATGGTGCGCGTAGAGAACTTCTTGAAGGTGGCGTTGCGCTCGGGCTGGAATCCGCCGGTTTTGCCCGTAACAGGATCCGTCATAGTATGGCCCTGAGCTATGGAAGGAATACTGATGCCGTCGCGCATCTCCGTCCACTTCAGCAGTTCGAACTCGTAGGGCTTTTCCGGATTTCCCTGGTTCGGCTTGACGGTAACGGTTTGCAGCCGATCGTAGGAACGCTGCGCTGAAGTTGCCTTCAGGGGATTTTCGCCGTCATCGAGGATCATCTGCTTGAGAGATTCGATGGAGAAAAGCTCCGGGAGAACGCGTGCAATTGCACCAAGGACGCGCACGTCGGTGTGGTCATCCTTAAAAACCCAGAGCCCGGAGAAGCTCGGGATGCCTTTGACGATCGCAAGTTTGTAAGGCGTCTCCTTACGATGGCACATGTCGATCAATTTTTCAGGCTCTTCGCGCGAGGTGACGATGAGAGTGCCATTGGGTTTCACGAGCTTGTTGATGGGCTGCAAGCCATACCAAGCCCAAGACTCCACGCCCTTGCACATGGTGTCGTCCAGGTTGATGCTGACATCGACTTCTTTAGGCTCGTACTTGGCCATTCCTTCTTCCAGCGTGATGTCGTCGGTGGCCACGATGGCGAAGGCTTTAGCGGGAATTCCATTGCGCTCCGGGCTATCGCCGTAACGCCCGAAGGAGATGCCCGGTTTGCCTTCACGGTGCGCGGCCAAAACGATTGCGCGACTAATGTGTTTGGCCAGAGTCTTCTGAAAGATTCCGCGATAAACGATTTCAACTGCGAACAAACGGCCCATCGGTACCTCCCTCGCGATTACATTTGGTCTAAAACGATGCCTTCAACCTCGTCGATATGCCGCCGCATGGTCTTTTCCGCCGTCCGTACATCATGCTTGCGAATTGCGTCCAGGATTCGACGATGACCCAGGAATGATTTTTGCAGGCGACCTTCCAACTGCAGCGAGCGTTCGCGCGTTTCGCGCAACAGATCCATAAAGGCATCCAGAACCTTCAGGACCACGCTATTTCTGGCTGCTTGCGCTATAGCGTAATGGAATTCCGAATCCTCTTCGATAGCCAACTGACCCTGATTTACCTTGTCTTCTTGGCGGCGCAAGATGTCTTCCATATAGGCCAATTCTTGGTCAGAGGCATTCTCGGCGGCACGGCCAGCGAGAGTTGGCTCAATCATACGCCGGAACTCAAGAAGATCGCCGATGAGTTCGCGCTGGCGGAAAAGCACGGTAGCGAGCGGATTAATCAAGGATTTGGCCGAGGGGTCACAAACGACAGTGCCCTCGCCCTGGCGTGGCTCAACCAGGCCCATGAGCTCGAGTGTACGGATGGCGTCACGCAGAGAGCCGCGGCTGACTTGCAACATTTCAGCCAGTTCGCGTTCGGGCGGCAATTTCTCGCCGGGTTTAATCAAGCCGTCCCGGATCATCCGCTGCAGTTGCAGGGCGGCCTGCTCATAAACCTTCGTTCTGCGGACGGCTTCAAATTCGGGTTTGGCTAGCGCCATGTGCCTACGTTTTGTACTGGTCCAATGATCGGACCA
The DNA here is from genome assembly GCA_003224175.1 of Acidobacteriota bacterium. Classification (GTDB taxonomy): domain Bacteria; phylum Acidobacteriota; class Terriglobia; order Acidiferrales; family UBA7541; genus Palsa-189. The sequence continues at coordinate 3,449 of QHYQ01000194.1, forward strand.
TTCGACAACTTCCGGGGTCCTTTGTCAAGGCTTTTTATCGGGATCAAGCGGGCGCCGAACGGGAGAGTGCCTTTCACTCTGAGGGAAGGTTTCAAATCGGGGAAGGAATCCCGAATGGCGCCCTTCCCAAAAAGCTGACCAGGCGTACCTGTTCCTCGATTGTCCATGTGACCAGTGGTTTCTAAATCGTTAAGGCCGTAGCCTCATAGCTGCCCTGCCGGGCTTTCTGCTGGTCGCTATCGGAGGCACCATGCTTGACCTCTTCGCCTTTAGGGAATTTCGAGAAGGGCTGGCCATGATGCGAGATGGCGAAGCGGAAAGGGCCAAGGCGCTCCTGCGCCAAGCTTCGGAGCGCGACCCCGAAAATCCTTACTACCTGTCGTACTACGGTTTGAGTCTAGCGTACGCCGAAGGCAAGTGGGCGGATGCGGAACGGCTGTGCCATACGGCCGTCTGCCGGGGCCGACGCCAGGCGCAGCTTTACCTGAACCTAGCGGAAGTCTATGCAGGCTCGGGACAGAAGCAGGCGGCAGCCGATACGCTAACGCGAGGTCTGCACTACATGCCCGACGACATGCGGCTACAGGGCGAGATGGGCAAGCTCGCCACGCGCCGGCCGCCGGTCCTGAGATTTTTGCCTCGGGCTCACGCGGTGAACCGGATGTTTGGCTCCCTTCGCCATCGCGTGTTGAGCCATATTCCACGCAGGCGATGGCTGACCGTTAGAGAGTCGCAAGCCTAGTTTCTTCCCCTCACTCCAGATTCTTAGCGCGAAAGCGCCAAGCGCAATTTTGTTGTGCGGCGAAAGCTCAACTCATTTGAGCCGCGAAGCTGCTCCTGAGAGGACGCGCCCGCGGCGAATCGCTCACCTTCACAGCAAGATCATTGCGTCGGCGCCACAGATATAATGGCGGCACGATGCCGCTCTCCCCCGCAGGGCTGGTTCGCTGGTTATTTGCCTCGGACCCGGTGGAATCGCCGCGGCGGCTGGCGGCCCGCTGGGTCTTCTTGCGCGCATTGGGGTTGATTTTCTTCTCTGCCTTCTATTCGCTCCTGCGACAGGTGCGCGGATTGATCGGCACAGACGGCCTTCTTCCCGCGCAGGAATATCTGCAAGCGATTCGGCAGGTGGCGGGGGTATCGCGATTTTGGTACGTGCCCACGCTGCTGTGGCTGAAAAGTGATTCGCGTTCGCTGTTTCTGCTCGCCAGCCTGGGGCTGATCGCTTCGGTCCTATTGGTTCTGAATTTTTGGCCGCGCGGGACAATTTTCGTCTGCCTGGCGGCCTATCTTTCCTTCATCAGCGCGTTACAGACATTTTCGTCCTACCAATCCGATGGCATGTTGCTGAGCGCAGGATTCATCAGTTTGTTTTTTGCACCGCCGGGATTCCGGCCACGGTGGGGCGAGCGCCACCCGGCCTCACGCATGAGCTTATTTCTGCTGCTGGTGGTCTGGTTCACGATCTATTTCGAATCCGGCGTGGCCAAAATCGCCAGCGGCGATCCCGAGTGGCGCAACCTCACGGCGATGGATGAGTACTATCAAAACGGGCCACTACCCACCTGGATCGGCTGGTATGCGCATCATCTGCCACATTGGTTTCACGTAGGAACGGCCGGCTTCACGCTCGCGCTGGAGCTAGTGCTGGTTTGGATGGCGTTGCTGCCACGAGGATTTCGCATCGTGCTGTTTTGGATAGTGACGCCCCTGCAGATTGGAATCATCCTCACAAGCAATTATGCCTTCCTGAATTATCTTGTTCTAGCGCTGGGAATTCTGCTACTCGACGACAAATATCTGGCCACGTTCTTGCCGGGCCGTCTGCGCGAGCCAGCGGCGGTTCCTGCTGATCTGTCCGCGGCCCAGTCGAGGGCTGCAAATCAAAGTACGGGCCGGGGCGGCTGGGTGGCTGCGCGGAGGGCATTTTCTTCTATCGGCTTACCGGCGGCGACATTTTTTCAGTCGTGGATTTTTTACGTTATTGCGGCACAGCTCGTATGGATGGTCGTTCCGCAGCTCCCATTACCGACCTCGCCGGTGTCGGGGCTGGAGCCATTTCGCATCGCAAATCAATATGGCCTGTTTGCGGTTATGACGAGGGGCCGTTATGAGATCGAATTTCAAGGCTCGATCGACGGCAAGACCTGGACGCCCTATCCCTTTCGTTATAAGCCACAGGATCCACGAGGGGCGCCGGAGATATTCGCCCCCTATCAACCACGGTTCGACTGGAATCTCTGGTTCGCCTCCCTCGACAACTGGCAACAGAATCGATTCGTGATCTATGCCGAAGAGAGGCTCTTGACGGGCTCGCCCTCCGTACTCGCGCTATTCGCCGGCAATCCATTTCCGAATGCACCTCCCATGCAATTGCGAGCAGTAGTCTGGCAATACTGGTTCAGCGACCGCAAGGAAAAGAATCAGGGGCTATGGTGGCGGCGCGAACTAATCGGCTTGTATGCGCCGGCGCTGGAACGTCAGCCGGACGGCAAGTTCTTGATTACGGAGTTTCCCAAACCTGGTCAACAGATTCGGCGATAGTCATTTCTTCCTCCGTTTTGGGGGCGGCTTGATTCTGTGTCGAGACGGTTAACCCCTGAGGAACCCACAGTCGCTCTGTACGTTCCAAATCAATTGTATACTCTGCCCCCTAAAAATTTTGATGGCCAATGGACTCAGGACCGTATGGGACGAAGGTTCTAGGACTGTTGGTGAATAAATCTGAAACTGAGCGCCCATTGGAGCTAGCGGACCCAGCCACTATCCTCCCTCTCGAGCGGCCCGTCCTCGATCTTCGCGGAACGCTCCGCCGTACTGAGGGGGTTGAATGTTACTAGCCATAGCGGGGCTGTTATTCGGATTTCCTGTTTTCTCCACGCACACAGTTCCAAGCGTTACAAAGGCCAGCGAACCGCCGGCTGTCTCTCGAGCTGCAGAGGAGGCTGCGATTCCAAGCACGGAGAGTGCTGCCTCTTCCATGGAGCTTCGGAGTGCCGAAGCTCTGTCTGCTGACGCAGATGTTGCTTCCGTCAGCTTTGCGCCGGGACGGCTGGTCGCTGAGCCCCTAGCACCGGTGAATTCGGCGCCAGCCGCTCCTGCTGCGGAGCCAGCTTCTCTTGTTGCCATTGAGCCGGCACCGATTGTACCGGCATACAAACCACCCATCAGGGCCGTCTCCGACCAGCGGCAACACCGGGAATGGCTTGTCTTGAGCCTCGCCGCGCATAGCGCCGCCGGATTTGACGCGTGGTCGACACGCCGCGTGATTTCCTCCATGCCACAGGCGCAGGAAATGAATCAACTGTTGCGCCCTTTTGCCGGGAACGCTTCGATGTATGCCGCCGTTCAGGTGGCTCCGACGATTCTCGATTTCGTGAGCCGCCGGATGATGACTAGCCGGCATGCATGGGTCCGGCATACGTGGTGGCTGCCGCAGGCCGTGAGCGCCGCCGTTTCTCTTGGCAGCGGCGTGCACAATTTGGGCGTGTACAATTCGCGATAGCGATTCACGATTGCCAATTCTATCGAACAGATCTTAGTGAAAATCGTGCGAAGTCGTTTCCGCTTGGGTGATGTTCAGGGGGCGGACGGATTCGGCCTTGACCGAGACGACTTTCTCCTGATTCTGCAATTTTCCTTCGATCACTAAAAATTGCTGGTGCACGATCACGACATGACTCCGCTCGAAAAGCTGCGGGGTAATAATCGCGTTGGCGATTCCGGTTTCGTCTTCCAGACTTAAAAAAACAAATCCTTTGGCGGTTCCTGGGCGCTGGCGTGCAATCACGCTGCCGGCAATCCGCACGAGAGTGCCATTGGGAAGATTGTGGAGCTCGGTGGCGGAGCGAATGCCTTCTTTTTGCAGGTTATGGCGATGATAGGCCATTGGGTGCGGTCCCACCGTCATTCCGGTTCCACGAAAATCGGCGACGAGCCTTTCCTCGGCAGTCATGGGCAGCAGAGGTGAGCTTGCGCCAGATAAGAGCGCATCTGCTGAAGATTCCGTATTGAAGTCCAATTCGTCACATGGCTGGAGCAGAGGACCTGCGCTGCGCGCCGCGCGTTCCACTTGCCAAAGGGCGTCGCGACGGTGCGAGCGGGCTCTTCGCTTGTTTCCGAGTTCCATTTGACGCACGCTGCGCGGCAACTCAATAAAATTCAAGGCTCCGATTTCGGCCAGCGTGGTCAATTCGGATTTCTGCAAGTCTGGCACGCGCACTTTCAAATCGTCGATCGAACTAAATGGCCGCAGCGCGCGCTGACGGACAATTTCCTGCGTCACATCTTCGCGCAATCCTTTGGCGTAACGCATTCCCAGCCGGAGAGCAAAACCGCGGTCATTTTTTTCGAGCTTACACGGCCAATCAGAGCGGGTCACGTCAATGGGCGTGACTTTAAGGCCATGCCGCTGGGCATCCTTGACAATCGTTGCCGGATGGTAAAAACCCATGGGCTCATTGTTCAAAAGCGCGGCGGTAAACGCGGGCAGGTAATGGCATTTCAGATAGGCGCTGGCATAAGCAAGCAAGGCGAAGCTCGCCGCGTGCGATTCCGGGAAACCATACAACGCAAAAGAAACAATCGATTGCACTATTCTTTCCTGCGTTTCGGGATCGATGTGATTTCGCTCCATACCGCGCCGGAGCTTTTTCTCCACTTCTTTCATGCGCGCTTCAGAGCGTTTGAATCCGAAGGCACGGCGCAATTCCTCCGCTTCGCCTCCGGTGAATCCCGCGGCGATCATGGACATGCGCAGCAATTGTTCTTGAAACAGGGGAACGCCCAAAGTGCGCGCGAGGACCGGTTCGAGCGAGGGATGGAGACAATTGGGCGGCTCGCGTCCCTGGCGGCGCTTCAAATAAGGATGCACCATTTTGCCCACGATAGGTCCGGGCCGGATGATGGCGACTTGCACCACGATGTCGTAAAAACATTTGGGCCGCAGGCGCGGCAAGCAAGCCATTTGCGCGCGGCTTTCGATCTGAAACATGCCGACTGTGTCGGCCTTTTGCAGCGCGTCATAAACGGCGAGATCATTGGCGGGCAGACGTCCCAAGTCAATCACTTCGCCATAGTTCTGCGTGATAATTGTCAGTGAATCTTCAAGCACAGCCATCATGCCTAAGCCGAGCAAATCGACCTTCACAATGCCCATATCGGTGCAGTCTTCCTTATCCCATTGCACCACTACACGTCCGGGCATAGTGGCCGGCTCGAGCGGAACAATCGAATCGAGCTGCCCTTGGCAAACCACCATCCCGCCGGAATGCTGCCCTAGATGGCGCGGCAAATCCTGGACCAACACGCAGAGATCAAAAAATTTGCGAATCAACGGATGGCGGGCATCGAGGCCGGCATCGTGAAATTGGCGCGCCAGTGTGTCATTGGCATCTTTATATTCCCAGGTGCCCACCAGGCCGGCCAGACGATTCAGGATTTCCGGTTCAATGCATAAGGCTTTGCCGATTTCCCGAGCCGCTGAGCGGCCGCGATAGGTGATCACGTTGGCGGTCATGGCGGCGCCTAGTTTTCCATAGCGTTCGTAGACGTATTGAATGGCGCGTTCGCGCTGATCTCCGCTGGGAAGATCGAGATCGATATCCGGCCATTCGCCGCGTTCTTCGGAAAGAAATCGCTCGAAAAGCAGGTCCATGCCGATGGGGTCAATGGCAGTAATGCCCAGCGCGTAACACACGGCGCTATTAGCAGCGGAACCGCGGCCCTGCACGAGAATATTGTGTTCGCGGCAGAAGCGGACGATATCCCATACGATCAGGAAATAGCCAGGGAGATCGAGCTTGTCGATCAGGTCCAATTCGCGTTCTATCTGCTTGCGCGCGCGTTCATTGCCGGTGGCGTCGTGAGATCCATAACGCGTAATCATTCCCTCATGGGTACGCTCGCGCAGGAATTGCATTTGCGACTGGCCTTCGGGCACAGGATATTTCGGGAATTGGTAGCCCAAATCCTTCAAAGTAAATTGCAGGCGAGACGACAGGATCTGTGTATTGGCAATAGCTTCAGGAAGATCCGAAAAAAGGAGCTCCATTTCTGCAGGCGATTTCAGATGGCGTTCGGAATTGAGCGCCAAGAGGCGTCCGGCGGTATTCAAATTGTGATGGTGGCGAATGCAGGTAAAGACGTCCAGAACTTCGCGCTGATGGGGAAAGGCATGGCACACTCCGTTGGTGGCCAGCAGAGGCAACGATAATTTGCGCGCGATCCCCAGTGCCGCCTGATTGCGCGCTTCTTCCTCGCGGCAGAAATGCCGCTGCAGTTCAATGTAAACATTCTCACGGCCAAAAGATGGCAGAGTTTCTGAACGCACTGTGTAGCCTGTTCCATTCCTCCTAGCCTGAGCGCATGCGCCAGCGGCCCTTCTTCGCCGCCTGTGAGGCAAATCAGGCCGGCAGCGCGCCCGGCGAGGTCTTCCGCGGCAATGCGGCCTTGGCCTTTTTTCGCGTGCAATTTGATGTGAGTAATCAGGCGGCAAAGATTTTGATATCCGGCACGGCTCTCGACGAGCAAGACGCAGCGCCAGCCGGCGGATGAGGTGATCTCCGCACCGATGTGCGCTTTGAGAGAATGCTTCTTGGCGGCCAGATGAAAACGGGGAGCGCCATACACGCCATCGCGATCGAGGAGGGCCATAGCTCCCATGCCCTGTTCGGCGCAAGCGCCGGCCAATTCTTCCGGGAGGGAAGCGCCTTCGAGGAAACTGAAAGCGGAACGCGCGTGAAGTTCGGTATACATCAATCGTACATTCCAGCCACGAACCAAGCTTTGCGCATGAGGTCGTAATAGATCCTGTAAACGCCTTTTGGCGGCCCCGCTGAAGGCGACTTTTCAATTGCATTTGTGCTCGATACGGATAGCCGGTTGATCTCAACGTCCCATTCCTCGCGATGCCAGGCATCTTCACGCCACCATTCTCCGGAAGTGCTCCACGGCCCGGAGGCGGCAGTCACTTCGCCATGCATTGTGGAAAAAGAAATATGCACCGGACGCCCCTCGCGTAATGTCACCTTTGCGCGTGGACTGGGGCGGAAAACGCGGAAAGCCGTCACAGGTCCACACTTTCCAAGGACGCCGGTACTTTTTTGCCAAATCCGCGGCGCGTCGCGCGGAGGCATGAAACGGCACATTTGAAAAGCATCGGGACGATGGCTATCGATTAAACGAGGCGAGCCCACGTGAGAATTGCCTACCACGTTTGCGAGGCGCGCAATTGTAAGCTCCAGCTTTTCAGGATCGGGAGCAGAGGGCAGGAATAACCCTTCTTGCATCACACGCGGTGGAGCAGGATCGGCAGCCAAAAAAATATGCACAATCGGGGCGCTCGGGGGATCGGATTGCAAATGGAGACGGAGCAGCTTCAAAAGCATTTTGGAATCGCACATTGGTACGGGCAAGGTGAGAAGCTTTTCGTACGTTTTCGTTTCGTCCAAGCGCCCGGGGGGAGTTTGGGGCGGCGAAGATTCATTGTCACAGGAAGCATCCAACTCGAATAGCAGATGGATGGCACAGGCGCTCAGTGAGCGTGCCGAGAGCCGTGCGCACAATTGATCGAGCAGCCGCCCCAGCAGAAAAGTCAGTGGCTCGAGTTCCTCGACGGCGTATTCGAGCGCCATTTCTTCCTCAAAACAAAGTTTCGGCTCGGCCAAAATCATGGAACGCAGGCTTGCGCCGTTAGCCCATTGATGGAGCTGAACGCCTTGCTGTCCCAGCCGTTCGGAGAGTTCAAGAAGAGGGAGTTTGGCCAAAGCGTCGCAGGTGCGCACGCCCCAGCGCTCGAGAGTTTCGATAATTTCGGCGGGCGGAGAAAACACCTGGACGGGCAGTGCGCCGAGACGCTTGGATTCCTCGCCTGGCGGGATCACCGTTATGCCTGGAAACCCTCGTGCCGCGTGCAGCGCTGCTTCCAGATTGGAAGAGACTGCCACATAAACGATCAGGCCTAAATCAGAAGCATGCTTTGCCAGAAGATTGGCAATCGTTTCTTCCGAACCAAATAGGCGAGTGAGCCCGGCGAGATCAACCACAATCGAATCGGCGGCCGTATCTTCGACGCGCGGAGAAACCGACCAGCCGAGATCGAGCAAGGCTGCATGCGCGGCCTGTTCTTGTACGCGGGAGCGCAGCCGGATTGCGATCGGAATAAATTGCTGGACCTGAGATTTGGTCATGCCCAAGCCGAGTCCAGCTCGCGCCGCGGCTTGGTTTACGGCCACAACCTTCTCGAGCGGCGGGCATCCGTCTACAAGCGCGATGGGCTGCTGCTGGAGGGCCAATTCGGTGCGTACCACAGCCTGTATCGAAAAATCGGGAACGTAGATGGAAGCGAAAGCCATAAAAGAGCCGAATGGAAAAATGACAAACGAAATCCCCTCGCGTGTTTGGGCTCATTTCGTTTCAATAACTGTTTCTCTGAAGTCACTCCACATTGTTTTGGTTCTGAAATTTGCGACATGGCTCGTTGCATTCATGCGCGTGAAGCTCTGCGCTTTGTGATCCCCCGTTGCTGATTTCAGACGAGAATGAGCCAATTCGACATGAAGTTGTGAGCCACCGAACAAACACGCGCAGCAACTTGTGAAAAAAAGCGTTCGCTGCGTCTGGGGTGCCGCCCAGCGAGAGGATTCCAAACCTAGCCGTAAAGCGAGAGATGCGCAGCTCCCCGCGTTCGACTCCTGGTCCAGCAGAAGCAAAATCGTGGACGTGTTTTCTACCGCACGCCGAAAACGAAACCAGACGTTGAGCGGGACGTGACGAACCGCTTGCGGAGGGAGAACACTCAGATCAAGAGCGATCAGGCCAAAGCCTCCGCCTTGCAAAAGAAGATCCGTAGCCTGCAGGCACTGGTCGATATTGCGGCAGCGCACCCAAAGTAATCGCTCCAGCTTTACGCCGGCGGCTTCGGCCGAATAAGGATCGAAGTTGTCCCGGCCATCCACAAGAGCGCATACGTGTGCATGAGCGGTTCTGGAAGCCAAGGCAGAAAGCAATAACGTGGCGCGGCCGGAAGAGAAAGGGCCAGAGATTTCTGTCAGACCACCGTGAGGCAAACCGCCAGTGAGCTTATCGATTTCCGCGATATTAAAAGGAGCGGTTTCGACCTGAATAGAACGACGCGCAAAGGGCGCCGGGACGCGTCCCGCGAGAGCGGTTTCGAGTTGAGAGCGCAAAGCAGCAACGTTTACAGCCATGGTGAACCTGGGAGGGCGAGCCGGGGACGAGCGCTATTTAATTCGCTTTTTATTCGCCTTGGCAATTCTGGCAGGATCTAGTGCCATTGTCAACTGCTGGCAGCATCATAAAGGCATGACTAGGCGCAAGCCACGGAATCGGGCGCCCTTCTGATTGCCCCACAGGTTCATCGATCGTCCATCTTGCGGGCACCTGATGACGAAACGCGGCGCGCAGAGATGACGCGCTTCGTGGCCGATCTCAAGAAGCTCGGACGTGTCCTCTCGTCATCGAATCCTCCCGGTTGGCGGATCCGATTCCCTGGCTTGTGGCGTGGCGCAGCTACTCGTGCACGGTGGCGCGCAGGACGATTTGATCCGAGGGAGTTTTAGCCGTTGGGTCAGATTCAGCAGTCACGAAAATATCAAAATTGTGCAACGGCGTCGTGGTCTTTAGCTGCCCTCTGAAATCATTGCCGACCTGGAGTTGTCCTTCATTTTCGGGATTGTCTCCCGATTGCTGGAACCAAACGACATAAAAATTTGCGGGCGGAGTGAGCAGCCCAGGCTTCGCCAAATGTTCGACCCGAAGGTTGACATTGCTGTTACCGTTTTTGTCTTTGCTGATATCGACATCACCCGTTGCCGAGGGGTCAATCTTTGTGGAGGCGAAATGGTAGGTCTTGGCCCAGCCCAAACCCGCAAAAATCAGTATGCCGAGGCACACGAGGGTCATGACGGGGGATTTCTTTATCCTCATGTTTATCTCCTTGGGGCTTTCACCAATCGAGAAAGACTCTGGTGAAGTTCCCGCTGATGGGAGTATTTGAAAAGAGAGGCTTTCGAGGAATCGAGAGTTCACCGTAAATCGCGTGGCAACCTACATTAATTACTTGGGCGTAGGCCATGCGAGCGGACGCCAGAGTTCGTTTTGGTAACGAGAGCGGAATTTCCACCTGCTGAATTCATAGGCACTTAAGCAGAAAGCACGTCTTGCGCAGTAGAACCCTAAATGTTACAAGCGGCCAAGGCAAATCGGGAGCGCCAAAGATGAGAATCGGTGGACAAAGTTTCTCAAGGTTCGGCGGGCAGGGACGTCTGGACTCAAGTCGGCAACTCCTATTCACGGGCCTTGCGCTGGCCCTGTTGCTCCCGGTCTTCGGCGCCGGGAGCGCGCGCGCGGAGCTTACGACGAATGGCGAAGTTGCCGGACTGAGAGCGCAATTTATAGAAGTAAACGGCATTCGCACGCGCTACTACGAAATGGGCGACGGCGAGCCGATGGTGTTAGTTCATGGGGAAGGGTGGTCGGGACATTCCAGCGCCAACGTTTGGTCGAAAAACATTCCTCTCTTGGCAAAACGATTTCACGTTTTTGCGCCCGATAAACTCGGATCCGGAATGACTGACAATCCCAAGGACGATAACGAACTCAACATCCAGGGCGAAGTGGACCATATCTATGACTTCATTCGGGTCATGAAGCTCGGGATGGTACATCTGGTGGGACAATCACGCGGAGGCGGTTGCGTTTTCTTTTTGGCTCTGCAACACCCGGAAGTTGTACGAGATCTCGTAATCGTGGATAGCAACACGGCGGCTCCCGAAGGCCCTACCAAGGGTGAGGAGGCTCTCAGCAGGTGTCCTAAGGAGCCGAACTGGGAGGAGTGGAAGTGCCGTGTGCGCGCGCTCACCTTTCTACCCGACCAGGCTTTCGATGACGAATATTTCATGGCGGGCAAATACATGTCGCTGCTGCCGAAGTCACAGGAAACTGTGGCGAGATTAAAGGCTGGAGCCGGTGGCGAACTTGCGACGGCGGAAGGTTTCCATAAATGGAAAGCGGAATGGTATGAGCGCATCCGGAAAGAAGGTGTGCTGGAGGTGCCCGTGCTGATCTATTGGGGACGTAACGACCCCTCCGCCGTGATCGCTAATGGCCAGGCGCTGTATGACGCAATCGCGAAAAAAAATCCGCACGTTAGAATAACGATCGTAGATAATGCCGGGCACTTTCCTTTTCGAGAATATCCAGAGGATTTCGTTTCTAAGGTCACGAATTTCATTGATCACGCAGACGATGCGCAGATGAGCGCGAATCCATTGGATCAAGCTAAGTGACCCAAGGCCGATGAGTTTGGTGCTAGCAACTGCCGTTTGTTCTGAACCCATTGCAGCCCCACATCCCTCGCTACTCCACAGCAGTTTCGCGATTAGAATTCACGCGGCCTCAATCTGTGCTATAATGCGTTTGCGTTTGTTGCTCTTGTAAAACCTTTAGATTTGTTTAGAGGGGCTGCGAGTTCAATACAACTTGCAGCCCCTTTTCGTATTCTCCTGAGGGCGCTCGAGACGCATCAGACAGCTCAGTTAAAAAGGAAAAATTAAGTGAAAGAACAAGGAACAGTTAAGTGGTTCAATGCCAGCAAGGGATTCGGATTCATCCAGCGGCAATCGGGTGAGGACGTTTTTGTGCACTTCTCCGCCATTCAGGGAGATGGATACAGGTCACTCACCGAAGGGCAAGCGGTTGAGTTCGATGTCACCAAGGGTCCAAAGGGCCTGCAGGCAACGAACGTTACCGCCCTCTAATCCTAATGGCCTTACGCGTTTCCCATCCCCGGCAAAACCGGGGATGGGAACTCAATTGCCTCCAACAGAAAAAGATGGCCGTCGGAGGCCCATCTCGAGTCAAAAGAAGCGTATGTAGGTCAGAAAGGGTTTGAAAGGTCAAACATGAAGAATCTGTTCGTCGGCAATATGAGTTTCCAGACGACGGAAGCCGATTTGCGCGCCCTCTTTGAGCCTTTCGGGCAAATCACTCGCATCCACATTGTGAATGATCGGGAAACGGGCCAGCCACGTGGATTCGCTTTCGTCGAAATGGCCAAGGACGATGAAGCCGCCAAAGCAATGAGTGAACTCAACGGCAAGGAAGTTGCCGGCCGTGCGCTGCGGGTGAATGAAGCCACTCCCAAACCGGAACGCGGAGGTCCTCGCGGCAGTTTCGGCCCGCGCGGCGGCGGGGGAAGAGGATCTGGGGGATCACGTGGCCGTGGTGGATATTCGACCGAGGATTATCGGGACTCGGCTCGCCAGCCGAGAGAACCGCGCTGGTAAGATCACGCCTGTTGCGCTGAGATCGCGTTTCAAAGACCGCTTCGCTGGCTAATAGGCTGTGCGTGCCGTCGCGGCTAGCATCAGGTGCTGTGAGAATCGTAGACGGCAGCCGAGTCAGGAGCATGGGGCTGCCTCTGTACCTGTAGTTGCCTTTTTTCCGCCAGACTTCGCTTGTACCACGGTCCGAGCACTCGATTCCACCACATTAAAGCGCCGGTAATGAGTAAAGCTACCGGCACAAGTCCGAAAACAGTCCACACGAGCTTCAAGGGAAGCGAAGGGAATCTGCCGAAATGTAGCCGCGCGAGCCAAGCCAAAACCTGATCGCCGAAACGGAGATCTCTCGACTGCTGCGCGTCAAAAAAGTCGACGAGGTCATTAAAAGGGCTTGGCCAAGAAAGATAAATTCCAGAGATTCCCCACATAAAAATAAACGCGAGGG